>CAZXBB010000319.1:0-76098 GCA_964638815.1 uncultured Isosphaeraceae bacterium
CGAGCCAAGGAACGGGGCACACCGGACATCCCTTTGCCGTCATTGAAGTGTGCCCCGGTCCTGTGCTCTGACAGGGCCGGGTGGTGTACCGATGGAACGACGGCTTCGGACATTCGTTGCCCACCCGGCCCTTGCCGAGCCAGGGACCGGGGCACACCGTTGCAGTCCTTCAATGGGCGGGCTGGCCGGTATCGAGCGACTCCGCCGGGTCCGTGACAGTGTCCGTGACCGGGTCCGCGACCGCGTCCGTGACTGACCCGTGGACACCGGGTCGCGGGGCCAGCCCGGTCGTGACGGCCAGCGCGAACATTCCGAATACCTGCCCGTTGAGGTGATAGCAGTCGAACTGCGACCCGACGAGCCAGGTCACCAGGACGAAGAGCGTCGCGTCGGCGAAGAGGTGATCGTCCGGATCGCGGGTCGCTCGCACGATCGCAAGCGTCACCAGGAGCGCGAGCAGCACGCCGCCGACCGTTCCCTGCGTCGCCAGCGTGTGCAACAGCGTCGAGTGCGCGTGGTCGCGGGTGAGGATCCGCTCGCGCAGGCCGCCGGCGGACTCGGCGCGCAGCGTCGCGTACTCCTCGAGCTTCCACAGCTCGTCCTGGAACGAGCCGGTGCCCTTCCCGATCACGGGCGCGTCGCGGTACATCGACCAGGCCCACTTCCACAGGACGAGCCGCAACCCGGTTGACGTCCAGTAGACGCCGTCGTCGCGCGCGTCGCGCACTTCGGCGATCGCGCTCTCGACCCGCGGCCCGATCATCCGGCCCGCGACGGGCCACGCCGTGGCCGCACCGACGAGGCCGAGCGCGACCAGCACGAGCGCCGGTCGCCGCGCCGCGCGGCGTCGCGCGGCGGTCACGAGCACGAGAAGCGGCACCGCCACGGCCGCACTGATCCACGGGCCGCGGCTGCCCGTGCCCACGAGGCCCGCGGCGGCCACGATGAACCCCGCGAGCGCAAGCCAGCGCAGCCCGCGGCGCGCGACGAGCGCGGCGCCGAGATGCCAGCACATCGCCGCGGCGCACCAGGCGCCGGTCTGGATCGCGTGCATCGTTCCTTCGAGTCGCCCCTCCTCGCCAGCGTGGAAACCGGGCACGTCGAACGCCTGGAGGAGCTGCACGCCGTTGTGCGCCGCGACGCCGATCAGCGCCGCGCCGATCAGCCGCGGCACCCGGTCGAGGATCGGCCACAACGCCAGGGGCGTGAGGATGACGCGGGCCGCCTGAACCTCGTCCCATCCCTGGCCCGGGTCGTCCGACCATGCGATGGCGACGGCCGCCCACGCGATCCACGCCGCGAACGCGCCGAGCACCGGCATGCGCAGCAGGGCGGGGTAGCACCGCCACGTGCTCGGTGCTCGCAGCAGCGCATAGCCAACGAGCAGCGCGAACGTCACGGCGCTGCCCTGGATCCAGAGCGGCAGCATGACGAGGTACGCGTACGCGAACGCGGCGTGTACGCGGTCGCCCACGGGGTCCCGGCGTCGCGCGAAGCCGATCACGGCGTCCACCCCCGCGCGGTCGCGGGGCGGCGGCCACGCCGGGGGCGCCGGGATCGTGCGGTCGATCAGGCTCATCGGGGCGAGTGATACCAGAAAGGTTTGTGGAACAGGCGGGCGCGACCTACCATCCCCGACGGTGCGCCACCTCGAAGCCGCTCCTTCCATTCCGGGCCGGGATCCACGCGAGCCCGTACTTGACCGGTCGTTCCGGCGGCTCCTCTGGCACGGCGCAGGAGCGCCGTCGTCCGTCGTGCGCGCGCTGCGCAGCGGTGGCGACCGGCTCCTCGAGGGGGCCCGCGTCCTCAAGGAGGGTGACCGCTGCACGGTCGTGCGGCTGGACGCCGACGGGCAGGCGCTCGTGCTCAAGCGCTACAACCTCAAGCGGCCGTTCCACACGGCGACGCACATGCTGCTGCGATCGCGAGCCGCGTGGTGCTGGATCAACGGCCATCGGCTGCGCGAGGCCGGGCTCTCGACGCCCGAGCCGCTGGCCTGCTGCGAGCACCGGCTGGGGCCGCTGCGTTTCCAGTCGTACCTCCTCATGCCGTTCGTCGAGGGACCGACGCTGCGCGATTACGTCGACCACCACGCCCCGTCGCCGGCGGAGCTCGACCGCGTCGCCGCGGAGTTCGCGCGTATCTGGAGCGTGCTCGGGTCGCTCCGCGCCGGCCACGACGACACGAAGGCGACGAACTTCATCGTCGGCGCGGACGGATCCCTCTGGATGCTCGATCTCGACGGCGTCCGCATCGGTCTGCCGCGGCTGCTTCTCGAGCGGGCGCGCCGCAACGATCTCGCCCGCTTCATGCGGAACTGGGAAGACCGGCCGGAAGTGGCGGCGGCGTTCCGTGCTCGGCTCGGTACAGTCTGACCGCGCGGCGCAGCACCCTCCTGAGAAACCTCCGGCGTGCCGCGACCGCGTCACGCCACGGCCGCGCCTCGTAGATTTCGAGGAACCGAAGGATCTCGCGCGTCGTGACCTTCACGTCGAAGGCCGAGAACAGCAGCCCAGCGAGGTCCTTGACGAGCCAGCGCGCGGGCACGGCGCGCCGGATCCGGGCACGGTGCAGATCGATCAGGTGCAGATCGAGCGGCGCCGCCGGGTCGCAGGCGGACCAGTCGCGATCCGGCGCGAGGAAGTGGCACAGGTAGAAATCGCGGTGATTGATCCCGTCGGCGTGCATGCGGCGGGCGATCCCGGCGACCGCCTCGACGACGCGACGGCGCAGCGCGTGCCGGCGGCGCGCCGGCAGGTCGTTCCACGGCCCGACCAGGTGGTCGACCTGCGTCGCCCCATCGAGCGCGCGGGTGATGATGAACGACTCGAGGCCGGACGGCGCGCGCCCCCGGCATCCGTAGCCCGCCACCTCGACCGTGCGGACGCCGAGCGTCGTCAGACGCCTGATCGCGTCGCGCTCCGGGCGGGCCGTGAGTACCGGCCACCGCGCGCGCACGGCGTTCTTGAGGATCTCGCCGATGCTCGTGTTGCCGTGGACCTTGACGAAGTACGCGATGCCGCCGAGCTCGACGCGGAACGTGCGCCGGTGCTTGTGCTCCCGGTAGGTCGGGCCGTCGAGCCGCAGGACGGCGCCGAACGGGTCGCCCGCGTCGAGGCAGCGCGCGAGGTGGGGCGAGAGCTCGATCACCCGAGAAGCCGCTCCGCCGCGAACACCACGTCGCCCACCGTCACACGCCCGATCGCGCACATCGCCGCATGATCGTCGGCGACGAGCTCGCCGGGGAGGAACGGTTCGGCGAGCAGCGCTCGCTCGCGCGCGCCGTCCAGCGTCGTCCACCGGTGGTCGGTCGGCCCGAAGAGGCTGACGATCGGCGTGCCGAGGGCGGCAGCGACGTGCCGCGGGCCGGTGTCGTTGGTGATCATGATCGCGGCGCGACGCGTGACCGCCTTGAGCGAGCCGAGACCGATGCCGCGCCTGGCGAGATCGACGATCGGATGGCGGGCCGCCGCGAGGACCGCGTCGATCAGCTCGTGCTCCGCGGGCGCCCCGGTGACGGCGGCGAGCAGGCCGCGCTTCTCGTGGAGCAGGTCGGCGACACGCGCGAAGCGCTCGGCGGGCCAGCGCTTCGGCGGCCTGTTCGCACCGGGGTTGAGCAGGACGAACGGCGCATCGAGGCCGTCGAGGATCCGGTCGGCGGCGGCCTCCTCCTCGTCGGTCACCGCCAGCTCGATCCGCGGGTCGATCGCGTCCGTGCCGAGGGCGAACGCGGCGAGACGCGCGTAGGAGCCGATCGCCGGCGTCGGCCCCTCGACGCGGGCGGGCGCGAGGCCGTGCGTGAGCAGCCGTCCGCGTCCGTCGCGGTCGTACCCCACGCGCACCGGGATCCGCGAGAGCCGCACCGCCAGGCCCGTGCGGAAGCTGTTCGGCAACAGCAGCGCGGCATCGGCGCCGGTGGCCGCGAGCCGGCGGGCGGCGCGGACGGGGCCGAGGAGGCCGCGCATGTCGAAGACGATCCGCTCGTCGATCCAGGGCGCGCCGGCGAGCAGCGCGTCGAGACCGGGACGCATGACGGCGACGATGCGCGCGTCCGGGCGCGCGGCGCGCAGGGCGCGGAAGACCGGCGTCGCCATGACGGTGTCACCGACCCAGGAGGGGCAGACGACGAGGATGCCGCCGGCGTCGTCGGGAAGGGGGGCGTCATCCCGCACGGTCGGCTCCACCCGTCACGGCGGCTCCCCCCACAGCGTGGGTTCGCCGTACTTCTCCGTGTACCACTTCGTCGTCAGGCGACGCAGCTCGACCGCCAGGCCGGTCGCCTCCATGCGGCCGCAGCCGAGCGTCGCCGAGATGCTCGCAGGCGTCGTCGTGACCGAGAGCACCTCGATGCCCTGTCGCTCCGCGATCGCGTGGGCGGTGGCGACGATCATGTCCCGCAGCGCCGGGTCGGAAAGCGGCTCGCCGGTCAGCGCCTTCAGCGTCACCGCGCTGGCCCGGCGCTGGGTCATCCCTTGAGGTCCAGCAGGAGGACGGCGATCGCCAGCAGGAGGACCAGGCCGGCGCCGCTCATCCACTTCACGAAGACCTCCACCGCGTCGAGCTGGAGGACGCCGAGCAGGGCGAGGAGCAGCGCGAGCAGCAGGCACATGCCGGCGGTGAGCCGCAGCGACGTGAACTCCGAGCGCCGCATGCGATCCGTGCGGATCTCCTCGGTGAGCTCGTTCACGGCGCGCTTCAGATCGGCGACGGCGTCGGGGCCGTCGCCGCCGGTCCGCCGGGTCGCCGCGCCGGGCGCGGCCTCCGATCGCGGCGCATCCGGCCCGGGAGCGGGGCTCGCCGCCGCGAGGACCGGTCGATTCGTCCCGGCCCCCGTTCCATTCGAGACCGGACGCTCCCGAAGGATGGTCGCGACCGCCTCGCGGAACGTCCCGACCGCCGCGGTCGGCTTCGCGCGCTCGATGACCCGCGGCTCGCTCGATACGAGCACCGTGCGGCACCCCGCCGAGCGTCCCGCCTCGACGTCGCGCGCGGCGTCGCCGATCATCCACGAATGTGCGAGATCGAGGTTCAGGTCGCGGGCCGCCTGGAGCAGCATGCCGGGGCGCGGCTTGCGCCACGGGTGGTCGAGCCGGTACGCGTCGATCTTCGCCTCGGGGTGGTACGGGCAGTAGTAGAAGCGGCTGACCAGCTCCTGCGCGCCCGCCGCGTCGTCCACGAGGGTTGCGATGCGCTGGTGGACGGAGTCGACGTCGTCCTCGGTGAACACGCCGCGGGCGACGCCACCCTGGTTCGTGACGACGACGAGCCGGTACCCCGCCTCGCGCAGCGCCTTCAGCCCCTCCGCGACGCCGTCGATGAGGCGGACGCCGTCGGGCTCGCCGAGGTCGCCGTCGTTGGCGATGAGCGTGTTGTCGCGGTCGAGGAATACGGCGATGGTCACGGGGGAAGGATACCCGGTGGCGCGTTCGGCGACACCTACGCCCGCATTATGCATGAACCGGGTCGTCCAGCGGGCGATTCGCTCGCGTGAGCGCTCGTGCGAGCCTCGATGTATGAGGAATGCGCTATCGACTCGCCCGGACGCTCACGCGACCGGCTTGCGGCGCTGGTTGCGCGACGCCGGCGTTTCGTGAAGTTGAAAAATCACTCGCGCCGTCCCGAGCGGGCGTTCAGCCAGACGACCCACCGACCCGCTTCATCAAATGCGCCCTACACCCGCGCCGCGGCGACACGGCTCGGCGCCGTGAGCCCGGGACCGACCTCCCGGTCGCCGAACGACGTGCGGACCGAGCGCGCGATGTCGATCAGCGGGTGATCCAGCGGGACGAGACGCTGCTTGTCGACCGCGTGGAGCAGATCGACGTCCGTGATACCGCCGTTCCGCATGACGACCATCCGGTTGCGGGCCTTCGCGACCAGCAACTCAAGCGCGTGGAAGCCGAACTGCGTCGCGAGCACGCGGTCGGCGGCGACCGGCGGCCCGCCGCGCTGCACATGACCGAGCACCGTCGTGCGCGTCTCGATGCCCGTGCGTTCCTCGATCTGCCGGGCGACGATCTCCCCGACGCCGCCGAGACGCACGGGATCGGCGCTCGTCTTGTCGTACCGGTTCACGACCTGCGCGCCCCCGACCGGAACGGCGCCCTCCGAGCACGCGACGATCGAGAAGCCGCGGCCCCGGTGCGTGCGGCTCTGCACGAAGTCGCAGATCAGGTCGATGTCGAACGGGATCTCCGGGATGAGGATCACGTCGGCCCCGGCCGCCATGCCGGCGTGGAGCGTCAGCCAACCCGCGTTGCGTCCCATGAGCTCGCAGACCATCACGCGATGGTGGCTCTCCGCCGTCGAGTGCAGCCGGTCGAGGGAGAGCGACGCCGTGGTGTACGCGCTCGTGAAGCCGAAGCTGATGTCGGTGCCGACGAGGTCGTTGTCGATCGTCTTCGGCACGCCCATGCAGTTGACGCCCGCGTCCACGAGGGGGGCGGCGCAGCTCATCGTGCCGTCGCCCCCGATCACGATCAGCGCGTCGAGCTCGTGGCACTCGATGGTCCGGAGGCAATCGCTCGTCTTGTCGGCGAACTGCGGTCGGCCCTGGGCGTCCTGGCCGACGTAGTGGCGGCGCGGGTTCGCGCGGTTGTTGGTGCCGAGGATGGTCCCGCCGCGCGTGAGAATGCCGGAGACGTGCAGGCTCGACAGCTCTCCGACGCGATCCTCGATGAGGCCGAGGAACCCGTCCTCGATTCCGAAGACGCGCATCCCGTACCGGTAGATGGCGGACTTCGTCACGGCCCGGATGACGGCATTGAGCCCGGGGCAGTCGCCCCCGCCGGTCAGCACGCCGATGCGTTCGATTTGGGACATGGCGGGCATCATAGCCGGTGGACCGGAGACCTCGCGGTGCGTGGAGGTTATACTCGCCGCCACCGTCCCGGGGGTTCCGGGCGTGGCGCCGAACCGTGAGGCCGAACCGTGGCGCCGAACCGTGGCGCCGAACCGTGGCGCCGAACCGTGGCGCCGAACCGTGGCGCCGAACCGTGGGGATTGCGGGTGGGCGCAAATCAGACTGACCGGCGACCGGGTCCGACGCGCAGGCGTGGCCGGTCGGAACGGCCGCAGAGTCGTGCGCGCGCCCGCTCGGCCACGTGACGACCACGTAACCGGGAGCGGAACCATGGCGAAGAGGAAGCCCGCGACGAAGCGGACGACGAAGAAGAAGCCCGCGAAGAAGAAGGCCACGAAGCGGACGACGAAGAGGAAGCCCGCGAAGAAGCGGACCACGAAGCGGACCACGACGAAGAAGGCCGCGAAGAAGGCCGCGAAGAAGAAAGCCCGCAGGAAGACCGCATCTGCCGCGCTGCCGGCGCTGGCGCTGGCGTCGCCGCCGCCGCCGCTGTCCCGGGGCCAGGTCGCCCACTTCGTGTACAACTTCTTCGAGTCGCGAAGCAAGTTCCCGCCGGGCACGACGACGCAGAACTGGACGTCCGTCACGATGGGGCAGATGCTGTTCGATCAGCCCCCGCTGCCGGCGAATCCGCACTTCGAGAAGAGGAAGCTCGCGCTCGAGATCCAGGCCTGGTTCGGCGCCATGATGCTGGATCTCGAGTCGCCGCTGGAGATCCTGAAGACCCCGACGAAGACGATGAAGGACCTCTGGCTCTTCGTTTCCGACAACCAGACGAGCGGGTGAGCGTTGCCATGATGACACGACGACTGCATGCAGGCTGGACCGTGGCGGCGCTGCTCGCGGTGACCCCGTGCGTTTCCCGCCTTGCGCACGGCCAGGACGAACGCGGGACGCTCCCGGGCGAGGGCGCCGCGGCACGGCCCGCGGCCGCGACGGGGGACGATCCGCCCGCCGGCGCGAGCTTCGGCATCCCGGGCCTCGTGTCGAACCTGGAGTTCAAGACCCTCGAGGAGGGGATCGGCGGCATCGATTTCCGCTTCGAGCTTGAACGCGATTTCGAGGGGTACCCGCTGGGCGAGAGCGGCAACCCGCTCCGGCTCGTCGCCTCGAGCCGCGGGTTCGTCGCGGACGGCGCCGAGAACGGCGTCAACAGCATCATTACGGAACTCCGTCTCACCGGTCAGCACTTCTCGATGTTCGGGCGGAACCAGGGCTCCTTCACGAACTGGTCGCAGAAGGAGCCTCTCTTTCCGGATCTTGACGGCGCTCCGGTCGCCCGCGGCGTGGCGATGCGGCAGATCCTCGGACGACTGGAGGAGCTCGCGCCGACTGCTGAGGACGGCACCTCCACGAAGCCCCCGGAAGGCTCCCCCGAGGGCGCGGAATACGACGATCTCCGGCTGCGCCGTGATCACCTCGACGACTTCTCGGCGCGGTTCCTCGAATTCGACGTTCACGTCAGGCACGAGGCGGACCAGAAGCTCGACGAGGATCAGTGGGCGTTCGGCGTCGGATTCACGACCGACGCCGCGATTCTCGACGGCAAACGCACCGTCGCCGGATTGCTCGACGCGCCCTTCGGCCTCTTTCGTCCCGTCGGCAGCACGTGGCGGCCGCAGCACCCGCGGTTCTACTTCGGCTACGACTACGTGTCGGACTCCGACGTGGCGCGCCGCATGGCGCTGACCGACGACGACAGCTTCAGCCGTCTCACGTTCCAGGCGGCGTGGCTCACGCAGGTGTTCGAGACCGTGCTGGTCCGCGTGTCGTGGGAGCTCTACTGGGAGATCGACGCTGCGCAGGCGGTGAAGAACGCGAACGAGGACTTCACCTCGTTCGTCGAGATCACGGCGTCGCTCCCCGTGAACGACGAGAAGAACACGCACATCATCCTCAAGTACGTGGACGGCGACCTGCCCTCCACGCTCGAGAACACGTCGGAGCTGTCGGCCGGCTTCAGCTTCACCTTCTGAGCCCGGGTAACCGACTGGAGCCCGTCGTTCCGACCACCACCGGCTCGCTTCATGCATAATGCGGGCCAGCAGCCCGTTGAAGAACTGGGGCGTTGCCTGAGTGCGATGCTTTTCGTCGTGGCAAGGAGCCGAACCGACGCCGTATTTGGCGATACAGCGAGGTTTGGCGACGCCGTCCACGGCGGAAATGATCGTGCTCCGGCGGCGTTCCAGTTCTTCAACGGGCTGCTAGGATCACGCACTCATGCCCACGATCACGAACACGACCCATCCGAGCACAACGACCGTGTCCACACCTGATGAGAACGCAACGGGCTGGAACGAGAACGACCCGCTCGTGCGCGCCCGGCTCGAGAAGCTCGCGCGATGGCGCGAGCAGTGGGGCATCACCGGCTATGGGCACCGCGTGGACGCGCTGGTCGCCCTCGCGGACGCCCGCGCGCTCTTCGACGAGGCTGCGCACGCAGCGTGGACGGAGGCGTCCGAAGCCGCCGCCGAAGGCGCGGCCGTGGACGACCCGCGTCCGCGCGCCGTCATCAGCGGTCGATGCGTTCAGCACCGCGCGATGGGGAGGCTCGTCTTCCTCGTGCTGCGCGACGACACGGGCGACCTCCAGGTCAGCGTCTCGAAGGCCAACGTGGACCCGCAGGGCTTCAAGCTCGCGGAGAAGCTCGACTACGGCGACATCGTGGTGGTCGAGGGACCGGTCGGGAAGACGCAGAAGGGCGAGGTGTGCATCTGGGCCGACCGTTTCGAGGTCCACGCGAAGAGCCTCGTGCCGCCGCCGGAGAAGTACCACGGGCTCACGAGTCCGGAGCTGCGCTACCGCCACCGTTACATCGACATGTACGCGAACCCCGGGACGCTGCGGACGTTCCGCCGTCGCTCGGAGATCGTCTCGTCGATGCGCCGGTTCATGGAAGCCCGCGGCTACCTCGAGGTCGAGACGCCCATGATGCAGCCGATCGCCGGCGGAGCGGCCGCGCGCCCGTTCACGACGCACCACAACGCGCTCGACATGCCGCTCTTCCTGCGTATCGCGCCGGAGCTGTATCTCAAGCGACTCCTCGTCGGCGGGATGCCTCGCGTGTTCGAGATCAACCGGAACTTCCGCAACGAGGGCATCGACCGCCAGCACAATCCCGAGTTCACGATGATCGAGGTGTACCAGGCGTTCGGGGACTGCTGGTCGATGCTCGAGCTGACGGAGTCGATGCTCCACCGGCTCGCGTGCGAGTCGCACGGGCACGTCGAGAACGCCGGTGGCGATGCGGCAGCGCCCGTGATTCCCTTCGGCGACATCCGCGTCGAGTACGGGCGACCGTTCGATCGCCGCGCGTACGGTGACCTCTTCGCGAGCGCGATCGGCTTCCCGATGACCGACGAGGCCGCCGTCCGCCGGCGGGCCGCGGGGATCGGGATCGAGAACCACGCGACGCTCGATCACTGGCTGCTCGTGAAGGAACTCTTCGATCGCCTGGTCGAGGAGACGATCCCGCCGCACCGGCCGACGTTCGTCACGGACTTCCCTTCCGCCATCTCGCCGCTCACGCGTCCCCAACCGGAGCAGCCCGAGCTCGCCTTCCGCTGGGAGCTGTTCATCGCGGGCATGGAGCTTGCGAACGCCTACACGGAGCTCAACGACCCCGTCGTCCAGCGGGACAAGATGACGGCCCAGCTCGCCGGCGCCGACGACGAGGAGGCCGCGTTCCGGACGCTCGACGAGGACTTCCTCAACGCGTTACGCGTCGGCATGCCGCCGGCCGGCGGCCTCGGCATCGGCGTTGACCGGATCGTCATGCTCATGACGAACGCGGCTTCGATCCGGGACGTGATCCTGTTTCCGCTGATGCGACCCGGGGAAGGTTGAGGGCCGGTGTCCCGGCTTCGACGCTGCGCCTTTGACCGCCCGCGACCGTCCGCGACCGCCCGCGACCGCCCGCGACCGGCCGCGATTGCCCGCGATTGCCCCTGATTGCCTGCGAATGCCTGCGAATGAAGGAACGATCCATGCTTCGTACTTCTCCCCTGAGCTTCCGGGCGGCGTGGATAGCCCTCGTCGCCCTCTGCGCGCCGGTCGCGTTCGCGCCGGCGGCCGCCCGGGACACGGCGGCGGCGGGCGACGCCGTGTGGACGACCGTCTGGGATCACTGGTACGAGATGGACATCGATGGCGCCACGGCCGGGTGGACGCGCGAGCACGTCACTTCGCGGGCTGACGAGTACCGCACCGCGTCGGAGATGGTCTTCCGGCTGCGACGCGGCGACGCGGAGATCGAGCTCCGGATGGAGAGTACCTTCACTGAGCGGCACGACGGCACGCCCGTGTCGCTGCACTCGATCCAGAGCATGGGGCACCAGCCCGTGTACACGCGGTGGGAGTTCCGCGACGACCACGTGCGGTCTGTCTCGAAGTCGTCCCGCGCGATCGAGAAGCGCCTGCCGCTTCCGGAGGGCACGTGGCTGACGCCGATGGCGTCCCACCGCTACCGGCTCGCGCGGATGGAGGCGGATGCCGCAAAGGTCGTCTACCGCACCATCGACGAGGAGCAGGGGCTCGAGCCCGTCACCGTGACGCACGAGCGGCAGGGGCGCGACATGGTCGAGCTCGACGGAAGGTCCGTGCCCGTGACGGTGTGGAAGACGACGAGCAGCGCGATGCCGGGGATGCACTCGATCACGCGCGTGTCCGCCGACGGTCATCTCGTGCGCGACGAGACGACGCTGCCCTTCGGGAAGGTCGTCACGCGTCTTTCGACGAAGTCGGCGGCGATGGCCGCCGGGCGCGGACCGGCGCCCGAGATGATGGTCCGGACGTTCGTCGAGGTGAACCTCCCGATTCCGCGCGTCCGGGAGACGACATCGGCGACGCTGCGCCTCCGCACCCGGGACGGGGCCATGCCGGCGCTCCCGAACGCCGGCGCGCAGCGCGTGGAGGTCGAGCCGTCGGGCTCCGTGCTGCTCCACATCGACATCACGGACAACCTGCCTGCCGATCCCGGCGACGCCGACGGGCGTCAGTACGCCGAGGCGACCACGATGATCGACGGCGACGACGCGCTCATCCGGACGCTCGCCCGCAAGGCGTGCCGCGGCGTCGGCGACGATCCGCTCGCGCGGGCGGACGCGCTCCGCGACGCCGTGCACCGCCACATCTCGGCGAAGTCCCTCGACACCGCCTTCGCCACGGCGTCGGAGACGGCGCGGATGCGCGCCGGCGACTGCTCGGAGCACGCGGTCCTGCTCTGCGCGATGATGCGCTCCTCGGGCCTTCCCGCCCGTGTCGCCACCGGACTCGTCTATGCCGACTATTTCGGCGGCGAGAAGGACATCTTCGGATGGCACATGTGGACGCAGGCGCTCATCGACGGCCGCTGGGTCGATTTCGACGCCACGCTCGACCGGCGGTACGACGCCGCCCACGTGCTCGTCGGCACGTCGAGCCTCGCGGACGGCGTCGGCGGGATGAACATGGAGTCGATGCTGATGCTGATGGGGAACCTCCGGATCGAGGTGGTCGAGGTCGCTTACTGAAGCGACGGCACGACCGGCCCGCTGCGGGACCCGCGGCGTTATCGGCGGCCGCGCGGCCGCGCAGGCCGCACAGGGCGCCGACTTCGCTCAGCCGATCGGATCCGATCGTCCAAGCCGACAACTGCTGTTCGGGCGATGGTCCGCCGCGGCCGAATCGTACTCTCGTGTAACGAGGGAACGCCTATGAACCGCAGAGCTGCAACCACCTTCTCCGTCTATGGCCTGCTCGCGGCGACGGCGGCGGGCACGTTCCTGCTGCCGAAGACGCTCACGGTTCCGACGACTGCGGCCGCCGTGCCGCCCGACCTGATCCAGGTCACAGGCCCCGTGCGCGACTTCCTGTCGTCGCACCCGGACTTCGGGATCACCGAGGCGGCGCTGGCGGGCCACTACGCGTGGAACGTCGGGCCGGTGCTCTCGCCGCGCCGGCGCCCGGTGTTCGGCGGCGGCGGGTTGCAGGTGGTCACCCAATGGCACGATCAGGACGGGAACCTCATCGCGCCGTACGCGACGGACCCGGGCCTTCCCGGTGGTCACTTCGACGTGGACGTCTACGACGAGCTCTCGACGAGCCCCGAGCGTCACACGCACGAGTACGACGACACATACGACGTCTCCTACATCGACATCGTGAACGATCCGAACCTCCTGTACGACAGCATCGTCGGCGCGGGCTACCCGAATGACCTGCGTGTCGAGTTCCTCAACTGCCACAACGGTGTGGGGTTCTTCACGTTCGACGCGGGGGCGGGGCACCAGATGGGCACGACGCTCGACGGATTCACGACCGTCTTCGACCCCGCGACGCTGACGCACCTGCGGGTGGACTTCGTCTCCCTCCACGGGCTTCGCGCGACCGAACCGGCGGCGGCCAAGGGGGACGTGGCCGACCGCGACGATTCGTTCACGGTGCGATTGTTCGACACCGTCACGTCCGCGATGGTCTACGAGGTCTGTGTCTACCACCACGGTGACGGCGTGCCGGAAGCCGGCGGCGGTTCCGTATCGGGCACCGACATGTGCGGTGACGACTTCGACGACACGGCCGGCTCGTTCGGCGGCACGGGCGACGGCGGCGT
Organism: uncultured Isosphaeraceae bacterium; assembly: GCA_964638815.1. Lineage (GTDB taxonomy): Bacteria > Planctomycetota > Phycisphaerae > Phycisphaerales > SM1A02 > CAZXBB01. The sequence continues at coordinate 13,452 of CAZXBB010000319.1, forward strand.
GACGGACAGCGCGACCTTCGAGCAGTGGTTCAGCGACTACATGGGCACGAACCTGTCGCAACCGCTCACGCTGAACCTGATGCGCAACGCGATGGGCGTCTACGAGTACCTGACGGATGATTTTTATCCCATCGACAACGAGCTGCTCGGCAACGAGGGCGACGATCACAATCAGTACTTCACGTACACGTTCTCGGCGTCGTTCGTGTACGAGGGGTGCGCCGACCACTTCTTCGAGTTCACGGGAAACGACGACTGCTGGGCCTACATCGACAGGCGGCGGGTCATCGACCTCGGCGGCGTCGCCAGCCCGGTGAGGCAGTACGTCGCGGTGGATCGACTCGACCTCGTGGACGGTGAGACCTACATGCTCGACTTCTTCTTCGCCCACCGCGCGGACAGCCACAATTCCGTCTTCCGCATGCGGACGACCCTTCCCCTTCATTCGGCGAAGGGCGTGCTGGCGACGAGCGGCTTCGATTGAGCCACGCGGTCGTGCGCGGCGCCCGCCGGCCGGTTATGCTCGGGCGCATCCGTGACCGACCCCACTCTTCCACCCCGCGATCCTCACGGCCACAAGGGCACCTTCGGCACCGTCGGCGTCATCGGCGGCCAGGCCGCGCCGCCGCGCGTCATGATCGGCGGCCCCGCGTTCACCGCGAGCGCCGCGTTGCGGTCGGGCGCGGGGCTCGCGGTCCTCGCGGTGCCGGAGCCGATCATGGAGGCCGCGCTCGTGATCGCGCCCGAGGCGACCGGGCTCGCGCTGCCCGTCGATCGCGGCCGCCACCTGCGGCCAAGCGCCGTCGCCGCGCTGCTCGACGACCACGCCGGCGGCTTCGATTGCCTGGCGGTCGGGCCCGGATGGGGCGACGGGCTGCCGCAGCAGCAGATCCTCGTGCGTCTTCTCGCCGACGGCACCGTTCCGCTCGTGCTCGACGCCGACGCGATCAACGCGCTGGCGGCGCTGCGCGACGTTCAGGCCGACTTCCGCGGCGCCGCGGTGCTCACGCCCCATCCCGGCGAGTACCGCCGTCTGGCGTCGGCGCTCGGGCTCGACGCCGACCCCGCCGACCCCGCCGCGCGTCCCGCCGCGGCGGAAGCGCTCGCGCGCAGGCTCGGATGCGTGGTCGTCCTCAAGGGGGCGGCCACGGTCATCAGCGACGGGCTCCGGACGATCGTCAACGACACCGGCAACGCTGCGCTCGCCACTGCGGGCTCGGGGGACGTGCTCACGGGCGTCATCGCGGGGCTCGTCGCGCAGTTCTTCCGCGCCGGACCGGCGCCCGATGAGAGCGCGGCAGCGCTCGGCCTGTTCGACTGCGCGCGGCTCGGCGTGTGGATCCACGGCCGCGTGGCGGACCGGTGGGCGGACGCGCACGGATCGGCGGGTATGCTCGCGGGCGACATCGTCGACGGAATCCCCGGGGTGCTGAGCGCGATGCGCGAGGCGGGGTAGCCCGCAAGGGCAGTCATTCGCAGCCTCCGGGATTCGACGACGCAGCCGGAGCGAGAATGACCGTGCTCCGCAAAGCCCCAGTTCTTCAGCGGGCTGCTAGACTACGGGTCTCATGCCCAGCCAGCACATCGACCTCGCCAGGATGGAACCGAACGCCCACGTCGATGGGGTGTACAGCATGTACAACCCGCAGCTCGGCAGCACGCGCAACGGCAAACCGTTCCTGAAGTGCCTGCTGCGCGACGCGTCGGGCGAGGTGGCCGCCCGGCAATGGTCGTTCGACGAGGCGAGCTTCGCGGACCTGGCGGACGCCGGATTCGTCCGCGTCGTCGGTCACACGCAGCTCTACAACGGCCAGGTGCAGTTCATCATCGAGCAGATCAGGCCCGTCGAGGTGACCGAGGAGGAAATGGCGGCGCTGCTGCCGACCACGACGCGGGACATCGACGAGATGATGGCCGGCGTGAAGCGCGTGCTCGGGACGCTCGAGCACCCGGCGATGCGGGCGCTCGCCGACGCGTACCTCGACGACGAGCAGCTCATGGCCGGCTTCCGCCTCGCGCCCGCGGCGATGAGCCTCCACCACGCGTGGATCGGCGGCCTGCTCGAGCACACCTGGCAGTTGCTCGAGCTCGCGGACCGCGCTCTGCCGCTCTACCCGGAGCTGAACCGGGATCTCGTGCTGATGGGCCTCTTTCTGCACGACCTCGGCAAGACGGTCGAGCTGAGCTGGGACCAGGGCTTCAACTACACGCTCGAGGGGAACCTCGTGGGGCACGTCGTGCGCGGCGCGATCTGGCTCCAGGTGAAGGCCGCGCTCGCCGCGAAGGCGAGCGGGCACCGGCTGCCGCCTGACGCGCTGCGCGTGCTTCAGCACATCATCGTGAGCCACCACGGCGAGCTCGAGCACGGCGCCGCGAAGCTCCCGAGCACGCCGGAGGCGATCTTCGTCTCGCAACTCGACGATCTCGACGCCAAGACGCAGCTCGCGCTGACCGCGGCCAACCGGGCCGACGCCGCGGCCGGTCGTCCGGTCGAGGGATTCACGGACAAGCTGTGGGCGCTGGGGACGCGGATCTTCCGTCCGGATCCGCTCGGGGGAATCCAGGGGGCGGACCCGGGCGAAGCCGGGATTGACGGCCCGACGGAGCGACGAAGCGACGAAGGGGTCGGGAATGCCGAGGCCCCGCCCGATACGCGTGGCGGATCCGGGCAGCCGGAGCTCTTCCGTCAGACGCGGTAGGCCTTCGGGCGAAAGCCCTCCGTTGTCTACGGGCTCCGCCGCTCCGCCGCTCCGCCGCTCGCGGGCTAAGATCAGCTTCTCCCCCGCATCCCGGAGTGAATCCCATGCGACACACGCCCCGCGTTCGTCCCCGCGTTCTCGTCGGCATCCCCGTCTATAACGAGGAGCGGTACGTCACGCCGGTGCTGCGGGAGGTGAGTCGCTACGCGGACGACGTGCTCGTCATCGACGACGGGTCCACCGATCACACGCCGATGGAGCTCGCGCGGCATCCGGTCGAGGTGATTCGCCACGCGGAGAACCGGGGCTACGGGCGCTCCATGCAGGACATGCTGCGGTGGGCGCGGTTCGACGGATTCGACTGGCTGATCACGATGGACTGCGACGAGCAGCACGAGCCCGCCGCGATCCCATGCTTCCTCGACGCCATGGCCGCCGGCGACGCCGACGTGGTCTCGGGAAGCCGCTACCTCGAGATGACGCGGCTCGACGACGCGCCGCCCAACGATCGACGCCGCATCAACCGGGCGATCACCCAGGAACTCAACGATCGGCTCGGCCTTTCGATCACGGACGCCTTCTGCGGCTTCAAGGCCTACCGCGTCGCGGCGTGCGATCGTCTCTCGCTCGACGTGGACGGGTACGACTTCCCGATGCAGTTCTGGGTCCAGGCCGTCGCCCACGACCTCCGCATCACCGAGATCCCGGTGCGTCTCATCTACAACGACCCGGATCGCAGCTTCGGCGGACCGCTGGACGATCCGACCTCGCGTCTTCATCACTACCACCGGACGATGCACCGCGAGCTGAAGCGCTGTCGTCATCTGCTGGGCGCTGAAGCGCTTGCGGGGCTGGAGACGTGTCCGGCGTGCGCGACGCAGCCTTGCGACGCATGATGACGTCCGGGCACGTTCGATCGGCGTGTCACGATGTCGGTTGATCTCACGATCGACCCGAGCTGCCGCGACTGGCCGGCCCGCGTGCGAGAACGCCCGACCGGGGCCCTCTTCGGTCGATCGCTCGCCGAGTGGCGCACGCTCACGCGACGCGAGCTCGGTCTCGCGACCGAAACGCCCGTGATCGCGACCGGCCACCAGACGATGCTCTGGCATCCGGGCATCCTCGTGAAGTTCATGCTCGTCGAGGCGGTCGCGAGTGCGCACGGCTTCGCCCGCGCGAACCTGATCGTGGATCAGCACGCGGCGACCCGCGCCGGCTCGGGCGACTTCGGCGGCTTCGACGTTCCGGTGCGGCGCACCGACGACACGCTCGCGCTGCGTCGCGTCGAGCTCACCCGCCCGCGCGCCGACGTGCCGATGGCGCTGCACCCGGCCTTCACGCCCGCCGCACCGCCGCCCGACCTGCGGGCCGCGCTGCCGTCCGTCGCCGACGGCGCCCGGCGCATCCACGCGGCCGTGGCCGCCCACGCGGACGCCCCGAACGCCGCGCTCCAGATGGGCGCGGCGCTCTGCGACCTGATGGAGCCGTGGTTCACGCCCGCGCCGGCGGTCACCGCGACCGAGCTGATCGGGACCTCGCTCGCCCGCGCGTTGCTCGAGGCCATGCGGGCCGACCCCGCGCGCTGCGCCGGGACGTACAACGCGGCCGTCGCGGGCCTGCCCGAGGCGGGAATCGGGGGCCTTCTCGTGCGCGACGACTGGGTCGAGCTTCCGATCTGGCGCATCCGCGACGACGGCCGCCGCATGCACGGCTACGACCACGACGTCGAGCGAGCGATCACCGAGCTGCACGCGCCGGCGCTGCTCCCGCGCGCGCTCTTCATGACGGCACTCATCCGTCTCGGCATGTGCGACCTCTTCGTGCACGGAACGGGCGGCGCGAACTACGATCGCGCGATGGAGCGCTGGGTGCGTGCGTGGCTCGGCGTCGAGCCGGCCCCGATCGCCGTGGCCACGGCGACACTGCTCCTGCCGCTGGCGACGCCGGACGGCGTCGAGGCCGACGTCCCGCGCGCGATCGCCGCCGCCCGTCGCGCGTGGCACGACCCGGAGTCGCCCGCCGCTTCAGAGCCGGCGGGGCCCGCGACGCGGCCGGGCCCCGTCAAGCGCGAGCTTCTCGCCGCGATCGGGCAGACGCCGCGCGGCACGCCGGCGCGGCGCAGCGCGTTCTTCGCGATGCACGAGTCGCTGGCGACGCTGCGTTCGATGCACGTCGGCCGGGTCGAGCGTCTCCAGCGCGACGCGACGACCGCCCGGCGGCACGTCGTCGACGCGGAGATCGCCGGGCGACGCGACTGGGCCTTCCCGCTCTACCCGCGCGAGATGATCGACGAGCTGGCCGGGGCGGTTCGTGCGGCGGTGGCGCCGTGCACGCCGGCTACTCCGAAATGACGAGCCGCCGGCGCTCGTTCTTTCCCGGCAGTCCGAGGATCCTGAGCTGCTCGCGGTCGTGGCGGGCGACGACGCCCATGCCGGGCACGATCCAGATCGTCTCGACGCGGCGGACCTGCGCGAGGCGGAGCTTCGCCTGGAAGGAGACCTCCACGCGCTGGGCGAGGAGCGCGCCGAGCGGCGTCTCGATCCGGTCGTCGCCGGCGTACTCGATCGTGCGCAGGGCCCGGCCGGATTCGCGCTCGCGACGCGGGTCGCGCGCATCGACCACGCGCATGTCGGAACGCGATTCGCGCTTCTCGCCCGGCGGCAGCTCCGCCCACGCGAGCGTGAGCGGCGGGTCGAAGCGCGTCAGCGCCTCCTGGTCGTGCGCGGCCGCGGCGTACTGCTCGACGCTGCCGTCCTCGTTCACGCGCAGATACAGCGTCAGGTTCTCGCCGAAGTCGATCTCGACGTCGCCGCCGTCGCCGCCACCGTCGCCCCCGCCACCGCCGTCGCCGCCGCGCGGTCGTCGCGTCTCGATGAACCGGTCGCCGGTCGGCACGCCGTCGTCGTCGATCACGGTGTACACGCGACGCGCCGGGGTCGCCGGGAAGAGATCTCCGGCGACGACGACCCCGGCCGGGGGGAGCGCCTCGAGGACCGCGAACACCGGCGCCGGTTCCTCGACGCGCGTCGTCTGCGGTGTCGCGCAGCCTGCGGCGACCAGGGCGAACGCGAGGACGAGCGCGCGGGCGATCATTCCCCGATCCGTCCGGTCGGCAGTCCCTTGCTCTTCCACAGCCGGTGCAGATCTTCGAGGGCGATCGCCTCGGTCTCCGAGCCGTCGGCGTGGCGACGCCGCACGAGGGTCCCGTCCCGGTCGTAGAGCGTCACGGTCTCCGCGGCGTCCGTGCGGGTCCGGCTCGTCAGCATCCAGCCGCCGCTTCCGTCGGTGCGCGGCTCCCAGCGATCGGTGCGGAGCGCGATCGTCATACGGGGCGCGGTGCTGTCGAAGGCGTAGGTGCTCATCGTGCGCGAGACAAGCAGGTCGCGCGGCAGCGCGGCGCCGAGGTTCCATCGCAGCGCCTGCGAGAGGTAGACGTCCGGCGTGCGCCAGCTCTGCTCGTCGCGGGTGGCGCCGTCCTTGCCGCTGGCGATGACGGTCACGGTCCCGCTCGGGTCGCCGGGGCTCTGCGGCGTGCGGATGCCGGTTTCGGCCTCGCTCTGCTCCCGCCCGCGAAAGCGACGAGTACCGCGGATCGACCACGCTTCCTCCGACTGGTCCCACGCCACCCAATAGCCGGCCAGCGTGTCGTAGGTGCTCCCGGCGGCGTGCTCCAGGTAGTGGCCGCGCACGATCACAAGGAGACCGGGCATCTCCTCCGCGCGGTCGTACCGCGACGGTGAACGCGACGGGTCGATGCCGCCCTTCGGACCTTCTCGGCACTCGACCGAGTAGTAGCCGAGCTCGGCGTCGGCGCCTCCGGTGACCGCGGCGGGCCGGTAGTACCGGTACCACCGGAGCGGGCCGGCGAGGCCGCGCAGGCGATCCGGAGTGATCGAGGCGATCAGGTCCCGCCCCGCCTCGAGCCGGGCCTTCCGCGAGAGCGCGACGTCGGCGAGCGGATCCAGGCGGATCGTCTCGTAGCACGAATCCAGGAGCGGGCGGATGCGATCGAAGGCTTCCGGGAGGATCTGGCTCGCGAAGACCAGCAGCTCGGATTCGCCGCGATCCAGGATGAGCCAGCCGCTCACGATCTCCCGGTCTGGCGCGGCCTCGTGCGCGACGTAGCAGAGGTGACCGGGCTTCCCGCCGAGCGTGGCGGGCCGATCGTCGAGCACCCGGAACGCCGCGTCGCCGCGGCGGAAGGTCGAGAGGATGTCCGCCACGTACGCCCGCGGCGTCGTGCCGCCCGCCGGCCCGTCGGTCGGGAGCAGGGGCTGCACCGCGACGGACCAGGCGGGACCGGCCGCGCCGTCGAGGATCGAGAGCGACGTCCGCCCGTCGATCCGCCGAACGTGGGCCACCGAGCCGGACGGCGGGTGGATCGTCAGCCCCATCGACTCGACGCGGACCGGCTCGGGCTCGAGCCCCGCCGGGATGTCGGGCGGAGCCGGTCGGATCTGGCCGCCGGCGACGCCCGCGAGCAGCAGGGCGAGGAGCGGTCCGGCCGGGGCGATGCGCGACGGGCGTGGGCTCATGGAAGGACTGTATCGCCTCCGGAGGTCGCCGGCAGCATGGCGCCGGCGCGGCCCCCGATCGGTGCCTGCGTTGACAGGACCGGCGGGACACGTATCATCCCCGGTTCGCACCATCGCGGCGGTGGTGCGGTCATCTCGAGTCCGCCGGCCCGTTGCCGTGACGCGACGGGTTCGGTCAGGGATCGGTGTTCAGTTGGACGTGAGATGTCCGGGGAGGCGTTCGAGGGGGAAAGCGTCACCAACGTCGGGCCGCCGTGGTCCGGTGCGGGTGTGTGTTTCGTACGGGTCACCTCGAATCGATACGAGGGGCTCTTCTTCGTTGCAGGACGTGCAGCAGACCGATGACCGGCGGCAAGATTCGAATCCGATTGGAAGCGTACGACCATCAGGCGCTCGATGCGTCGTCGCGTGAGATCGTCGATCACGCCAAGCGCACCGGCGCGCGGGTCGCGGGACCGGTCCCGCTTCCGACCCGACGCGAGGTGTACACGGTGAACCGGTCGACCTTCATCGACAAGAAGTCGCGCGAGCAGTTCGAGATCAGAACGCACAAGCGCATCATCGACATCACCGAGCCGAACGCCCGCACGGTGGAAGCCCTCAACCGGCTCGTCGTTCCCGCGGGCGTCTTCGTGAAGATCAAGGCTTAGGTGAGACAATGACGGCGGCGCTTCTAGGTCGGAAGGTGGGCATGACCCGCTACTTCACGGAAGACGGGAGAAACGTCCCCGTCACCGTGATCGAAGCCGGTCCGTGCGTCGTCACGCAGGTCAAGACGACCGAGAGCGACGGCTACGCCGCCGTGCAGATCGCGTTCGCCGATGCGCGTCCGCGTCGTGCGACGATGCCGATCATCGGGCACGACGCGAAGGCGGGGACCGCGCCGAAGCGGTTCCACCGCGAGCTGCGTCTGGCGTCGGACGACGAGGCTTCGGCGTACGAGATCGGGCAGACGCTCGACGTCAGCGTGTTCAGCGACGACATGTATCTCGATGTCGTCGGCACGAGCAAGGGCAAGGGATTCGCGGGGCAGATGAAGCGTCACCACTTCGCCGGGCTCGAGGCGAGCCACGGCGTGCAGCGCTGCCATCGCCGCGGCGGATCGATCGCCGCCCACGCCACGAACCGAGGCACGGGTCCGAAGCCCAAGAAGGGCAAGAGGATGGCGGGCCAGATGGGCAACGAGCGCGTCACGACGCGCAATCTCGATGTCGTATCGATCGACGCGGACCGGAATCTCCTGTTCGTGAAGGGTCCGGTGCCCGGTCCGAACACGGGGATGGTGTTCCTCCGATCGTCGAAGCGTCTGGGAAGACAGAAAGCGAGGCTGGCCAAGGCCGGCAAGTGAGTGCCGGTGATCGCGAAGGCCGGACGGTGGCCGCCAGGCCGATCCGAAGGGAACCGCGCGATCGCAACAGCATTCGAACCGAGACCGAGTCAACAACCCTGACCGGACTGCCGGGCCCGAGGAAACGGGTCCGGGTCGAAACTCCGGCGCTCTGGGCGCAACCAGATCCGCCGCTCGACGATTGGTCCGGAAGGGTGAGGCGAAAATGACGGCAAGGCCGTCAGGTGTGAGACGCGATGATTGAACTCCCTATCTATAACAGGCAGGGCAAGCAGGTCGATACGCTTGCCATCGACGAGGCGCAGCTGGGAACCCAGGTGCGCCCCGTGCTGCTGAAGCAGGCCTACGTCATGTTCCACGCGAACCGGCGTCAGGCTTCCGCCCGCACCAAAAACAAGTCGAGGGTCGCAGGCTCGACGCGCAAGCTGTACCGGCAGAAGGGCACGGGCAACGCCCGCGTCGGACAGCGGCGCACACCGAGCCGAATCGGCGGCGGCGTGGCGTTCGCGAAGACGCGGTCGTCGTTCCGGCTCGACATGCCGAAGAAGATGCGCCGGCTCGCGAACCGCAACGCGCTGCTCGCCAAGCTCGTCGACAGCGAGGTGAAGTGCATCGACGACCTCGGCTTCGACAAGCCGAAGACGTCGGAGTTCCGGGCGCTGCTCGAGGCGCTGGGCGTCAACCGGACCTGCCTGGTCGCGCTCGACCCGGGGAATCGCAACGCGGCCCTCTCGGCGCGGAACCTCGACGAGGTGGACACGATCTCCGTCGAGCAGCTCAACGCGTTCGAGCTCCTGAATCACCGGTTCCTGGTCCTCGGAAAGGCCTCGCTCGAGGCGTTCCTCGACGGATCGGCGTGGAAGAAGGATGCCGAAGGCACCGGGAAGGAGGCGGCCTGATGGAAGCGACGACGATCATCCGCAAGCCGTTGATCACGGAGAAGGCGACGTTCGGCTCCTCGATGCTCAACCGGTACGCCTTCGAGGTGGATCGCCGCGCCACGAAGCCGGCGATCAAGCGGGCCGTGGAGGAGCTCTACGGCGTCCGCGTCGTCTCGGTGGCGACGCAGAACCGCAAGGGACAGCTTCGCCGGAACAAGTTCGGCTTCTGGCGGGCGAAGTGTCATAAACGCGCGATCGTTCGCGTTCACGCCGACGACCGCATCGAGCTGTTCTGAGGAGAGCGAACAGCCGGCAGCTAACAGCGAAGAACCAGATCATGGCCATCCGAACTTACAAGCCAGTCACCAACGGTCGCCGCAACATGTCGGTGAACCTGAACGCCGAGGTCACGAAGACGACCCCGGAGAAGGCGCTGCTGCGCCCGCTGCCGGGGAAGGGCGGCCGGAACCACCAGGGCAAGGTCACCGTTCGCGGACGCGGCGGCGGGCACAAGCGGCGTTACCGGCTGATCGACTTCCGGCGCAACCGGGACGGCGAGCCGGCGAAGGTCATCGGGATCGAGTACGACCCGAACCGCTCGGCCCACATCGCTCTGCTCGAGTACCCCGACGGCCAGCGCCGCTACATCCTCGCGCCGCGGGGCATGACCGACGGCGAGGTGGTCGAGAGCTCGCGGGCGGCGATCGAGCCGAAGCCGGGCAACTGCATGCCCCTGCGGTTCATCCCCACCGGCCTGACCGTCCACGGGATCGAGTTCGAGCCCGGCAAGGGCGGCAAGCTCTGCCGGACGGCCGGCTCGGGCGCCCGGCTGTCGAACCGCGAAGGACGCTGGGCGACCATCGTGCTGCCGTCGGGCGAGATCCGGCAGGTCTCGATCGACTGCCGCGCGACCATCGGCCAGCTCGGCAACACGGATCACCAGAACGTCAAGGTCGGCAAGGCGGGGCGCAGCCGCTGGCTCGGGCGCAAGCCGAAGGTGCGCGGCGTCGCGAAGGACCACTCGTGCCACCCGCTCGGCGGCGGCGAGGGTCGCTCGAAAGGCGGGCGCGAGCCGGCCAGCGCGTCGGGCACGAAGTCGAAGGGCGGACGCACGAGGCGCCGCGGGCAGTGGACGGACGCGCGGATCCTCCGGCGTCGCAAGAGCAGGCGTTACGGACAGTTGAAAGTCTGAGGTAGGCCATGGGACGATCACTGAAGAAAGGCCCGTTCGTCGACGAGAAGCTCTACCGCAAGGTCGAGCGGCTCAACGAGTCCGGTGCGCGCACCCCGATCAAGACCTGGGCGCGGGCATGCGTCATCGTGCCCGAGTTCGTGGGTCACACGTTCCAGGTGCACAACGGCCGCCAGTTCCCCGACGTCTTCGTGACGGAGGACATGGTGGGCCATCGGCTCGGCGAGTTCAGCCAGACGCGGCTGTTCCGAGGGCACACGAACAAGAAGGAAGGCGTGAAGGTGCGCCGTTAGAGCGCTCCGTACGGCTCGTGAGGCGGCTCTTTGGGGCCGAGGCGAGCCGAAACCCGCTCCGTCGCTCAGCAGGCATTCGACATGACGTACAAAGCATCACACCGATTCGCACGCATCGCCCCGCGCAAGGCGCGACTGGTCGCGGACATGATCCGCGGCCTGCCGGTCGACGACGCGCTGACGGCGCTCGAGTTCTCGAAGAAGCGGGCCGCGTGGTATCTCAAGGCGGTCCTCAAGAGCGCGATCGCGAACGCGGAGGAGGGCGAGGCCGACGTGTCCTCGCTCTACGTCCATGAGTCGCGCGTGGACGAGGGTCCCACCATCAAACGATTCCAGCCGAAGGACCGCGGTCGAGCGCATCCGATCCTGAAGCGAAGCAGCCATCTCCACCTCGTTCTGGATGAGAGGAACTGACGAATGGGACAGAAGACGCATCCATTCGGATTCCGCGTCGGCATCACCGAGGCCCACAAGTCGCGGTGGTACGCGCCGAAGGCGCTGTTCGCGGAGCTCCTCGTCGAGGACTACCGGATCCGCCAGTACGTGGACAAGCGTCTGAACCGGACGCCTCCGTTCGCCGCCGTTGCCGACATCCTCATCGAGCGGACGCGCGAGGAGCTGACGATCATCGTCAAGACGGCGCGGCCCGGTCTCGTGATCGGCCCCAAGGGCGCCGAGATCGACCGGCTGACGCAGGACCTCATGGCGATGACCGGTCGCAAGGTGTCGATCAAGATCGTCGAGATCCGCAACCCCGATACGAACGCCGTGCTGATCGGCGAGGCGATCGCGGAGCAAATGAAGAAGCGGTCGAATTTCCGTCGGATGCTGAAGCAGCGCTGCGAGGCGGCGATGCAGAACGGCGCGCTGGGCGTTCGCCTCCAGGTCTCGGGTCGCCTCGGCGGCGCCGAGATGTCGCGGACCTTTCAGACGCGTCTGGGGTCTATTCCGCTGTCGACGCTCCAGGCGAACGTCGACTACGCGTGCGTGCCCAGCCGCACGACGTACGGCACGATCGGCGTGAAGGTGTGGGTCTACAAGGGCATGTACACCGACGGCGAGGACGATCAGATCGAATCGAAGGCGGCGGGAGCGCGGGCGCGGGCTCGCGGTCGTCGGTAGGTCCATATCCGGCCCTCCGGGCCTCGATGGGACGAAAGCGGGGCCTGGCGCCTCGATGGGACAATAGGGAGCACGTCCGATGCCTCGGATGCCGAAACGAATCAAGTTCCGCAAGCAGATGCGCGGGAAGCTGCGCGGGAACGCCACGCGCGGCAACTACGTCGCGTTCGGCGAGTACGGCCTCCAGGCGCTCGAGCCTCACTGGGTCTCCGCCCGCCAGATCGAGGCCGGCCGTATCGCGGCCCAGCACTTCCTGCGTCGCCAGGGCCAGGTCTTCATCCGTATCTTCCCGGACAAGCCGATCAGCAAGAAGCCGCTCGAGACCCGCATGGGCAAGGGTAAGGCGGACACCGACTACTGGGCCGCGCGCGTGAAGCCAGGCACGATGCTGTACGAGATCGCCGGCGTCGAGGAGTACATCGCGAAGCAGGCATTCGCCCGCATCGCCCAGAAGATGCCGGTGCGTTGCCGGTTCGTGGGTCGTCGTCTGACCGTGTGACGGGAGCGGCACAGGCCGCCCCCTGCCGAGAGTAACGATCATGAAGGCCAAGGAAGTTCACAAGCTCAGCGACGAAGAGATCGACGTCGAGGTCACGCGCCTCCGGCGCAGGCTCTTCGACCTGCGCACGCAGGCGGTGACCGAGAAGATCCAGGACACCTCCCAGTTCAGCAAGATCAAGAAGGACATCGCACGCGTGCTCACGGAGCGGAACGCGCGGGCGGAGGATGACGAATGAGCCACCTGAAAGGCATCAAGGTGCCCGAGCGAGCCCCGCGGAAAGTCGGCGTCGTCGAATCCGACAAGCGAGACAAGACGCGGAAGGTATCGATCCAGTTCTCCTCGAAGCACCCGAAGTACGGCAAGTACGTCCGCAAGCGGACCGTCCTCCACGTGCACGACGCCGAGAACGTCTCGCACGTCGGCGACACGGTCGAGGTCGCGGAGTGCCGGCCAATCTCCAGGACCAAGAACTGGATCGTTCTGCGTGTGATCAAGAAGGGAACGCCGGTCGCGTGACCCGCGCCAGGACCCGAGCCAGTCAGGACCGAGACCGATGATCCAGAAAGAATCCAGACTCGAAGTGGCGGACAACAGCGGCGCGAAGATCGTGCAGGTGATCGGCGTGCTCGGCGGCTCGACCGCCCGCGGCAAGTTCACGCGACGGTCCGTCGGCGTCGGCGATCGCATCGTCTGCTCGGTGAAGAAGGCCCTTCCCAACTCCGACGTCAAGAGCGGCGACAAGGTCCGGGCCGTGATCGTCCGGACCAAGTACCCGACCCGACGCGCGGACGGTTCCTATGTCCGCTTCGACTCGAACGCGTGCGTGCTGATCGGCGAGGACAGCAACCCGAAGGGCACGCGGATCTTCGGCGCCGTCGCGCGCGAGCTTCGCGAGAAGAACTACATGAAGATCGTGTCACTCGCTTCGGAGGTGATCTGACCATGCCGCGCCACATCCGCAAGGGTGACAACGTGATCGTCACCGCCGGCAACGACAAGGGCTTGACGGGCGAGGTCCTGCGGGTCCTCATCGACAGGAGCCGCGTCGTCGTGCAGGGCGTCAACATCCGCGCGAAGCACATGAAGCCGACGCAGTCCAGTCCGCAGGGCGGCATCCTCCGCAAGGAGATGCCCATCCACATGTCGAACGTGAGCCCCGTCGTCGATGGAAAGCCGACGCGGGTCCGGTTCGAGAAGAAGGCGGACGGCTCGAAGGTGCGCGTGGCGACGCGGAACGGCAAGGAGCTGCATACGCTCCACGGTCCGCGCGACGGAAAGTAGAAGCAAAGGCTCTCACAGGAACGCAACGATGGTCGCTCAAACCGAAAAACCCAGACTCCAGGCCCTCTACGAGGAGAGCATCCCCGGGAAGGTGATGAAGGAGTTCGGCCTGCGCAACCGGCACCAGGTGCCCGCGGTCAGGAAGATCGTCGTGAACTGCGGCGTTGGCCGGTTCCTCGAGAACCAGAAGCTGAAGCCGGAGATCCGGGACACGGTCTTCAGCACGCTGTCGACCATCACCGGACAGCGGCCGGTCCTGATCCACGCCCGGCGCTCGGTGTCGAACTTCAAGGTGCGCGAGGGCGCGCCGTCGGCGGTGATGGTGACCCTGCGGCGCGAGCGTATGTGGCACTTTCTGGATCGCCTCGTCAGTCTCGCGATCCCGCGCATCAAGGACTTTCGCGGACTGAAGGTCGGCTCGTTCGACAAGGCCGGCACCTACTCGATGGGTCTCACCGAGCAGGCGGTTTGGCCCGAGATCAACATGGCGAACGTGACCTTCACGCACGGCATGCACATCAACATCTGCCTCGAGAACTCGACTCCGGACCTGAGTCGCTTCGTTCTCACCGAACTCGGCATGCCCTTCCGGCGCGCCGAGCAGACCAAGTAAGGAAAGACGGGTATGGCAAGCAAGCGTGTATTCGCCCAGATGAAAAAGACGCCGAAATTCTCGACGCGCAAGCGGAACCGGTGCCAGATCACCGGCCGTGCCCGCGGCGTGTACCGGAAGTTCGGTGTCAGTCGCATCGTGCTGCGTGAGCTGGCACTGAAGGGAATGATTCCCGGAATGCGGAAGGCGAGCTGGTAAATGTCTCAACAAGATCTCACTGCCGACATGCTCACGCGGATCCGCAACGCGGTCCGGAACAAGGCGAAGACCGTCAAGTGCCTGAACAACAAGCTCAATCGCGGCGTCGCGAAGGTGCTTGACGATGAGGGTTACATCGACGGTTTCGACGTCATCGACGACGGACGCCAGGGCGTTCTCAGCGTCACGCTGAAGTACGGCACCCGCGGCGAGCAGCTCATCAACTCGATCGACCGCGTGTCGAAGCCGGGTTGCCGCGTGTACAAGGGCTCGGACGACCTGCCGCGCCCGCTCCAGGGGCTCGGCATCGCGATCGTCTCGACGAGCCGGGGCATCATGAGCGATCGGCGATGCCGCGACCAGAAGGTCGGCGGCGAGGTCGTCGCTATCGTCACGTAAGGACTCAGCCATGTCGCGCATCGGAAAGAAGCCAATCACCGTCCCGCCGACCGTCAAGGTCAGCGTCGATCCGAAGTCGCGGACGATTTCGGTAGAGGGGCCGAAGGGCAAGCTCGCGTACGAGTACCGCCCCGAAGTCACGGTGAAGTGGGACGAGAACGAGAAGCAGATCGTCTGCACGATCCCCGAGGAGCAGATGAAGCTCGGCCAGACGCGCGCGTACTGGGGCACCGTGCGTTCGCGCATCCAGAACCTCGTCACCGGCGTCACGAACGGATACAGCAGGAAGCTCGAGGTCATCGGGGTCGGCTGGAACGCCAAGCCGCTGGGCAAGACGATCCAGCTCAACGTCGGCTACTGCAATCCCGTGGTCATGACCCCGCCGCCTCTTGTCGAGTTCGCGATCGAGGGGCAGATCATCACGATCAGCGGGCCGGACAAGCAGGCCGTCGGGCAGTTCGCCGCGGAGCTCCGCTCGAAGCGTCCGCCGGAGCCGTACAACGGCAAGGGCATCAAGTACACGGATGAGCTGATCATCCGGAAGCAGGGCAAGGTCTTCGGCTCCTGATGACCAGTTGGAAGCACGCACGATGAATCGCATCAAGCTCAAGACGATCCGACACAATCGCCGCAAGAAGAGCATTCGCCGCTCGGTGATCGGCGAGCCGTCGCGGCCGCGTCTGACCGTGTTCCGCAGCGCGAAGCACATCTACGCGCAGGTGATCGACGACCTCGCCGGACGGACGCTCGCGTCCGCGAGCACGACCGAGAAGGGCGCTAAGACGTCGAACGGCGGTAACTGCGACGCGGCCAAGGTGGTCGGCAAGACGATCGCCGAGCGGGCGAAGGAGGCGGGCGTCGAGACGGTGGTCTTCGATCGCAACGGCTACCGCTTCCATGGACGCATCAAGGCGCTCGCGGACGCGGTCCGCGAAGGCGGCGTCAAGTTCTGAGGCGAGCGACGAAGCGACGAAGCGACGAAGGAACAGGATTGATCCATGGCAGAGTTCATTGACGAAGCATCGGCACTCGAATCCACGACGGTGGGCGTCTATCGCACCGCCGCGACGGTGAAGGGTGGTCGGCGGTTCAGCTTCTCGGCGATGGTCGTCGTCGGCGATCGGCGCGGTCGTGTCGGCCTGGGCTACGGCAAGGCCAACCAGGTGCCGCCCGCGATCGAGAAGGCGCAGAAGGAGGCGAAGCGGCGCATGCGGGCGTACTCGCTGCTCGGCCGCACCATCCCGCACGAGGTCACGGGCACCTTCGGGGCGTGTCGCGTCCGGCTGATCCCCGCGTCGCCGGGCACGGGCGTGATCGCCGGCGCCGCCGTCCGCGCCCCGCTCGAGATGATCGGCATCCAGGACTGCCTCACCAAGAGCTACGGATCGAACAACAGCAAGAACCTCGTGAAGGCCGTGATCGACGGGCTCGACAAGCTCCGGCTGCGGGAGACGGTCGAGGAGCTGCGCGGGATGGAGCTCGAGCGCACCGACGTCGAGATCGCGATCGAGCGTGGCCAGGCCTTCCTCGGGTCCCCCGGCAGGAAGACCGGACCGGCCGCGGACACGGACACGGACACGGACGCGGACACGGACACGGAGACAGGGGCCCCGGCCGAAGCCTCCGCGGAGCAGCCCTCCGCGTGACGATGCGGACGACTTTGGAGACTTCTTCACCATGATGATCCACGAGATCACGGAGCAGGTCGGTCGCTACAAGACGCGCAAACGCGTCGGGCGCGGTCGCTCCAGCGGCGTCGGCAAGACGAGCGGCCGCGGCCACAAGGGCGCCGGCTCGCGGTCCGGCCACAAGCACCGCGCCTACTTCGAGGGCGGCCAGATGCCGTTCGCGCGTCGCATTCCGAAGCGCGGCTTCACGAACCACGACTTCCGCACGCTGTTCCACATCGTGAACCTCAAGTCGATCGACGCCCGCTTCGAGGCGGGGGCCGCGGTGGACGCGGACGCGCTCGTAGCGGCGGGGCTCATTCGCGACGCCGGGTGCCCGGTGAAAGTGCTCGGCGAGGGCGAGCTGACCAAGAAGATCGACGTGACCGCCGCGAAGTTCTCGGCTTCGGCCCGCGCGAAGATCGAGGCGGCCGGCGGCACGGTCAACGAACTGGAGAAGGTGAAGTGGACCCGGGCCGCGGCGGGCCCGTCGAAGCGGCGCCCGCAGAAGGCGAAACCGGCCAGGTCGAAGTAGAAGACCGACGCCCCCGCGAAGGATTGAGATGCTCCAGGCATTCTTGAACATTTTCCGGATCCCCGACCTCAGGAACCGCGTGCTCTTCACGCTCGGCGTCCTCGTCGTCTACCGGATCGGGTTCTGGATTCCGCTGGCCGGCGTGGACCAGTCCGCGCTCGTCGAGGCGGCGAAGAACGCGTCGGAGGGGGGAACCGGGTTCGGCAAGATCCTCGACTACGCCGCGATCTTCTCGGGCGGGTCGTTCAGTCAATCGACGATCTTCGGGCTCGGGATCATGCCGTACATCACGGCGTCGATCATCTTCCAGCTCCTCCAGACTGCGGTTCCGCGGCTCCAGGAGCTGAAGAAGGAAGGCGCGAGCGGCCAGCAGAAGATCACGGAGTGGACGCGATACGCGACGGTCGCGATGTGTCTCATCCAGTCCGTGATGTGGCTTCGCTTCATGGAGACCTCGGGCATGGTCAAGCCCGAGATCATGGGCACGAAGGTCTCGCTGCTGTTCTTCTTCCTCGCCGGCGTCACCGGCCTCACCGCCGGCAGCATGTTCCTCATGTGGCTCGGCGAGCAGATCGACAAGTACGGCATCGGCAACGGCGTCTCGCTCATCCTGACCGCCGGCATCATCTCGCAGATGCCGAGCGCGGTGATGTGGATCGCCGGCAACTTCGAGCTCAGCACGCAGGAGGAGGCGGCCATCGGCCCGGCCGGGGTCCTGTTCCTCGTCGCCGCGTTCGTCTTCGTGGTCGCGGGCGCGATCCTCATCACGGTGGCCCAGCGTCGCATACCGATCCAGCAGGCCCGGCACACCCGCGGGCGGAAGGTCTACGGCGGCGGCAAGCACTACCTGCCGCTGCGCGTGAACCACGCGGGCGTCATGCCGATCATCTTCGCCAGCTCGCTCATGATCTTCCCGTCGGCCTTCTTCGGCTACCTCAGCACGGCCGCGAACAGCTCGGGCAGCTCCGCGGAATGGTGGATCGCGACCACCGGATTCCTCAACACGCACTTCCAGATGGGGGCGTATCCCTACATCCTCATCGAGATCGCCCTGATCTACTTCTTCAGCTACTTCTGGACGACCGTCGTCTTCAGCCCTGACGACATGGCCAAGCAGCTGCGCGACCACGGCAGCTTCATTCCCGGTCTGCGGCCGGGACCGCGAACGGCGGAGTACCTGGAGACCGTCGTGGAGCGGATCACCTACGTGGGCGCCGGCTTCCTCGCGATCATCGCGATCATCCCGACGATCGTGAGCAGGCAGATGGGCATCCCGTTCTTCGTGTCGAGCTTCCTGGGCGGAACCGGGCTCCTGATCGTCGTGAGCGTGGGGCTCGACCTGATCCAGCGTATCGAGGCGAATCTCCTCATGCGGAACTACGCGGGATTCCTCAGCGGGGGCGAGCAGGGCCGGGCCCCGCGGGTACGGAGCGGAAGAAGGGCATGACGGCGGCGCCTATGCTTTGCCGCTCAGGGTCGGGGTAAATCGGAGACGTATGGCGAAAGAGGAAAAAATCTCGCTTGACGCGGAAGTGACGGAAGCGCTGCCGGACGCACGGTTCCGGGTCAAGCTGGACAACGGCCAGACGATCCTGGCCTACGTGAGCGGGAAGATGCGGAAGTTCTACATCCGCATCCTTCCCGGAGACCGGGTGACGGTGGAGCTGAGCCCGTACGACATGACCAAGGGCCGGATCACCTACCGGCACTGACAGAAGCCGACCGACTGACGGAAAGAGCAGCCATGAAGGTTCAAAGCAGCATCAAGCGACGCACGAAGGATTGCCAGATCATCATCCGACGCGGCAAGCGCTTCGTGATCAACAAGAAGAATCCCCGCCTCAAGCAGCGTCAAGGCTGAGAGAGCGGTCGGCTGTCAGCTTCCCGGCTGGTCAGCTCCCGACTGAAGAAGGCACACTGGAGCACGAGCATGCCCCGTATCGCAGGCGTCGACATCCCCGAGCGGAAGAAGATCCGCTTCGCCCTCCGCTACATCTACGGGATCGGCCCGAAGTTCGCGGACAACATCCTTGCCGAGGCGGGGGTCGATCCGGACAGGAAGGCGAGCGAACTCTCCGACCAGGACGTCACGCAGATCGCGACGGTCATCGACGCGAACTACATCGTCGAGGGGGCGCTTCGCCGCCAGGTGCAGCAGAACATTCAGCGGCTGCGCGACATCCGGACCTACCGGGGCGAGCGTCACCGCAAGGGGCTGCCCGTCCGCGGCCAGCGCACCAAGTGCAACGCGCGCACCCGCAAGGGACGGAGGAAGACGGTCGCCGGCAAGAAGGGCGTGAAGTAAATGGCCAAGAAGAAGATCCGAAAGAACGTCATTCGCGGGATCGCCCACGTCAAGGCGACGTTCAACAACACGATCATCACGATCACCGACATCAACGGCGAGACCCTCTGCTGGGACTCCGCCGGCACCGTCGGCTTCAAGGGGGCCCGCAAGGCCACGCCGTTCGCCGCCACCCGCGCCGCAGAGAAGTGCGCCGCGAAGGCGAAGCGCATGGGCATGCGCGAGATCGAGGTTCACGTGAAGGGGCCGGGGTCGGGCCGCGAGTCGGCCGTGACCGCGCTCCAGAACAACGGCCTGAACATCACGGCGGTGGAGGACCACACGCCGATCCCGCACAACGGTTGTCGCCCCCGGAAGAAGCGGCGCGTCTGAGCATGTACTCTTCGCGGGAAAGCAGGGGTCACGGATCGCTCAGCAGGATCCGCCGACACCCGATACCCCGCGGAGTTCCTGGTTCCTTCAGGTTCTGCTGAAATCGGAGTTTACGGCTATGCACGTTCGCTGGCGAGGTCTCGAGCTGCCCGCGCGGGTCGAGGTGGAAGAATCATCGAAGACCGATTCGTTCTCGCGGTTCATCATCGAGCCGTTCGAGCGGGGTTTCGGCACGACGATCGGCAACAGCCTTCGTCGGATCCTCCTGTCGAGCGTCGAGGGCGCGGCGGTCGTCACCGTGCGCATCGACGGCGTCGAGCACGAGTTCTCGACGATTCCCGGCGTCATGGAAGACGTCACCGACATCATCCTCAACATCAAGGGCCTTGTCGTCAGCCTCGACGCGGACGAGCCGAAGGTGATGCGTCTCGCCGCGACCGGTCCCGGCGAGGTCACCGCCGATCTCATCGAGGCCGACACCGCCGTCACGATCCACAACCCCACGCACGTCATCGCGACGCTCACCGACGAGGTCGACTTCGAGTGCGAGATGACGGTCGCCAAGGGCCGCGGCTACCAGCCCGCCGCGGAGCAGTACGCATCGCGCGACGAGCAGGTGATCGGCGAGATGCCGATCGACGCGGTCTTCAGCCCGGTCCGCCGCGTGCGGTACCGCGTCGAGGACACGCGTATCGGTCAGAAGACGAACTACGACAAGCTCATCATGGACCTGTGGACGAACGGCACGGCGTCGCCGGAGCTGATCCTCGTCGAAGCGGCGAAGATCCTCCGCAAGCACCTCAACCCGTTCGTCCAGTACTTCGAGATCGGCGCCACGCAGGTCTCACCCGAGGCGAGTGCCGCCGCCAGCGTCGATGAGGACCTGATCCGCAAGCTCAACATGCGGCTCACGGATCTCGACATGTCGGTGCGGGCGTCGAACTGCCTCGAATCGGCGGAGATCCGCACCGTCGCCCAGCTCGTTCAGAAGGACGAGCCCGAGCTGCTGACCGTGCGCAGCTTCGGCAAGACCTCGCTCCGCGAGGTGAAGCGGCGTCTCGAGGAGCTCGGGCTCACGCTCGGCATGAAGCTCCCGGAAGGCTACCAGTCCCCGAATTGAACGCCACGCAGTCCCCCGATCCCCTCACCTCAAGCCTCTCAGTCTCTCAGCCCCTGCGGATAGAAGCCATGCGTCACCGAATCTCAGGCAAGCAACTCTGTCGTGACAGCGAGCACCGGCGCGCGATGCTGCGCAATCTCGCCGCCGGCGTCTTCGAGCACGGGGAGATCGAGACCACGCTTCCGAAGGCGAAGGCCGTGCAGCCGTTCGTGGAGAAGATCATCACCACCGCGAAGAAGGGCACGTTCAGCGCGCGTCGCCAGATCGAGTCGCGGCTGACCGATCGCAAGATCCACGCGTGGGTCGCGGATCCGAACGTGCCCGATTCCCGGAAGGACAATCCTTACTTCGAGCTGCCCTCCGAGAGCGACATCGAGTTCAACCGGTTCGGCGAGGTGCGCAAGGCCCCGCGTCTCGTGCAGCACGTGATGACGAAGATCGCGCCGATGTTCGAGGATCGCGACGGCGGCTACACGCGGATCATCAAGACCGGCCGGCACCGGCTCGGTGACGGGGCCGACCTCGTCATCCTCCAGCTCGTCGGGCAGGAGGACGGTCCGGAGATCGGCGGCGGCACGTCGACGCGGCGGCAGCAGGCCGATCGGCGCGCCGCCTACGCCGCGCAGGCCCGCAAGGGGATGGCGGGAGGCGGCGCGGGCGCCGCGAGAGCGGAGGCCCCGGAGCCGCCCGCCGCCGAGGACGCCGAAGCGGCCCAGGTGGACGATGCGCCCGCTCCGGAGAGTGAAGCGAAGGCCGACGAGTAGAATCAGCCGGCCTCAACGACCTCCCCGGAGCCTGGCATGCGGAGGATCGTCCCGGATTGGCTGTTCCCCGGCGAGTCGCGTCTCGGTGACGAGACGTCGCACCATGCCCGACGCGCCGCCGCGTTCTGCGTGGCGATGATCGTCTGGGTTCCGGTCTTCGCCGTCCTCTACCTGTTCCTCGGATCGTCAAAGTGCGCGATCGTCGTCGCCGCGGGGGGCGTCGTCGCCGGGATCGTGATGTGGGTGCTGCGCGTGACGCGCTCGGCGGCGCTCACCGGCAACCTCCTCGCGGGGGACGTCTTCGTCGTGCTGCTCGCCCTCGCCTCGCTCACCGGCGGGATCGGTGCGCCGGCCGCGATGTGGTTCATCACCATCCCGATCATTGCGATCATGCTCAGCGGTCTGCGCGCGGGGCTGACGTGGCTCGGGCTCTGCCTCGTGGCGGCCACGGTTTTCTACGTCCTCGAGAGCCGCGGGGTCGAGCTGCCGCAGGAGCTGGACGCGCGGGGGCTCCAGGTCCTCCGGGCGGCGGGCTTCGCCGGGCTCCTCACCTGCACGTTCGTGCTGACCGGGATCTTCTATCTCAGCGAGTCCGAGGCGCTGCGGTGGGTCGTGCGCGCGAGACGCGAGACGGAGGCCGCGAATGAGGAGCTCGAGGCCGCGAACCGCGTCGCCCAGGCCGCGAACCGCGCGAAGAGCGAGTTCCTCGCGAACATGAGCCACGAGGTCCGCACGCCGATGAACGGCATCATCGGAATGACGGAGCTGGCGCTCGCGACCGATCTCGATCCGGCCCAGCAGGAGTACCTCGAATCGGTCAAGCAATCGGCCGACTCGCTGCTTCACATCATCAACCAGATCCTCGACTTCTCCAAGATCGAAGCAGGCAAGCTCGACCTGGAGATGACGAACTTCAACCTCCGCGATCTCGTGGACCGCACGGTCCAGTCGCTCGCCTACCGCGCGCACCGGAAGGACCTCGAGCTGACTTGCCACATCCTGCCGGAAGTGCCCGCGATGATCACGGGCGACCCCGTGCGTCTCCAGCAGGTCATCACGAACCTCGTCACGAACGCGATCAAGTTCACCGACGCCGGCCAGGTCATCGTGCGGGTCCGACCCGAAGGCGCGGTCGATCGGCGTGTTGACCTGCACGTCTCGGTCTCGGATACGGGGATCGGCGTCCCGCCCGGGAAGCAGTCGTCGATCTTTGACGCCTTCGAGCAGGCGGACACCTCGACCACGCGGCGATACGGCGGCACCGGGCTCGGGCTCGCGATCTCGGCGCACCTGGTGGAGCTCATGCACGGACGCATGTGGCTCGATAGCGAAGTGGGGCGGGGCAGCGTCTTTCACTTCACGGCCCGTTTCGGCGTGGTCGCGCGTGGCGACGAAACGCCGGATACCGGTCTCGTCGAGCTCCAGGGCCTGCGCGTGCTCATCATCGACGACAACGCGACCAACCGGCGCGTCCTCGACGAGATGCTCACCTCGTGGGGGCTGGCCCCGACGACCGCCGCCGATGCGAACTCGGCGCTCGCGAGCATGCTGAAGCACGCGAAGGACGGAACACCCTTCGGGCTCCTGCTCGTCGACCTCCACATGCCCGACGTCGACGGCTTCACGCTCGTCGAGTGGGTTCGCGACCGGCCGGAGATCGCCGACGTGGCCGTCATCTTCGTCTCGTCGGCGCGCACGACCGGCAACATCGCGCGCGGTCGCCGGCTGAACGTCGCATCGCAGCTCACCAAGCCGGTGCGGCGGGCAGCCCTCGCCGAGGCCATCCCGGAGGCCGTGCGCGGCTCCAGCGAGGCGAAGCCGAAGGCTCGGGCCGGGCCCCGCCGCCTGCCCGAGGAGCCGATGCGCGTCCTGCTCGCGGAGGACAACGCGGTCAACCAGCGATTCATCGTCCTCGCGCTCGAGAAGCGCGGTCACACGATGGTCGTGGCCGACAACGGGCGCGAGGCGCTCGCCGCGCTCGAGCGCGAGCCCGTCGATCTCGTCCTGATGGACGTCCAGATGCCGGTGATGGACGGCCTCGAGGCGACGGCGGCCATCCGCGCGCGGGAGCAGAGGACCGGCACGCACCTGCCGATCATCGCGCTCACTGCGCACGCGATGAAGGGTGACCGCGAGCGCTGTCTCGCGGCGGGAATGGACGACTTCGTATCGAAGCCGATCGACATGCCCGCGTTGCTCGCGGCGATGCACAACGCGGTGATGATGGGGGCGGGCGACGCCGGCGCGGGCGGAAGCGCGACCGCGACCGCGAGCGAGACCGCGAGCGAGACCGAGACCGCGACCGAGACCGAGACCGCGACCGAGACCGCGACCGCGACCGAGACCGCGAGCGAGACCGAATCCGGGTCGCCATCCGTGCGCCCGTTCACCGCGGCCGATCTCGTCGCGCGCTGCGAAGGCGACACGGACCTCGCGCGGTCGCTCGCCGGGGTCTTTCTCGACGACGACGGTCCGCGCATCCTAGCGGAGATCGAGAACGCGGTCCTGGCCCGCGACCGGGAGGAGATCCGCCGCTCCGCCCACGCGCTGAAGGGCGCAGTCGGCGAGATGGGCGCGCAGGCGGCGTTCGAGGCGAGCCGGGCGCTCGAGGAGGTCGGGCTGAACGGCGATCTCGCCGAAGTCGACGCGCGGCACGCGGAAGTCAACCGCGAGGTGGACGCGGTCGTCGAGGCACTCTCCGAGTTGCTGGCACGCGGTTGACGCCGCTTCCGCGGCCGTCGCCCCCGTTCGGAGCGCCGGCGTCCGCGTCGTGTTAGACTCTCGACCGGCTCCTGCGGATCCTCCAAGGCCATGGCCGAAACCCAGTCATCCCGGCGCCGCGTCCTGGTCGCGGAAGACGTCAAGGTCATCTCCCGCGCGATCCGGAACGCGCTCGACCAGCGCGGCTACGCTACGGCCGTCGCCGGCGACGGCGAAGAATGTCTCGAGAAGGTCGAGGCGTTCGACCCGGAGCTGATCATCCTCGACCTCATGATGCCGAAGATCCACGGCATCGACGTCCTGAAGCAGCTCAAGTCATGCGACGCGACGAGCGGCATCGGAGTGATCGTCTGCACGTCGAAGGACTTCAAGACCGAGCTCTCGACCCTCCACGACCTCGGCGTCGATGACATCATCGTGAAGCCGTTCGAGCGGGACGACCTGCTCGTGAAGGTCGAGCGTTACTTCGCCGGCAACGGCCGGCTGGACACGGGCGCTGCGTACCTTCGGTCGAACCTTCCGCTGAGCGGCCCGGTGTTCGATCACGAGTTCGACACGGCCCTCGCCCGCTACTACCTGTGGGGGACGCGCGGGTCGATTCCCGTGACCGAGCCGCAGTACATCCGGCATGGCGGCAACACGTCGTGCATGGACCTGACGGTCGGCGACGAGTACATCATCTTCGACGCCGGCTCGGGCATCCGGAACCTCGGGCAGGTGCTGCTCGCGCACGGACCGCGCCGGGTGCACCTCTTCATCACGCACACGCACTGGGATCACATCCAGGGCTTCCCGTTCTTCGCGCCCGCGTTCGCACCCGGGTTCGAGATCACGATCTACGGAGAGCGCGGCTTCGGAAAGGATCTCGAGAGTCTGTTCCGCGGGCAGCTCGACCGCGACTACTTCCCGGTGCAGATGGAGGACATGCGGGCCAAGCTCGACTTCCGCTACCTGGGAAGCGAGCCGATCCGGATCGGCGACGCGACGGTGTCGTGGACGTTCACGCAGCACCCCGGCGCGACCGTGGGATACCTCGTCGAGGCGGACGGCAAGCGTCTCGCATACGTCCCCGACAACGAGTTCCTGAAGGGCTACACCGGCTCGCCGTTCGACGTCAAGCGGGACAGCGAGCTCACGGGGATCTACGGGCCCCTCGTCGATTTCCTCCAGGGGGTCGACGTGCTGCTGCACGAGGCGCAGTACACCGCGAAGGAGTACCTCACGAAGGTCGGCTGGGGTCACTGCTCCGTGCCGAACGCCTGCGCCCTCGCGAAGCTCACCCGACCCAGACGCTGGATCGTGATCCATCACGAGCCGTCCCACCCGGACAACTTCCTCCAGGTGAAGATGAACATGACCCGGCAGCTCCTCGATCGGCTCGAGTGCGATTGCGAGCTGCTGCACGGTTACGACGGGATGTTCGCGAATCTTTAAGGCGCGCTCGGCGGCGGATCGCCTGAGTCGGCCCTTCGGGCGCCGCGGCTATTCCCGCGCCCGGCGCCGCGCGATGATGCGTGTCGCGTCGACTCGCCAGCGGTCACCGACGCGCACCACCTCGAACGGCGCGAGGGGGGAGCCGGCGACGGTCGCGAGCACGATGCGGCGGTCGCCCTCCACGTAGGGCTCCGTCACGCGGACGCGCGTGCCGTCGATCTCGATGACCTCGTCGACGCGTGCCGGCCGGATGATGCGCCGATCGAGCTGGCTCCGGGCGGCGGGCGGGAGGACATCGAGGGCCTCGCCCGTCCACAGCAGCTCCGCGTCGTCGGCCGGCAGGATCACGCGCTGAATCTCGTCCGCGTCGCGGCGGAACATCGCGTAGATCAGGTCGCGCACGGCGATCTCGGGCGTGCTCGCGCCCCCTTCGGGCAGCGGGCCGCGCGACCGGTCGCCCACGATGACGCTCACGTCGTCGAGGTACCGACGCACCTCCTCCTCGGCGTGACGCGGAAAGCCGGTGCCGCGGCTGATGATCGATACGGTCGGCGGGTTCGTCTCCTCGAGCAGGACCTGAAAGCGGAACGCCCGGCGATCGACGAACGGGTTCACCTTCTCGAGGTCGCTGTGACGGACAACCTCGCGGTAGATCTCGATGCGACGCTCGTCCGGCCGCGTATACGCGCGGTTCTCCTTCACGATCCACGGGTCGTCGTCGGCGCCGTAGTCGGGGGTGTCGGCCACGGCGACCATGGCGGTCCAGACGACACCCGCATCGTGATCCGGGAAGACGCGCGTCCCCGACGTGCAGCCCGTACAGGCGACGGCGAGCAGCAGCGGAACGAGGTGGGCTCGGAATCTGTGGGTCATGGACGGATCCTATTGTCGGCGAGCCGGGACGGAGGGCAACAATCGCGACGGGGGGGTACACTCTACCGGGCATGCTCGAACAGCTCGACGAGCTCGAAACGTCCGCTCTCCAGGAGCTTAAGGCCGCCGACACCCGCGAGGCGGTCGAGGCGTGGCGCATCAGCTACCTCGGCACCAAGGGCCGGTTGCGGGCCGTCATGCCCATGCTCAAGGAGGTCTCCCGGGAGGACAAGCCCGCGGTCGGGAAGCGTCTCAACGACGTGAAGACCAAGCTCGAGTCCGCCTTCGCCGCCCGCAGGACCGCCGTCGACAACGGGGCCGGGGCGGGGGCCGGGGCCGGGGGGGCGGCGGGGCCGCCGATCGACGTCACCGAACCGGGAATGACGTGCGGGCTCGGCCGCCGTCATGTGATCAGCCGCACGATCGATGAGGTCATCGAGGTTCTCGCGCGCATGGGGTTCACCGTCGCCTACGGGCCCGAGGTCGAGGACGAGTGGCACAACTTCAACGCGCTCAACATCCCCGCTTCGCACCCGGCGCGCGACCCCATCGACAACTTCTATCTGAAGCACGGGCTGCTGCTGCGTTCCCAGACCTCGCCTGTGCAGATCCGAACGATGGAGAAGACGCCGCCGCCCCTCAAGATCATCGCGATCGGACGCGTCTATCGCCCCGACACGCACGACGCGACGCACCACAGCATGTTCTACCAGGTCGAGGGTCTGCACGTCGATCGCAACGTGACGATGGTGGATCTGAAGACGGCGCTGTTCCGGTTCGCCCGGGCGTACCTCGGCCCGGAGGCCGACGTCCGGATCCGCCCGAGCTTCTTCCCGTTCACCGAGCCCTCGGCCGAGGTGGACATGAAGATGAAGGTGAAGGGGCGCATGCAGTGGGTCGAGATGGGCGGCTGCGGCATGGTCGATCCCAACGTGTTCGAGGCCGTGGGCTACGACCCCGAGGTCTGGACGGGCTACGCCTTCGGTCTCGGGATCGAGCGCATCGCGATGTGCAAGTACGGGATCGCGGACATTCGATGGCTGTATGAGAACGACGCCCGTTTCCTGAGGCAGTTCTAGCCTCGAGGCGGCACGACCGGGCGTCGCGTGTCCGTCCGGATCGGCCTCAGGTCAACAGAGTTGCGGCCGGTCCCCAATGACCCCGATGACTCAGTCGGGCGCAAGCGGGCCCCGACAGGACTCAGGACTCAACCCCCAGGAACGAGGCTCCACCATGTCGTCCGAGCTTGCCCCCGAATCCCCCGCGACGATCCCGACCGGAATCCTCGAGCCGCCCGACACGGGCTGGCCCAGGGTCATCGGCATCATCTCGATCATCTACGCGATCTGCGGCCTGGGGTGCCAGGTCCTCGGCCTCGCGTCCATCTTCCTCACCGAGTGGCTCATGTCGCTCGGCGGGATGGACGTCGAGATGCCGGCGATGGTCAAGATCACGACGGGAGCCACGGCCGTCGTCATGACCGGCGTCGGCTTCCTCATGCTCGCCGGCGGCATCGCGCTCGTGCGGCGTCGCCGGACCGGCGTGTCCCGGCTCCGCCTGTGGGCGATCCTCCGCATGGTGCTGATCGCCGTCGGCGTCGTGGTCGGGCTGATGACGGCGCCGGCCCAGCTCCAGTTCCAGGAGCAGGCCCTGGAGGCGACGAACCAGATGCTCCGCGAGAAGGGGCAGACGGCCGGTATCCGGGAGTTCGACGAGGACGCGGCGTGGACGCAGCAGATGATCATGGTCGGCGTCCTGTCGGCCGCGTTCTCGGCCTACCCGCTCTTCCTCGGCTTCTTCCTCTCGAGGCGGAAGATCACGGACGAGGTCGCGACCTGGGATTGAGAGACCGGCCGGGGGGGGCCGGGGGCCGGGGGCCGGGGGGGCCGGTGGGCCGGGCGGAATCAGGATCCGCCGACCTTTCGCCGATAACTGCGGGAAGGAGTCTCGTCATGACCGCCGCCCCCACCGAGCCGGCCGCGCTCGCCACGCCCGCTGTCCAGTCCACGTGGCCGATCGTGATCGGCATCATCGCGATCGTGTTCGCCTCGCTCGCGATCTTCCAGAACGGGATCTGCGCGCCGATCGGTCTCCTGATGACCGGCGTGTTCTCCTCGATGATGGAGGACATGTCCGGCCCGACGCAGGGCGCGATGGAGGCGCAGGTCGCGCAGATGGACGCGATCAAGGCGTACGTCCCGCATTCGCTCGCCGTGTCCCTCGCGATGACCGCGGCCGGCATCGTTCTGCTCGTGGGCGGCGTGCAGCTCGTCAAGCGCCGGTACAGGTCGCGCACCACGATCACGGCCTGGGCCGTGCTGAAGATGGTGCTCGCGTTGCCCGCGGCGTACGTGAGCTACCTCAGCAGCCAGGCGCAGTTCGCGGCGATGGCGAAGGCCGCGGCCGACGATCCGGGCGGGGTGGGACAGGCGCCGCCGGGGTTCTTCAGCCTGTTGGAGGGTCTCGGCGTGGTCGGGGCGGTGATCACGCTTCTGTGGTACTGGGCGCTGCCGGTCTTCATGCTGATCTGGTTCGCGCGGCGGCCGATCCAAGACGAGGTCCGCACGTGGGGTGCGGCCGCGACCGGGGCTTCGCACCCGCAGGCCGGCCGTTTCCAGCCATGACGGACTTCATCGAGGAACTGCGGAGCCACGGGCAGCTCCACCAGACGACGGCGCCGGCCGAGATCGCGACGCACCTCGCCGCCGGCGGGCGCGTCGGCTACTGCGGCTTCGACCCGAGCGCCGACAGCCTCACGATCGGGAACTACATCCCGATCAAGGTGCTGATGCACTGGCAGCAGGCCGGGCACCGGCCGATCGTCGTGATCGGCGGGGGCACCGGCATGATCGGCGACCCGTCGGGCAAGGACGCCGAGCGTCAGCTCCTCACGCGCGAGCAGGTCGAGGCCAATGTCGCGCGGTATCGCCCGATCTTCGAGCGCCTGCTCGATTTCGATCCCGCGAACCCGAACGCGGCCGTCATCGTCAACAACATCGACTGGCTCGGCAACCTCGGCTACCTCGAGGTGCTGCGCGACGTCGGCAAGCACTTTTCGGTCAACCAGATGATCCAGCGCGACTCGGTGCGCGATCGTCTGCACGGCCGCGAGCAGGGCATCAGCTACACCGAGTTCAGCTACATGCTGCTCCAGGCATACGACTTCCTGCACCTGAAGCGCACGATGGACTGCACCGTCCAGATGGCCGGCTCCGACCAGTTCGGCAACATCGTCTCCGGCATCGATCTCATCCGGCGCGAGTGCGGCCAGGACGAGTCCGGCGCGCCCCTCGCGTTCGGTGTGACGGTGCCGCTCGTGACGCGCGCCGACGGCGGCAAGATCGGCAAGACCGAGCGCGGCGCCGTATGGCTCAACGCGGATCGCACGAGCCCCTACCAGTTCTATCAGTACTGGATCAACGTCGACGACCGCGACGTCGAGCGCTTCCTGAAGTGGTTCACGCTGCTGCCCGTCGAGGAGATCGCGAGCATCGCGCGGGCGCACGCGGCGGCGCCGCACGAGCGCAGCGGTCAGCGCACGCTGGCGGAGTACATGACGGACCTGCTCCACGGCGAAGATGAGCGCCGGCGGGCCGCCGCGGCCTCCGAGGCGCTCTTCACGGGTCGGCTCGCGGAGCTCGACGCCGAAATGCTCACGGAGGTGTGCGCCGACGTGCCCAGCTCGGACCACGCCGCGTCGCAGCTCGACGGCGACGGCCTGCTCCTCGTCGAGCTGCTGCCACAGACGACGCTGGCGACCTCGAAACGCGAGGCGCGCGAGTTCCTCTCGAGCGGCGCGGTGTCGATCAACGGGCGGAAGGTCGGGGCGGACCACGCGATCACGCGATCGGACCTGCTGCACGGTACGACCGTGCTGCTTCGCCGCGGCAAGAAGAAGTGGCACGCGACGCGGTGGGGGTGAGGGGGACCGGTTTCCCGGCTAGGGGCCGGGCTGGCGGACCGTCACCCCGACCAGCGGCCGCGTCTCACCCGTGTCGCGCATACGCGCGTCGATCACCACGCCCGACTCGTCGGGCAGCAGCGCCATGAAGCAGGTGATCGGCTTGCTCGTGATCCGCGCCTCCTTCTCGCTCGACTTCAGGTGAAGCACCGCGACGACGACTGCCTCGCCGGACTCGATCTTCGCGATCAGGTCGTACGGCGCCGTCACCTTCACGTCGCGCAGCTGCTTCGGCTCGAGCTCGATGAGCTCCTCGTCCTCCGGGGCGCCGGCGATCTTGATGCGCACCGGCGTGTCGAGCACGATGTCACGGAGCTGGGAGCGCACGGTGAACGTCAGACGCACGCGCTGCGGCGAGATCGATATCGACGAGTCCGAGGTGAGCTGCTCGGGCAGACGCAGCGGGACGTCCTCGATGGTGTGCGCGATGCCGGCCTGGAGACGCTCGAGCTCGCCGCGCTGGATGAACGCCTCGACGATGAGGTCGTCCGGATAGAACCGTCGCAGCAGCCCGGGCATGGAGACCGTCACCTGCGGCGGCTCCACGACGATGTCGCCCACCGTCTGTACGCCCGCGAGGATCGGACGCACGCGAGCCGGGATGCGGACGTACTGGTCCACTTCGATTGTCGCGTCCGATGGCGTCACAGACACCACGGACACGCCCGATTCCTGGATGCGGACGTGCCGCGAGACCGCCTCGAGAACGTCCACGAACTGCTCGCCGACCTCCGGCTTGAGGCTGACCTCGAGCACATCGAGCCCCTCGGCGTCCCGGATCGACCGCTGCGAGCCCACGGCCGTGAGCGTCACCGCCATCGAGGAGGGGTTGATCAGCCACCGGTCGGACTCGGGCAGCGTGAACTCGATCCGCATGGGCGGGAGCGTCTCGGTGACGCGCGTCTCGCTCGCGGCCCAGTACCACACGAGCACGGAGACCGCCGTGATGATGAGGATCGTCCAGATGTCGGTGCGCTGACTCATGTGACGTCACACCGCCTCGCGCGCGACGGGCTCCTTCTTCCGCGGCTGCGCACCGGCCGGCGACTCGGGGGCGGCGGATGTGTCGTCGGTCTGCGTGTCCTCGTCGGTCGCCTCGGTTTCATCGTCGCCCGGGGGCTCTTCCTCGTCCGGGGACTCTTCCTCGGCCGGTGCGGCGAGCCGGCGGGCGAGCGTCTCCGGGAACTCGTCGCGCGCGAGGTCGTGATCGAGCCGGCCGTGCTCGGCGATGCTGATCGCGCCGGTCTCCTCGCTCACGATCACGACGAGACAGTCGCTCTCGAGCGAGAGGCCGGCCGCGGCGCGGTGGCGCGATCCCAGCCGCGCGGGCACCGCGCCCTCCTCCGCGAGCGGGAACTGCACGCTCGCCGCGAGGATGCGGTCGCCGCGGATCACCACGCCGAGATCGTGCAGCGGGCTGTTCGGCCAGAAGATGGACTCGAGCAGACGCGCGTCGACCAGGGCGTCGATCGGCACGCCGGTCTCGATGACGCCGCCGAGCCGGCTCGTGCGCTCGATCGCGATCAGCGCGCCGAACTGGCTCTTGCTCAGGAAGGCGACGGCCTGCGCGACTGCGTCCACCACGGGGCGCACGTCCCGCCGCCCCGTGCGGAAGTTGATCGTCTGCCCGAGGCGGCTCATCGCCTGCCTCAGCTCCGGCTGGAACACGACGATGAGCAGGATCGCGAGCAGGCCGAGGAAGCGGTCGTACAGGAAGTTCAGCCGCGTGAACGCGCCGCTCGTCACCGCGAGCACGCGGATCGCGATCGTGCCGACGATGAGCACCACGGCGAAGCCCTTGACGACGCCGGCGCCGCGCGTGCCCTGGAGGAATCGGAAGATGACGTAGACGCCGACCCAGATGACGGCCAGCTCGACGGCAAGCTGCCACGGCTCGACGCCGGGAATGAGCTGCCTCAGATCCCACATGACGGATCGACTCGGTTACGGATCGGACGTCGGCGCGTCATGCACATCACATTGGAGTATATCGGAGCCGCGCCCTGGCCGGATCGAGCGAATTCGGCCCGACCTGCTACGATCCCGGCGATGTCGCGCTTCGGAACGCAGTACCAGGTCGCCCGCCCCACCGGCGTCTGCGCCGCCAGCGGAAATCCGCTCGAGCCCGGCTCGACATGCGTGGCCGCGCTCTGCGAGCGATCCGAGGACGCCGAGAACGCCGAGAACGCCGAGAACGAAGGCTTCGAGCGTCTCGACTACACGCTCGAGGCATGGGAGGCCGGCGCGCGGCCGGAGCGTCTCTTCAGCTTCTGGAAGACCGTCGTCGCCGAGCCGGGGGCCCGCCGCCGGCTTTTCGTGGACGACGAGGTGCTCGTTGATCTCTTCGTGCGACTCGCGGACGAAACGCAGCCGCGACGCGTCGCGTTTCGTTTCGTGCTCGCGCTGATCCTGATGAGGAAGAAGCTGCTCAGGTTCGCCGGCCGGAAGGCCGCCGCGCGGGAGGCCGCAGGCAATGACGCGGCCGGACCGCGCGCGCCCGAGCAATGGCTGATGCGGCTGCGCGGCTCGGCGCCCGAGGATCCGCCGATCGAGGTCGCGAACCCGCACCTGGACGACGACGATGTGCGGGAGCTGACGGCCCAGCTCGGTGAGATCCTCCAGAGCGAGTTCTGAACAGGTCCTCCCTGCGATGCCACAGAGCGGTCGAACCCTGACCCCCGCGCCCCGGACCGGGGCGGTCGCGCGCACGCTCGCCGCCGTGGTCGCGGTCGCGGTCGCGGTCGCGGCGCTCGCGGGCTGCGCAACGTCGGACCCGGGCCGGGCGCCGGTCGGGCCGCCGCCGGGGTCCGCGGTCGAACCGGACCCTGCGCCCGTCGCCGACCTCATCGCCCGCTACAACGAGCGGGTCCGGATGCTCGACGCGACCTATGCCCGAGGCGTCCTCGAGTTCCGCTGGATCGACGGCGAGGGCGCCGAGCACTTCGAGCCGCAGATCAATGCGAAGCTGTGGATCGACCTGCCGAGGCACACGGCGCTGCGCGGCGAGAAGCTCGGCGACACGTACCTCTGGCTCGGCTCCGACGCGGACCGATACTGGATGTTCGATCTCGTCGGCGACACGAGCCGCCTCTACGTCGGACGGCACGACACCTTTACGGAGCAGGACGCGGCGGCCGTCCTCGTCCGGCCGGTGACCCTGCTCGACCTCGTCGGGCTCACGCCGCTGCCGTCGTTCGACCCGGCCGCGGTCGCCTTCGACCACGAGCGCGGTGCATGGGCGATCACCGCGGCCGGCGCCGGCGGAGACATGCGCGTGTACATCGATCCGGCGACCGCCCTCCCGTCGCGCGTCGAGTCGATCGACGCGACCGGCGAGGTCATCCTGTTCAGCACGCTCCGCCGCTACGCGGGGGTCCGCCTCCCCGGGATGTCGGCGCTGGCCCTGCCGCGGATGGCGACGCTCATCGACATCACGAACCCCGCCCGCACGATCGCGGTCAAGCTCGCCTTCGACGAGATCACCGGCGAGACCGAGCCGCGTGTGTTCGACCTCGCGGCGCTGACGCGTCATTTGCGCCCCGATCGGATCGAGGGGCCGGGGGTCGATTCGGGGGTCGAGCCGGGGGTCGAGCCGGGGGTCGAGCCGGGCGCAGTCCGATAATCCGGCCGCCGCGGCGCGGGACCAGCTCACGGTCGGACGCGAGCGGCGCCACCACACGCGGCACACGCGCAGCACTGCTCCCCCAACCGGTTGGGGGTCCCGCCGCGGCGCCGCGCGCGGCCGTTTGCAAGGACCGCAAAAAGGGCCTTCCCGCCCCGGCGAATGCTGCAGTTGCGCGACGGCTGGGACCGATAAGCCGTTCGACGGCGAATGGAGTCGCCGACCAGGGACGGTCGAAGGCGCCGCCCGCGCCGCCCGCGGGGATTGCGCGCCAAGTCGGTGGAGAGGATCTGTGGCCGACGATCTTGGACAGCTCGACGAGGACCTGGAAGGCGCCTCGTCCGGCGAGGACATGGATGACGAGGCGTCCGGCGTCGCCGGTGACCCGGGGTCGTCGCTCGACCGGAGCGAGTGGACGAGCTGGTCCAACCTCTGGCAGGTGCCCGCCATCGCGCTCAGCGTCGTCCTGATCTCGCTCGGGCTGTACGTCGCCAGCTCGCGACGCCCCGCGAACGACTTTGACGGCGTGCTCGATCACGTGGACCACCTGATCGCGACCGCCGCTTTCGATACCGCGCGCCAGGAGTTGCAGGCGACGATCGAGCCGTTCCTGTCGGAGGCGACGCCGCAGCAGACGGCTCGCTACCACGCCACCGTCGCCGACTGGATCTTCGCATCCCAGGCCGCGCGCGGCGTCAGCGTCACCGGGAACAACCAGCTCATCGACCGCGAGTACGGGCTGACCGAAGGCGCCATCGTGCTCTCCCCCGCGCGGCTGGAGCGCTGGACCGAGACCCTGATCGAGCTCGGCCGCCTCGACGACGCGCGGGCGCGGCTCGCGGAGATCGAGGCGATGAGCGTCACGGACGCGGCGGGCCTCGATGCCCGGCTTCGACGCAACCGCCTGCTCCGTCGGCTCGTCGAGGTAAGCCTTCGGAAGGAGGAGCTCTCCTACGACGCGACGATGGCGATCCTCGACCACTACCGCGACGACCCGCTGCTCGAGTCCGCGGACGTGGCGTGGGTCGTCGCCCGGCAGGCGGAGCTGCGTCTCGAGGCCGGCGACGCCGGCCCGGCCGTCGAACGGCTCTTCGTCGAGATGCGGCGGCTCGAGCAGAGCGAAGAGGTCGCGGACCCGAACATCTGGGCCGAGCTGTATACGCTCCTTGGGCGCGGGTACTACCACCAGGGTCGCTCCGAGCAGGCCGCGTACTACCTCGACGAGGCGATGAAGCGCGCGGAGCCCGCGCGAGCGGAGCGGGGGCCGGCGCTGCTGTACCTCGGCTACATCGATATGGCCGCCGGCGAGGTCGACCGCGCATTCCAGCGATTCGACGAAGTGACGCGGGCGTTCCCGGGCGAGTACGTCTTCCTGCCGGCGCTGCTCGCGCGGGCGGAGACGGCGAGCATCGCCGGCCGTCACCGCGAGAGCCTCGAGGACTACCGCCGGCTCGTCGAGCGGCTCCCGGACGCGGGCGAGCGTCGCGACGTGACCCCGCGGGTCGTCGCCGCCAGCCTTGCGGACCGGCACGACGCGGCGCTCACGATCGGCAACCTGCCGCTCGCGCTCGACTACGTCGCGCTGGCAGAGGCGCTCTTCGAGGCCGGGGCGGTGCCGACCGACGTCCTGCGTCGCATCGCGTCAACCTCGCGGCAGATCGCCGACGATCTCATGGCGGAGGCGGTCGCGCTGATGCCCGACGGACCTGTCCGCCTCGAGGACGTCGATCCGCAGCTTCGCCTCGAGGCCGCCGGGCACTACGAGCAGGCGGGTGCGTATTTCCTGCGTCACGCGCGGGCGGTGGCCGCCGTTCCCGACGCCGAGGAACTGTGGGCGGATTCGCTATGGCTCGCCGGAGACAGTCTCGATCTCGCCGGCGACCGCGCGGACGCGATCGGGCTCTTCATCGAATACATCGCCGGTCGTCCGCTCGACGATCCGCGGCGTGCCGAGATCACCTACCGCCTCGGGCAGGCGCAGGAGGCGGAGGAACAGTACGAAGCGGCCGCCGGGTCGTACGCGCGCGTGATCGAGGAACACCCCCGCGGGCCGTTCGGCACCGGGAGTCACGTGCCCCTCGCGCGTTGTCTCGTCGCACTCGACCGCGGCCGCGACGCCGCCCGCACGCTCGCCCGCGTGGTGGACGGCCGGGAGGGCCCGGACGCTCCGATCACGCCGGATGCCACGGACTACCGCGATGCTCTCGTCGCGCTGGGCAAGATCCACTACGACGCGGGCGAGACGAAGGAGGCGATCGAGCGTCTCACCGTGGCGGCGGAGCGCTACCCCGACGACCCGCGCATCAACGAGGTGCGCTTCCGCCTGGCCGACAGCCACCGCCGCTTCGCGCACGCGATCCGGGAGGAGCTGCGCACCGAGGGCGGGCTCTCCCCGCAGGAGCGCAACGGCCGCGAGCAGGCCGCCGCGAACCACCTGGCGACCGCCCGGAGGTTGTTCGCCCGCGTCGGCGACGGTTATGCGGCGCTCGACGAGCGTCGTCTGGACCGCCTCCAGCGCGACTACCGACGCAACGCCGCGCTGTACCGCGCCGACTGCGTCTTCGACCTCGGGGAGTACGCGGAAGCCGCCAGGCTCTACGACCACGCGTCGCGACAGTTCAGCGATCACCACGCTTCGATGCACGCGCTGGTGCAGATCGTCAACTGCTTCGACCGGCTCGGCGTCCAGCGCGACGCCGACATCGCCCACCAGAACGCGCTGACGCGGCTGCGACAGCTTCCCGACTCGACGTTTGACGATCCGCAGGCGCTGATGGACCGGGCGGCGTGGGAGCGATGGCTCCGCAACCGTCCCGTCGGCCTGGCGCAGGCGACGGGGGAAGGCCCCGGCACGACGCCCTGAAAGGACACGACTTGTCTCGCGACGCCGACAACCCGCGCGACTGGACGGCGACCCTGATCGGTCTGCTCGAGCGGCAGCAGACGCTGGTCACGGAGCTCGCCGGGCTCGCGCGCAGCCAATCGGAGCTGATCGAGACGCGCCGGACCGACGCGCTCCTCGGGCTGCTCTCGCGGCGGCAGCGTCTCATCGATGCGTTTTCGGCGTCGCAGGAGGAGCTTGGGCAGATCACCGGGAACCTCGATGCGCAGGTCGGGGACCTCGAGCCGGCCGAGCGGACGCGCATCCAGACGCTCATCGCCGCGATCGGCGAGCAGCTCACGGACGTCATGCAGTGCGACGGGAACGACCAGCAGATGCTCGAGCGCGTGCGGGGCGAGACCGCGCGGGAGCTCTCGGGTGTCGACGCCGCGCGGACCGCGCGCAACGCGTACCGCGACCGCGGCGCGCCCGGAAGCCGCTTCGCGGATCGGACCGGATGAGACGATGACGACGATCGAGCGCCCCATCACGGACCGACGGCTGCACGACGCCGCGATCGCGCCGCGCGCGCTCGCCGCCGACGACCTGCGCGAGCTCATGGAGCAGGTCAACGCGACGGCGGATCAGCTCTCGCGCACCCAGGTCATCCTCCAGAACGAGGTCACCCGGCTGCGCCGGGAGCTCGAGGAGGCGAACAAGAAGCTCCGTCGCTCGCGCTCCCTGGCCGCGCTCGGCGAGATGGCCGCGGGCATCGCCCACGAGATCCGCAACCCCATCGCGGCCATCCAGCTCACGGCGCAGACGCTCGCGGAGGAGGTCGAGGCGGATTCCGGCCGGCGGCTGCTCTGCGAGAAGATCCGCAGGGCCGTCGACACCGCCGACGCCATCGTCCGCGACGTGCTGCTCTTCGCGCGCGACATGACGATCCGGCCGACGCCCACGACGGCCCGGGAGCTCGTCGCTCACGCGGTCGCCGGCTGCGAGGCCGTGACGCTGCGGGGCGGCGTGGACGTCGCGATCGACGTCCCCGACGATGAGACCTTCATGCTCGAGGTGGACACGCACCTCATGATGCAGGCGATCGGCAACGTCGTGCGCAACGCCGTCGAGGCGATGGCGGAGCAGGAAGGGCCGCGCAAGCTGCGCGTCACGGCCGCCCGCGAGCGCATCCGCGGCGGCGACGGACGCGGCGCGCACCTCGTGCTGCTGACCTTCGAAGACACCGGCCCCGGCATCCCGCCGGAGGTCGTCGACCGGATGTTCAACCCGTTCTTCACGACGCGTCCGACCGGCACGGGTCTCGGGCTGGCGATCGTGCATCGCATCATCGACGCGCACGGCGGCCAGATCCAGGTCCGGCGCGCGGCGATCGGGGGAGCGCGGGTGGACCTCTGCCTGCCGCCGCGTGCGGCGTGCGGCGACGCGAGCAACGAACAAGTCCCTCAGGAGATGGTGGCCCCATGAGCAAGATCCTGATCGTCGATGACAAGGAAATGATGCGCGACAGCGTTGCGACGACCCTTTCTCGCAAGGGGCACGCCGTGACCACCGCCCCCGGCGGGAAGGCCGCGATCAAGAAGATCACGGAAGGTCGCGTCGACGTCGTCGTGACCGACCTCCAGATGCCCGAGATGGACGGGCTCGAGCTGCTGACGGAGATCCGTGCGATCGACGACCAGTTGCCCGTCGTGTTCATCACGGCGTTTGGCACGGTGGAGACGGCGGTGGCCGCGCTGAAACAGGGCGCATTCGACTACATCACGAAGCCGTTCTCAGGCGACGAGCTCCTGCTCGCCGTCGAGCGGGCGATCGAGCACCGGCGTCTCGTCCACGAGAACCAGGTGCTCCGCGCGGCCGCGACGCCGTCCGGCACGCGGCCGGCGCCGCACCAGCACTCGCTTATCGGCTCCGGCGGCGTCATGCGCGGCCTGCTCGAGCGGCTCGAGCGGCTCGCCGCCAGCCACGGCACCGTGCTCATCACGGGCGAGTCCGGGGCCGGCAAGGAGGCCGCCGCCCGGCGCATCCACGAGAAGTCGCCCCGGCACGACCAGCCGTTCCTCGCGATCAACTGCGCTGCGCTCTCCACGAGCCTGCTGGAGTCGGAGCTGTTCGGGCACGAGAAAGGCGCGTTCACCGGCGCCGACCGCCTCCGCAAGGGCCGCTTCGAGCTCGCCGACGGAGGCACGCTGCTGCTCGACGAGATCAGCGAGATTGCGCCGTCCGTGCAGGCGAAGCTCCTTCGCGTGCTCCAGGAGCAGAGCTTCGAGCGCGTGGGATCGAGCCGGAGCCTCTGTGTTGACGTGCGCGTGATCGCCACGACCAACCGCGACCTGCCCATCGAGGTCGCCGGCGGGCGATTCCGCCAGGATCTCTACTACCGGCTGAACGTGCTGCCGCTCACGATGCCGGCGCTGCGCGAGCACTCCGAGGACGTGCCGGAGCTCGCCGGGTACTTCCTCGCGAGGGTCGCCGAGCGCGAGGGCAAGGAGCCGAAGACGCTCGAGCCGGGCGCGATCGACCTGCTCCGGCGGTACGGCTGGCCGGGGAACGTGCGCGAGCTTCAGAACATCTGCGAGCGCGCTGCCGTGCTCACTCGCGGCGAGACGATCATGGCGTCGCTCATCGCGCCGTGGCTCGGCACGATGACGCGGGCGACGGTGACTCCCGGGCAGCCGGCGGTCCCCGCGCAGGCGTCGGGACTTCCGGCGTCGATGGTCGAGGCCAAGCCGACCACGGAGCAGGCGTCGAACATCGTCTGCGACGGCGACGTGACCCTCGACGACGTCGAGCGCGAGGTGATCGTGGCGACGCTTCAGCACAACGGCGGCCACCGCCAGAAGAGCGCCAGGGCGCTCGGGATCGGCGTGCGGACGCTCGGGCTGAAGCTCAAGAAGTGGAAGGAGCAGCGCATTGTCGAGCAGACGCTCTAGTCAGCATTCTGCATGGACCGGGTCGTCTCGCCCCACCGGCCGCGAAGCGCAGCTTCGGCCGGACCGACGCGGCGCCGCGCACGTTCTGCGGAGCGCGTCGCCGCCGCGCGGGATGGCGGTGCGGCGGGCGCGACGGTCCGCCGTTTGCTGGAGTCCTGGTCCCGGGACGAGGGCAACCCGCGCATGATCGACGGCGTCACCAATGGCGATGCGATTCCCGTACTGGAGCGGCTGTTCCAGTTCGCGGGCGGGCGGCACCGCCTCATCGCCAACAACATCGCGAACCTCGATACGCCGGACTTCCGGCCGGTGGACGTCTCGGTGGAATCCTTCCAGGCCGAGCTCGGCCGGGCGGTGGACGAGCGTCGGGAGCGGCATGGCAATTCCGGCGGCGATCTCTACCTCGAGGCGTCGCGGCAGGTGGAGCTCGAGGCCGATCGCATGATCCTCCACCCGGAGCCCCTCGGCGACAACATCCTCTTTCACGACCGCAACGATCGGGATCCGGAGCGGCTCATGCAGTCTCTCGTCGAGAACTTCATGAGCTTTCGGACGGCGGCCGATCTGCTTCGCAACCGGTTCCAGCTCATCAACACGGCCATTCGCGAGCGACTCTGATCCGCGTTCCGTTCCGGAGTAGTCACCACGCATGTACGGCGCCCTCGACATTTCGACCTCCGGACTCATCGCCCAGCGGACGCGGCTCACCGTGGCCTCCGCCAACCTGATGAACGCCCGCACGCTGCTGAACGCCGACGGCGCGTACGAACCGTACCGGCGTCGCTCGGTTCTGCTCGGCGTCGGCGACCCGGAGCGGAGCGAGCCCCTGGGCGTCCACGTCGAGGCGATCGAGATCGACGACGGACCGCTGCGCAAGGAGTACGAGCCGGAGTCGCCGTATGCCGATGAGGCAGGGTACGTGGAGTACCCGAACATCAGCTCCGTGGTCGAGCAGATGAACTCGATGCAGGCGTTGCGCTCCTACGAGGCGAACATCGCCACCGTCGAGGCGACCAAGTCGATGATGAGCGTGGCCCTCCAGATGCTGGGATGAGGATGAAGCGACGAAGCGACAGAGCGAAGAAGCGACGAACGGGTAGCGCGGCGGGAGGCCACGGCCGCGCATGCCCTCCGCCGCCCCTTCGCTTCGTCGCTTGGTCGATCGCGGAGTGGAAGACATGAGCGACCCCCTCGGATTGATCGGGACTTCCGGAATCGCGCCGCTCCCGGGCGCGGGGGCGTCGGCCGGTCCGGGCCGCGCCGCCGTGGACGGCCCCGGCTTCCGCAAGGTGCTCGAGGAGCAGATTGCGCGGGTCAACGAGCTTCAGCAGGACGCCAAGGAGGCGGCGGAGGAGTTCGGCGCCGGCCGGCGTGACGATGTGGAGGGCGTGATCCTCGCGACGCAGAAGGCCGACGTGGCCTTCCACATGCTGCTCCAGATCCGGAACAAGATGATGAACGCGTACGAGGAGGTCAAGCAGATACGGGTTTGATCCGATTTCGGGGGGACGGGGGGTTCGCGCGGTGCTTTCGCCAGGATGGCGCTCCGTCGCGCGACCGTGACTCGGTGAGCACGACGGGGCCGGCAGTGGACCGGCCGCGAGGCATGGAGGCCGTTCGATGCTGGGTATGCGCAAGACGACTGAGAAGCTGGTGGGGCAGTTGCGCGGGTTCTCGGGAACCGCGAGGCTGCTCTTCGGCGCGCTCATGGTCATCCTCGTCATGGGCCTGGTCCTCGTGATGACGTTCGCGGGGCGCTCGGAGCTGACCGCGCTCGGAATCGGGGCCAACGTCAAGCCGGAGATCCGGACGGCGGCGGTCCAGTACCTCGACTCGCGCGGGATCAAGTGGGCCGAGACCGGCACGGGCGACCTGCTCGTCCCGGCCGAGCAGAAGTACCAGGTGCTCGCCCAGCTCACCGAGAACAAGCTGATCACCACCGAGCAGATCGACTTCGGGAGCATCCTCCAGGATGACAGCCCGTTCACCGACCGCGCGACGCGTCAGAAGCGGTTCCTCATCGTGAAGATGAGCGA
Organism: uncultured Isosphaeraceae bacterium; assembly: GCA_964638815.1. Classification (GTDB taxonomy): domain Bacteria; phylum Planctomycetota; class Phycisphaerae; order Phycisphaerales; family SM1A02; genus CAZXBB01. The sequence goes on from CAZXBB010000319.1 coordinate 55,697, forward strand.
GGTCTCCCGCATGATCAGCGAGCTGAGCGGCATCGAGCACGCGAAGGTCGTGATCGATGAGCCCGATCGCTCGGGCGGACTCGGGGCGGCGCGGATCGCGTCAACGGCCTCCGTCACGGTGCTCCCGACCGGCGACCAGCTCCTCCAGACGAAGGCGGACGCGATCGCCCGGCTGGTCGCGGGCGCCCACGCGGACCTCAAGGTCGAGAACGTCACGGTCGTCGATGCGCGGACCGGGCGGGCGATGATCGCGCGGAACGACGACGACCTGCCCGCAACGCGCTACCTCGAGATGAAGCGGGCGCACGAGAAGCTCGCCAAGCAGACGATCGAGCGGGCGCTGTCGGTGTACCCGGGCGTCGTCGTGGCGGTGAACGCGCACGTCAACGCGACCGAGGAGGTCCTGGAGAGCACGACCTACAACGACCCGAAGAGCGGCCTCGCGGCGGAGTCGAACCGCGAGCAGACCTCGACGACCGAGACCGGGAGCCGCGAGCCGGGCGTGCGACCGAACACGGGGCAGGATCTCGCAGGCCGCAACCGGTCGACCGTCATGAGCGACATCCGGGGCGACTCGAAGCTCGTGAACGCATTCGGCAACACGGAGAGCCATCGCCGCGACCCGAAGGGGTACGCGGTGCAGATCAACGCGACGGTCCTCGTGCCGCGCTCCTACGTCATGCGTCTGCTCCAGGGCGCCCCGGGGCCGGAGGAGGCCGAGCCGCCCGCTCCCGATCCCCAGGCGGTCGAGGCGAAGTCAGTGGAGGTCCGTGACGAGATCAAGCGGCTCGTCGAGCCGCTGATCGACACCGGGCCGCTGTCCGGCGCCGTGCCCGGGACGGTCGTCGTGAGCACCTTCGCCGACGCGATCGGAACGAGCCTCGGCGTGCCCGGCGGCGGCAGCGCGAGCGCCGGCGGGAGCGGTTTCGCCGGCGGCATGGTCAGCGAGGGCATCATCAAGACGGGCGGGCTCGGTGCGCTCGCGCTGGTGAGCCTGACGCTCATGTTCATGATGGTGCGCCGGGCGAGCCGCGAGGAGGAGCTTCCGTCCGCGGAGGAGCTCGTCGGCATCCCGCCCGCGCTCACCGGACCCGACTCCGACCTCGTGGGCGAGGCGGACGAGACGGTCGCGGCGATGGAGGGTCTCGAGATCGGCGAGGACGCGGTGCGCCGGCAGCAGATGATCGAACAGATCAACGACCTCGCGGCGAACGCTCCGGACGAAGCAGCCGCGCTCCTGCGCAAGTGGATCAAGATCGACGAGTAAACGACACCGATGAGACCCGGACAGAAGCTCCCCAACAGTTCGGACGACCTCGACGGCGTCACCAAGGCCGCGATCCTGCTGCTCTCGCTCGAGCACCAGGCCGCCGGCACGATGCTGCGCGAGCTGAGCGCGGACCTCGTCGAAGAGGTCACGCGCGTCCTCGCGCAGCTCGGCGAGATCCCTTCGCAGCTCTCCGACGAAGTGGTCGAGGAGTTCTACGGGATGCGTCTGGCCAGCCTCAACGCGCGCGAGGGCGGGCTCGAGTTCGCGAAGATGCTCGTCCGCGAGTCGCTCGACCCGAAGCTGGCCGACAAGGTCATCGGGCAGATGCAGACGCAGGTGCAGAAGGCGCCGTTCTCGTTCCTCCAGCGCGCCGAGAGCGAGAACCTCCTGACGTTCATCGTCGACGAGCACCCGCAGACGATCTCGCTCATCATCAGCCACCTGTCGCACCACAAGGCGTCGGAGATCCTGCTCGGTCTCCCGGAGCACAAGCAGGTCGAGGTCGTCCGGCGCGTCGCGAACATGGAACAGACGAACCCGGCCGTCATCCGCCAGGTCGAGCAGGGGCTCGAAGCGCGTCTCGCGAACATGCTGGTTCACTCGATGGAGAAGGTCGGCGGCGTCGAGACGGTGGCGGAGATCCTCAACCTGTGCGACCGCTCCACGGAGAAGACGATCCTCGAGGGCGTCGAGTCGGAGGACCCGGAGCTCGTCGAGCAGATCCGGCGACTGATGTTCGTCTTCGAGGACATCCTGCTCGTCAACGACAAGGGTATCCAGGCCGTTCTCAAGGAAGTCGACAACGACGAGCTGATCCTCGCCCTGAAGACCGCGAGCGAGGAGCTTCAGCAGAAGATCTTCGGCAACATGTCCGCCCGCGCGAGCGAGCTCATCAAGGAGGACATGGAGTACATGGGCCCCGTGCGTCTGAGCGACGTCGAAGCCGCCCAGCAGCGCATCGTCGACATCGTGCGTCGCCTCGAGGAGAGCGGCGAGATCATCATCTCCGGACGCGGCGGCGAGAAGGACATGGTCGTATGAAGAAGGTACGCCGGAGCGCCGGCACGAAGGCGCGAGAGGGCAGGGCTTCCGGCGCCGGCGCGTCCAACCGTGGTTCCGTCGCGCTCGCGGGCGTTCGCGCCGCGGGCGTTCGGGCCGCGGGCGTTCGCGCCGCGGACGTTCGCGTCTCGTCTCCACGCGTCTTGCCCCCACGCGTCTTGCCCCCACGCGTCTCGACCCCACGCGTCTTGCCCCCCCCATGCCCCTGATCAAGCCCAACCAGTCCCCGCCCCGTGCCGGCTCCGCAGCGCTCGCGCTCGACCTCTGCGACTTGCAGCAGCAGGCCGATCTCGTGGTCGCGAAGGCGCGGCGCGACGCCGCGGAGATCATCGCGGCGGCGCGGCAGGAGGCGGCGGCGATCGTGGCGGCGGCGGGCGAGCGAGGGTACCACGACGGAATGGAGCGCGGTCTGGTCGAAGGCCGCGAGGAGGGCGCCGCGGCGGCGCGGACCGAAGTCGGGGCCGCGCACGAGGAGCGGCTCAGCGAGATCGCCGCCGCATGGACGGCGACGCTCGAGCGGTGGGAGCAGCGCTTCGCGTCGATGCTGCTGGACGCGCGCGAGGACGTGCTGACCTTCGCGTTCGCGATGGCGCGCAAGATCGTCCTGCGGACGCCGGAGGTCGACCCCACCGTCGTCCGCGCCCAGCTCGCGGAGACGCTGTCGCTCCTGTGCCGACCGTCCGAAGTGACGATCGAGGTGCACCCGGACGATCGCCCTCTCGTTGACGAGTCACTGCCCGCGCTGCTCGAGTACATCGCGAAGTGCGAGCACGCCCACGTCCGCGAGAGCACCGCGATCACGCGCGGCGGATGCATCGTGCGCACGGCCCACGGGGCGATCGACGCCACCCTCGAGAAGCAGATCGACCGCATCGCGGAAACGCTGCTGCCGGCGCGCCCGGACGCGGAGCCGCGGGCGGGCACGGACACGGGCACCGGCACGGACGCGAGCGCGAGCAGGAACGCCGGCGCGGAGCCGGCCCCGTGACCGTTCTCCACGCCCAGATCGACACGCTGCGTCGCCTCCAGAGCCGCGAGATCGTCGGCTCCGTCGCAGCGGTGCGCGGGCTCAGCCTGCTCGTCGAGGATCTCCCCCTGCCAGTCGGCGCGCTCGTGCGTCTCGAGGAGGGCGCGTCGGACGCGCGGATCCGCACGATCCGCGGCGAGGTGATCGGCTTCGACGGCGCGCACGGCATCGTGATGCTGTTCGACGACGGCGAAGGGATCCGGCGCGGAACACGCGTGATCGGCGAGCAGTCGGCGCAGACTGTGCAGGTCGGGCGGAGCCTGCTCGGGCGCATCGTGGACGGCCTGGGACGACCGATCGACGGCGGGCCGCGTCCCGCCGACACCGTCGCGCGTCCGCTGAATCCCGACCCGACGTGCCCGCTCGCGCGATGCCGGATCGACACGCCGCTGCCGACGGGCGTGCGCGTCATCGACGCGATGCTGACGCTCGGCAAGGGGCAGCGCGTCGGCATCTTCTCCGGCCCGGGGATCGGGAAGTCGACGCTCCTGGCGACGATGGCCCGCAACACGACGGCGGACGTCAACGTCATCGCGCTGGTGGGCGAGCGCGGGCGCGAAGTGCGCGACTTCATCGAGTCGACGCTCGGACCGGAAGGGCTCGCCCGCTCGGTGCTCGTCGTCGCGACGAGCGATGAATCGCCGCTGCTGCGGGTGCGGGCGGCGGCAGTGGCGTGCACCGTCGCCGAGCACTTCCGCACGCTCGGATGCGACGTGATGCTCATCATGGACTCGATCACGCGTTTCGCGCAGGCGCAACGCCAGATCGGGCTCACCGTCGGCGAGCAGCCGGCCACGAAGGGGTACACGCCGTCCGTCTTCGCGATGCTGCCGAAGCTGCTCGAGCGGGCCGGCGCGATCGAGGGCGAGGGCTCGATCACCGGAATCTACGCGGTGCTCGTCGAGGGCGACGATCTGACCGAGCCGATCTCCGACGCCGCGCGCGGTATCCTCGACGGTCACGTCACGCTCTCGCGTCGTCTCGCGGCGCGGGGACACTACCCGGCCGTGGACATCCTCGACTCGATCTCGCGCGTCGCCGACGACGTGTGCGACGGGAACCACGTCCGCGCGCGGCGCCGGATCGTGCGTCTGGCGGCAGCGCACGCCGAGTCGGAGGAGCTGATCAACATCGGCGCCTACGCGCGGGGCTCCAACTCCGACTGCGACACGGCCATCGAGATGAGGGGCGCGATCGACGGGTTCATGACGCAGGGATCCGATGAGAACGCCCCGTACCCCGAGACCTGCCGGCGTCTCGTCGAGCTCGCCCTCAGCGCGGACGAGATCGCGAAGCGGCAGGGGGCGGCGTCGCGGACGGCGACCTCCGGCGGTGGGGCGAACGCGCGATGACGCGCAGGTGACAGGATGCGATCGTGGCACGATTCCGATTCAGGCTCGAACCCCTCCTCACCGTGCGACGCCGTCGCGAGCAGACCGCGCAGCGGAAGGTCGCCGAGCTGGAGCGGCTCCGCACGGGTCTGGAGGACGCGCTGCGTCGTCACCAGGAGCAGATCTCGACCGGCAAGTCGTCGCTCAGGGACCGACTCGTCGGAACCCTCGACGTGGCCGACCTCCGGTCGCACGCGGGCGCGACGATCGGGCACCTGCGCTCGGCGAACCGGATTCTGCTCGACCTCGCCGGCGTCCACCGGCGGCTTGAATCCGCCCGGTCGGAGCTCGTCGAGGCCTCGCGGCAGCGTCGGGCAGTCGAGCTCCTGCGTGACCGCCGCTACGAGGCATGGCGACACGCGATCGATCGTGCCGAAGATGCGGCCATCGACGAGCTGGCCACGACACGCCGACCAGTGATCACTGACCAGCCCGGATCTGGGACCGAGCCATGAAGAACCTCTGGAAGATCGTCAGCTTCATGTCCGTGGTGAACCTGCTCGCCTTCGTGCTCTTCGTCGGTTGGCTGTGGCGGACGGACCGGCTGAGCGTCGATCGTCTCGAGCGATTGCGCGACATGCTGGCGATCACGAACGCCGAGGAGGCGACGCGGACCGGGGCGGCCGCCGCGCAGGCGGCGCTCGATGCGGCCGCGGCGGAGGAGACCGCCGTCCGGAGCGATCCGCCCCTGCCGAGCGCAGCGCAGGTCGCGCGGACGGTTCGTCTCGACGACCGGACACGTCAGGCGGTCCGGCGACTCGACGACGAATCCAGCCAGCACCAGGCCGCGCTGGAGCTGCGCTCCCGGCAACTCGACGCGCAGGAAGAGGAGCTCCGCGCGCGTCAGGACGAGTGGGCGGCGAGCATCCGCGCCGACGCGGAGCGCAGGATCGACGAACAGTTCCTCAAGACAGTGCGTCTCTACGAGGCCCTGGCCGGCAAGCAGGCCAAACGCATGCTCCTCGAGCTGGTGGATCAGGACAACACGGAGCAGGCCGTCGCGTACATCGATGCGATGAGCCCGCGCGCCGCCGCCAGGACGCTGAAGGAGCTCAAGACGGATCCCGAGAACGCTTTGGCAACGGAATTGCTGGAGAGACTCCGGACGTTCGGCGGCGGTGCCGAACTCGCGGAGACTCCCGGCCATGCCAACGCCGCTTCGGATTCCGGCTGACAACCCATTCGCCGCGGCGGCCGCGCCGACCCTGACGAGCCCGCGCTCCGCGCCGCGCGAACGCACGGGGTCGTTCGAGCGGACGCTCGCGGACGCCGCGAAGGCGTCTCCCCGCCACGACGAGACCCGTTCGAAGGCGGCCGAGGCGGAGTCGCGGCGTCGGGCCGAGAACGAAACCGATCGCGCTGCGCCCGACTCCGGGCGTGACGACGCCGCGGTCGCGGCGACGCCGGCAAGCGACGCGGCGGACGCGCCGCCGAGCGCGACGGCCGCGGACGGCGACGCGACGCCGACGCCGCTTTCAGCGCGGCCGGACGCGCAACCCGCAGCGCCGCCGGCGCAATCGCTGCCGAACGCGGACGCCGCGCCGCGCGCCGCCGACTTGCCGAGTCAGGCGAATCAGGCGAACCACGCGAATCAGGCGAGTCACGCGAATCAGGTGCATCAGGTGAATCAGGCGAATCTCGGCGCCGGGCCGGCGACCACCGCTCAGCCGTCCTCCACCGGCGCCGCGTCCGCGGTGCGGTCGCTCGCGGACGCGTCGAACGCCGGCGGGACTTCGGCCGGGCCCGCCGCGCCGTCGCCGGCTTCGTCCGGTGCCGTCGCCCCGGGCGCCGCGGCGACACCGGATCAAGCTGCGACACCGCCGGTCGGGTCCGCGCCGTCGGTGGCGACCCAGCGTGCGGACGGCGCCGGCCGCGACGCGAGCGACGCCCGGCCCGCGGAGACGCTTCGCCCCGGGTCCTCGACCGGGCCGACGCCAGGGGACACAGGATCGCGCGCCGCGTCTCCCGTCAATCCGGTTCCCGGTGCGGGCGCGAGCGCGGGTCCGGAGCCGGGTGCGGGCCCGAGCCCGAATCCCGACGCGAGCGCGGCTGCTTCGTCCGCGCCGGCGACCGGCTCCGATCGGCCCGCGCCGGACGCGGCCCCGCGTCAGCCCGTGACGCCGGACGCGGCGAGCCGCGTCGCGTCAACCGCCCCCGAAGCGCCGTCGCCGCGTTCGACGCCGACGCCGGCGCCGGGCACGACGTCCGCCGGCGCTGCCGCATCGACGGTCGGGAGCGCGCCCGCGAGCGCCCGCGACGCGGGCGGCGGCGATGAGCAATCGACCCCGCGTCGCGAGGGATCGCGCGGATCGGGCGCGTTCCGGTTCGCGGACGGCCCGAGCGCCGGACTCTCGCCGGCCGCGGCCCGCGCCGTGCAGGTCGAGGCGGCCGTGCAACTGGCGAACCTCGCGGGCGCGGCGACGGGAACCGAGCCGCTGGGACCGTCCCTCGGCGCGACGGCGAACGTCACGAGCGCGCTGGCCGGCGGTCTGCGCGGCGAGACGGTCGAGCCGCTGCTGTCGTCCTCGTCCTCGCCCTCGACGAACGGCGCCGCCGCCCTCACGAGCCGCGTCGTCCGCGGTCTCGCGACGATGGTCAACCAGCACGGCGGCGTGATGAACATGCGACTCACGCCGCCTGAGCTCGGCGCGCTGCGCGTCCAGATGAGCATCGTGCAGGGAACGGTCACGGCCGACTTCACGGCGAGCAGCGAGCAGGCACAGGCCGTCCTGAGCCGGAGTCTCGGTCTGCTGCGCGGCGCGCTTGAGAGCCACGGGTTGCACGTCGAGCGGCTGGCCGTCCACGTCGCGCCTCCAGCCGATGCCGGCCAGGGTGCGCGCCACGAGGGCGGGGACCAGGCGAACCAGGATCATGCGCAACGCCATTCGCACGACGCCGCCCGGGAGGAGAGCCGTGGGCGTCGCGACGGGGCCGACCGCCAGCCGAGCTGGCGTCGCGCCGCGACGGCCGGGTTCAGCGCCGATCTCGAAGCGCTGACGGCGGCCGCTACTGACCTCGAAACCGCAGGAGCCTCCGCACCATGAGCCAGATCTCAGGCGCCACTTCCGTCGATCTCGCCGTCAACGGCACGTCCGCCAACCGGTTCAGCGAGCTGGAGTCGGAGGACTTCCTTCGGATCATCTTCACCGAGCTGACGAACCAGGATCCGCTCCAGCCGAACGACACGTCCGCGCTGCTCGAGCAGCTCAACTCGATCCGGTCGATCGAGTCGGACATCCAGCTCACGAACCAGCTCGAGGCGCTGGTGACCGAGAACCAGCTCGCGTCGGCGAGCAATCTCCTCGGGAAGCTGGTCACCGGGCGGTCCGAGAGCCTCGACGCGGTCGCCGGCAAGGTCGTCGCCGTGCGGCGACAGGGCGACGAGATCAACCTCGAGCTCGAGGACGGCACCATCATGCCGTTCACCAACGTCGAGTCGGTCGTCGATCCGAACGCGCCCGGATCCCAGGGGAGCGCGCTGCCCGGTTGACCATGATGCCCATGATGAGCATGATGACGATTGACCCCGTCCAGCTACTGCGCAAGCTCGAGCCCGCCGTGCGTCCCGCGAGCGCCCCGGCGCGGATCCGCGAGGGGGCCACGCCGTTCGAGCGGAAGGGCTTCGACGAGCTTCTCGCGCTGGTCTCCGCCGGCGCGCTGACGGACGGACCGCCCGTGCGGACGGCGCCGCACGTCGGGCTCGACGAGCCGCTGACGCCCGGGCAGCTCGATCGGCTCGCCGCCGCGGCGAACGTGGCCGCCGGCGCCGGTGCGGAGCGGGCGGTGATGCTCATCGACGGACGCGGGCTCGTGCTCGACGTCGCGGCGCGCACCATCACGGCCGAATTGACCGACGCCGCCGAGCATGAGCTCGTCGAGCTCGACGCGGCCGTGTACGTGGCCTCGACCGATGCCGGACCGCGCCGGGCGGGCGCCCCGCCGCCGCCGGGCACCGGGCTCGTACCGCCGGGGATCGCGAAGTACTTCGAATCAGCAACGAACTAGGACGAAACGCCGCCGGCCTCGCGCCGGACGGGCAGACCGAACACGAGGACCTCCCATGGCTTCCACCACCGCCCTCTTCACCGGACTCTCCGGCCTCGCCACGAACGCGGCACGGCTCGACGTCATCGGCAACAACATCGCGAACGTGAACACGCACGCGTACAAGGGAGCGCGCATGACGATGGTGCCGACGTTCAGCCGGAACTTCGGCCTCGGCACGTCGCCGAGCGCCTCGACCGGCGGCACGAACCCGGCGCAGGTCGGTCTCGGCGCCCAGATCGGCGGGACGCAGCGGAACTTCAACAACGGCTCCATCAGCGGCACCGGGGTCCTCACCGACGTCGCGATCGAGGGCGACGGCTTCTTCATCGTGGAGCAGGCGGGCGAGCGGATGTTCACGCGGTCCGGAGCGTTCCAGCTCAACGAGCGCAACGACCTCGTGAGCGTGCCCGGCGCGCGCGTCCAGGGCTATGCCGTGGACGCGCAGTTCAACATCATCGAGGGCAACCTCGTGGACCTGAACGTTCCCGTCGGCACACTGACGCTCGCGGAAGCGTCGCGCAACGTCGTGATGAGCGGCAACCTGAACGCGTCGGGACCGCTGCCGACGGCGGGATCGTCGCACGTGAGCCGCGGGTTCTTTCGCGACGCGGGGCCCCCGTTCCTGATGCCGGAGGATGGAACGCTCGACCTGACGGTTCCGGGCAACAACCTCTACATCGACGACGGAGCGGGCGGCAACTTCCTCGCGCTCGAAGGCGGCCTCGACGCCGTCCTGACCTTCCAGGGCGTCGAGAAGGGCGGCAAGGACCTCGGCACGAAGACCTTCGGCTTCACGGACTCCGCGACGGCGGCGACGCTCGGTCTCGACGCCTTCGGATCAACCCTGAGCGACCTCATGACATTCCTCGACCAGGCGATGGGCCTCGACAACTCGATGCTGCCGCCGAGCAACCACGCCCTCGGCGGCGGCGTTGCGATCGACGGCTTGACCGGCGTGATCACGATCACCGGCAACGAGGGCACGGTGCAGGACCTGACCGTCGAGAGCGCCGACCTCGTCGTCACCTACGCAGGCGGCCCGTCGACGGCGATCAACCAGCCGTTCGTGATGAGCAAGACCAACGCGGCGGACGGCGAGTCGGTGCGGACGAGCTTCGTCGTCTACGACACGCTGGGCACGCCGCTCACCGTGGACCTCTCGATCGTGCTCCAGGAGACGATCCCCGGCCAGGGCACGCTCTGGGAGTACATCGCGGAATCGACGGACAACGCGGCGATCGAGCGCGTGATCGGTCTCGGCGTGCTCGAGATGGACGCCAACGGACAGTTCGTCTCCGCCACGAACTCGGCGTTCTCGATCGCCCGTGACAACGGTGCGGTCACGCCGCTCACGGTCCAGATGGATTTCAACAGCGGGACGGAAGCGATCACCTCGCTCACGGACAGCGCGAGCACGCTGGCGTCGGTGTTCCAGGACGGCTCGCCGATCGGCACGCTGAGCAGCTTCTCCATCGGCGAGGACGGCGTCATCTCGGGCTCGTTCACGAACGGCCTCACTCGCAACGTCGGCCAGATCGCGCTCGCGAAGTTCGCCAACCCCGGCGGCCTGATCGATCTCGGCAGCGGGCGCTTCAACGTCGGCCCGAACTCCGGCGACGCGATCATCACGAAGGCGTTCCAGTTCGGCACCGGTCGCGTCATCGGCGGTGCGCTCGAGCTCTCCAACGTGGACCTGTCGCAGGAGTTCATCGGGATGATCCTGGCGTCAACGGGCTACTCCGCGTCGAGTCGGGTCATCACGACGACCAACGAGCTGATCGATCAGTTGCTGCTGCTCGGGCGGTAGGCGGAAGGCACGCAGGGACAAGCACACGCAGGGACAAGGCACACGCAGGGACAAGGGCACGCAGGCACATGATCGCGCTCACTCGACTCAACGGGAAGCCCCTCGTCGTCAACGCCGAGCTGATTCGCTCGGTCGAGGAGAATCCCGACACCACGATCACGCTGATCAACGGCGATCACGTGATCGTGCGCGAGACGATGGAGGAGATCGTGGCGAAGGCGATCGAGTACGGGCGGCACCTGAGGACCGCGTTCAGCTACTAGTCTTTAGCGACGAGCACTAGCTCCGCGAGAACGTGACCCGTGTCATCATCAGCTCCAGCGTCTGGCACACGAGGTCGATCTCGCGCTCGGTGAGCCGGGTGAAGAACGGCAGGGCGATCGTGCGGTGGCTGACGGATTCCGCGATCGGGAAATCGCCGGGGCCGTAGCCGTACGCGCGGCGGTAATGGGGGAGGAGCGGGATCGCGGGGAAGTAGTTCGACGCGCCGACCTCGTGCCGGCGGAGGCCCTCGATGATCTCGTTGCGATCGTGCTCGGTGAAGCGGTCACTCAGCCGGACGACGTAGACGAACCAGCTCATGAACGTCTCGGGCTCGACGGTCGGCACCATGAGGTCGGAGCTGCCGATCAACCGCCGCGTATACGCCTCCGCGATGCGCTGTCGCGATTCGATCAATTCGTCGAGGCGGCGCGCCTGCGCCGCGCCGAGCGCCGCCGCCATCTCGCTCAGGCGGTAGTTGTACCCGAGGCGTTCGAAATCGAACCACGAGCCGTGGTTGCCGCTCGCGTCCCCGCTGCCCGCCGCGCGTCCGTGGTTCCGCAGCGAGCGGCAGAGATTCGCGAGATGATCATCGTGGGTCACGATCATGCCGCCCTCGCCGGTCGTGATCTGCTTGTTCGGGTAGAAGCCGAAGACGGCGACGCGCCCGAAGCTGCCGATGGCGTCGTTGCGATACCGTCCGCCGAGCCCCTCGCAGGCGTCCTCGACGAGCGGGATCTCGTACTTGTTCGAGAGCGCGGCGAGCTGCGTCATGCCCGCCGGGTTCCCGAAGACCTCGACGCCGATGATGGCCCGGGTCCTGTCCGTGATCTTCGCCTCGGCGTCCTCGGGCCGCATGTTCAGCGTGCGCGGATCGCAGTCAACGAACACCGGCTTCGCGCCCACGTAGAGGATGCAGTTCGCCGACGCGACGAAGCTGAACGCCGGCGTCAGCACCTCGTCGCCCGGGCCGATGCCGAGCGCTGCGAGGGCGAGATGTAGCCCCGCGGTCCCCGACGACACGGCGATCGCGTGCGGGCGTCCCGTGCGGCGGGCGACCAGCCGCTCGAATTCCTCGATCCGGGGGCCGATGCTGAGCCGGCCGCTGCGCAGCGTGCTGACGACGGCACGGACCTCGTGATCCGTGATGTCCGGAAGGCTGAGCGGAATCGATTCGGGCACGGGGGCCTCCCCTTGGGTCGGTTGAGCTTTGTCGGTTGAGCTTTGTCGGTTGAGCCTGGGTCGGTTGAGCTTTGTCGGTTGAGCCTGGGTCGGTTGAGCCTGGGTCGGTTGAGCTTGGGTCGGATGAGCCTGGGTCAGTCGAGCCTGGGTCAGTCGAGCCTGGGTCAGTCGAGCCTGGGTCAGTCGAGCCTGGGTCAGTCGAGCCTGGGTCAGTCGAGTCCTGTCAGTTCATACCTGCCCGTTGTCACCTGTCAGACGCAAGAACCGGTCAACGGGCATCGATGTCGATCACCTGCTCGAGCGCCCGGTCGAGCGCACCCGTGTGCTTGAGGTAGAGCCAGGCCGCCTGGAGTTGGAGCCCTTCGGAGACGCGACCGCCCCCGGCGGCAATGCGGCCGAGCATTTCGAGGTCCGTCGGCGCCAGCGATTCCGCGTGACGGGCGATGAGGATCAGTGCGATCGAGTCCGCTCGTCCGGCGCCGATGCGACGCACGCCACGTGCCGCTTCGCCCGCGGCGGTCGAGCGCGACTCGAAGAGGCCAAGGAGAATGACCTCCTGGGCCAGGCTGTCGTCTCTCACGCGGGCGAGCCGACGCGCGACGAGGTCGGGATCGATCTCGAAGAGACGCGTCGCCGCTTCGACCGCGTGCGTGCTGCGCTCCGCCTGGCCGGGCTCCTCGCGTTCGACCGTTTCGAGCATGTGCAGGTACACCGGCGCGGACTGGTCCGGCGGCAGGTCGGCGAGGGCGGTCATGGCCCACCGCGTCGACGGGAGATGACCGAGGTCGATCAGCGCGCGCAGGGCGTCGGCGGGGTTCGCGCCCTCGCTCATGACGCGACCGGTCTCGGCGATGCACCGGAGCAGATCGTCGTCGGGCTTCAGGCGGTCGTACACGGACGCCGGGACGTCGCCCGCGGCGAGGAGGAGCAGACCGTACCGGACGCGATCGCGGTAGGCGGGCTCGTCGCCGAGGGCGCGGGCCCAGCAGCCGATCGCGTTCGGCGGGTCGAGGTCGACGATCGTGAGGACGGCACGGTAGCGCACCGCGTCGCTGAGCTGCGCGTCCTCGAGGAGACGACGCACCCAGGGGAGCGCCTCGCGAACCTCGAACTGGCGGATCGCCTCGAGCACGCCGAGCACGTGGCGATCGCGTTCCGGTCGCGGCACGCTGTCGAGCCGATCCGTGAAGGTGCTGAAAGGCGCGGCGTCGCCGAGCCGCGCCAGCAGGAGCGACGCAAGACCCGCGATGCGAAGCTGCGCGCTGCTCGCCAGCGGGGCAACGTCCGCCGGGTCCACGGTCTCCTCGAGCAGGATGAGCTCGCCGATGAGCAGCAGTCGCGAGAGCGGCGGGAGCTCCTGCCATCGCAGCAGCTCCGGGATCTGATCGCGTCCGAGGAGATCCATGTCGATCGCGTTCGCGATCAGCGCCTCGCCCGCTTCGTGCTCGAGCTGCGTCACGAGCCACGGATCGATGTGATGCGGGTCGCGTATCTCCGCAAGGCCGAGAATGGCGTGGACCTGCACCTGCCAGTCGCCGTCGTGCACGAGACGCAGGAGCAACGGCTCGAGTGACGGATCCTTGAGCTGCCGAAGCGCGAAGAGCCGCGACAGGTGCGAGCCGTCCCGCTGCGGCACCACGGCGCGCCGGAGATTGCGTACGGCGGCCTCGTGCAGCTCGGCGGGCGACTGCGCACGGGCGGGGGCGGTCATGACCGCGCCGAGGGCGACGAGCGCCACGATCGGGAGCCGGAAGGAGCCTCGCCTTCGTCGCATCGGGCCAGTGTACCGCGCCGTGGGCGAGGCGACAGCGGCAAGCCGCGCGCCCGCACAGGGTGGCGTTGCCGATCAGTTCCGCGTCGTGGCCCTCGCGACCTCGTGGCGAAGCTGATCGACGAGCTCCGTCAGAGCGATCGGCTCCTGTCCGTCGCCGGCCTGCACCGACTCCTTGCTCACGAGCTGCCGGCACAGACGCTGCTCCGCCGTGTGCACGGTCGAGTGATACGGGCGGCCGATCGCGCGCGCCAGCTCGGGGTAGCTGAGCGTCGTGAGCGAGCGACCGAGGTACGCGACGAGCGCCCGGGCGAGCACGACGCGGCGGTGACGCGACGTGCCCATGAGGTCGGTGCGGCCGATACCGACGCGCCGGCACACGACGTCGATGACCGTGCCGATGCGCACCGGGACCGGCGGCTGCCAGCCGTGGTCCTTGAAGAGCTGCTCGACGAGGACGATCCCGGCTTCGTCCGCCGTTGCGCCGCCGTCGCCTCCCGACGGGCCGTCTCCGCACAGCGTCCACAGCGCGGCGAGCTTGGTCACGGCGCCCTCGAGCTCACGGACCGACGCGACACACCGTGACGCGACCGCCTCCGTGGCGGCGTCGCTGATCGGAAGGCTCCGCGCGGCCGCCAGCCGCTTCACGATCGCGATGCGCGTTTCGCGGTCGGGGCGGTCGATCTGGACCACCATCCCGGACAGGAACCGGCTGACAAGCGCCTGGCTGAAACGCTTGATGACGCGCGGGTGCTCGTCCGACGCCAGCACGATGCGCGCTCCCGTCAGGTCGATCGCGTCCAGCGTGTGCAGGAACTCGCCCTGCGTTCGCACCTTGTTCGAAAGGAAGTGCACGTCGTCGATCGCGAGGAGGTCGAGTTTCCGGACGCGACGCCGGAACGTGTCGAGGGTGTTCTTGCGGATCGAAGCGATGTACTCGTTGGTGAACTGCTCGCCCGTGACGTACCGCACGTCTTCCGGCCGGCCGGTCATGGCCTGGAACTGGCGGCAGATGCCCTGAAGCAGGTGCGTCTTCCCGAGTCCGCACTCGCCGTGTATGAAGAGCGGGCTCACGCCCTGCGCGTCCGTCGCCTCGAGCAGGCGGCACGCAGTCGAGTACGCGAGGCGGTTCGACTGGCCGACCACGAACTCGTCCAGCCGCCGCAAGGCGGCCCGGCGGACCGTGTGCCGACGGCGCGCGTCCGGCGACGCCGCGCCCGGGCCGGCTTCGGTGAGCACGCCGGCGCCGTGATCCGCGCGCCCCGCGGCGTCGCCGCCCGGCGCGTCGGTGTCCGCAGCGACCCGCAGGTCGATCTGCGCGGGCCGTCCCAGCGAATCGGCCGCGACGCGCTCGAGATCCTCCGTGAAGTTCGACTCGATCCACTTGTAGACGTAGGCGTTGCTCGCCGTCACCTCGAGACGGGAGTCCGCCACGGCCAGGCCGGTATGCTCGAACCACATCCGGTACTTGTGATCGCCGAGGTGGGACTTGAGCGCCGTGCGGACCTTGCGGGCCTCCGGCGTCGAGTCCGGGTCACGGACGAGCCGCGGTTCGCCGTCGTGGCCGGAGGTTCGGGTCTCGTCTGCGAACGAACGTATCGGGCGTCTCGCGCCGGAGGGACTTTGCACGTGCACCGATCGATCTCCTGCGTCGGGAAACGGATCTGCATCCGGGCGCACGACATCGAGCGTCCGGAGCGATGAACCGACGCCGCCTGCGCCGGTGACATCACCGCGTCGAGAACCAGAATTGAATTGCATCAGTGCACGACCGCGTCGGGGAGGGCCGACCCGAGCCAACACGACCACGCTTCTCCACCCTGATGGGATGATGCCGCTGATCGCCAGACGCACGCCGAGGTCTTCGATTTCAGATCGGAACTCGCGATTGCCTGGAGATCGTCTTTCGATGAGGACGGGGTCGGAGGAGTGTGTGCCGAGTCCGCTCGTCCTTGAGCGGCAGGGAGAGAATAGCGTCAGCGTATTGCCGCACAAGCCCCGGCGCACAACTCACGCGCCCGTTGGCGCCCGAATCGCCCTTTGAGCGGAGGATACAGGGGCGCGCAGTTTTTTTTCTGCACGCGTTTCGTGCGCGCTGGTGATGTTCGGTGGACAACCTGCGGGGTTGCGTCGCCGCAATGCGGTTCTTAGACATGGGCGCGCAGCGATCTGATGAGCGCGAGCCGCCCGAGCACCGCCCGGAAGCCCTCCCCGCGGTAGAGCGCGATCGCGGGGTGATTCGATTCATCGACCGCCAGCGTGATCGACCGCTCGGGCCGACTGTCGACGAGATGCAGGCCGTGGCGAAGCAGCTCGCGTCCCAGCCCGCGGCCGCGCGCCGCGGCGGCGAGCCCGATGTACACGAGCTCGATCGCGTCGCTGGCGGGCGACCGGCTGAGGAGCAGCGCCCCGCGCGCCTTCCCGTCGATACGCAGCATCGTCCACATCGTCGGGTCGAAGTCGCCGGTTCCCTGGTGCCCCGCGAGGATGTCCTCGGTACGGCGCAGGCCGCGCAGGCCGGGACAATCGAGCGTGTCCTCGTAGCTCGCCTCCAGCACGTCGAGCAGCTCGTCGCGCTGCGACGCGTCGTATGGCGCGACCGTGACGCCGTCCGGCCAGCGGGGAGCGGGGTGCCGTCGTCGCCCGCTCAGCGCCCGTTCCATGTAGCTGAGCCGGGCGAGCTGCGCGAAGCCCGCCGCCAGCAGCGCATCACGCTGGAGCCGCTGGCGCGGATCGAGGAGCACCTGGGCGAGGTCGACTTCCATGGCGCCGAGTTCGAGGCACGCATGCCCGATCAGCGCAGCCAGCGGATCGATCGCGGATCGCGTATCGGGCGTGCTCGTGAACAGGATCGCGGTGCGACCGGGATTGGGCACCGCGAGCACGGTGTCGGTGATCACACCGGCGTCGCTGACGATCGCCCACATCGCATCGATCCGGATGCCGTTGGCACTCGTGAACGCGATGAACCGCTCCGCCTGAGCAAGCGAAGCGTCGGTGACGCCCTCGGGTCGGGCGCGACGCCCGATTCGCACCGCGGCGCCGTCCGGACCCGCTCCCGCGAGCAGTCGATCCACCGCCGCGAGCCGGATGTCCGCGTCCACGCGTACGATCCGACCTCTTCCCGGGACCTCGCGGGGCGGGCCGGCGGAGGCGGCGGTCGTCCGATTGGAGTGCGAGGCGGTCATCGGCCCTCCCGCGAAACGCCGCCTTTGACCTGGCGTTCGGGTTCCTTAGAATAGTCGGTTTCCCCGGCCGCCGGCCCCCGTGGGCCGTCCGGGAGCCCGGAGATCGATCATGAGGACGAATCTGCCGCCCGCCGCCGTTCGCGTGCAACCGCCGAGATGGTCGAGCCGCGCCCTGGTCGCCGCGTTCGCGGCGCTGGTCCTGGCCGGGGCGGTGGGGGCGTTCCCGGAGCCGGCCGCGGTTCCCCACCGCTGGGAGCTGCGTTTCACGCCGGGGCATTTCCGACTGTACACGGACCCCATCGACGGGGCTTCCTACTGGTACTTCACGTACACGGTCACGAACCTCACCGGTCGGGACCAGATCTGGGCGCCGAGTTTTATTCTCTATACGGACACCGGGGAGATCCTCCACTCCGGCCGGGACGTGCCCACGCGGGCCGAGGAGAGCATCCGCGACCTGCTCGGCATCCCGCTTCTCGAGACCCAGAACGAGGTCATCGGCGACATCTTCCAGGGCCGCGAGAACGAGCGTGACGCCCTGGCGGTGTGGCCCGCCCGGATGACGAACGTCAACGAGGTCTCGATGTTCATCGGCGGCCTCAGCGGCGAGACCGCGGGGGTGGCCCACCCGGTCACCGGGGAGCAGATGATCCTCCGCAAGACCCTCCAGCGGGAATATCTCATCCGGGGGAATGCCCTTGCCCGGGGCTCAACGCCGATCGAGCTGATCGAGGAGCACTGGATCTTCCGCTAGCCTTCCCGTAAACTCCGCGACTCGAAACTCTCAGGGGTCCGCTCCATGGCACATAAGAAGGGACAAGGCTCCAGCCGCAACGGCCGCGACTCGAACCCGCAGTTCCGCGGGGTCAAGCTCTACGGCGGCGAGCGCGCCAGGCCCGGCGCGATCATCGTCCGCCAGTGCGGCACGCACTTCCGGCCTGGTTATCTCGTTGACAAGGGTCGGGACGACACGCTGTTCGCTCTCGCGGACGGTCGCGTGCAGTTCAGGGGCCGCTACGTGGACGTCGTTCCGTCCGATCCCGCGACGCCGCGATTCACGGCCGTCGCCCGCACGATGGAGCAGAAGAAGACACGGAAGGCGAGCTGACCTTTCCGACCGGTCGTGATGATCCCCGCGGGGCGCCTCCGGCGCCCCGTGTCTGTTACTCGGATGCTGGTTGATCGCGTCACCATCTACGTGCGGTCCGGACGCGGCGGGGCCGGCTGCGTTTCGCTGCGGCGCGAGAAGTACGTTCCGCGCGGCGGTCCCGACGGCGGCGACGGCGGCGACGGGGGTGACGTCGTGCTCGTCGGCGACGAGTCGCTGACGACGCTCGTGCAACTGGCGGCTCATCCGCACCAGCGTGCGCAGAACGGGCAGTCCGGCATGAACTCGTCGAAGCACGGCGCGAACGGCGCCGATCGGATCGTGCGGGTTCCTCTCGGAACGCTCGTCATCGACGACGAGACCGGTGAGCTGCTCACCGACATCACGCGCGAGGGCGAGCGCTTCGTCGCTGCCCCCGGAGGCCGCGGCGGCTTCGGGAACGAACACTTCAAGTCCGCGACGAATCAGACGCCGCGCGAGGCGACGCCCGGCGAGCCTGAGATCGATCGCGCCCTGCGTCTGGAGCTGAAGCTCATCGCCGAGGTCGGGCTCATCGGCAAGCCGAACGCGGGGAAGTCCACGCTGCTGCGCGCGGTGAGCCGCGCGACGCCGAAGGTCGCCGACTACCCGTTCACCACGCTCGAGCCGCACCTCGGCATCGCGACGCTCGCCGGATCGTCCGCGGAGCCTGGCGGCGAACGCCGGCTCGTCGTCGCCGACATTCCCGGCCTCATCGAAGGCGCCGCGAGCGGCGCCGGCCTGGGGCACGACTTCCTTCGCCACGTCGAGCGCACCCGGGTGCTCGTGCACGTCATCGACGTCAGGCCCTCCGACGAGTCGGATCCCGTGGCCACCTACGAGGCGATCCGGCGCGAGATCTTCGAGTACTCGCCGCTGCTCGCCGAGAAGCCCGAGGTCGTGGCGCTGAACAAGGTGGATCTCGTACCGGCCGACGAACGTCCCGAGCTGATCCGGCGCCTCACGGGGCGTCTGGGGCTCGCTTCCGACGACCCGGTGGTGATCATCAGCGGATCGACCGGCGAGGGTGTGCGCGATCTCCTCGAGGCGTGTTGGCGCATGCTCGGTCGCGACCGGGCGCCGGGCTGGTCGAAACTCGCGAACCCGTCGGCCGAATGATCCGGAATGAATCAGGGCCGGGCAGCCGCGTGGTACACTGAGGTGCCGATGACCGTCGAGGATTGGATCAATCTCACCGGCCCGGACGGTCGCCCCGAGCCGCCGCCGCCTTACGTCGTCGCCGTTCACTTTCCCCAGCTCGACGAGCTCGAGCTGCTGGGACACGGCGGCATGGGCGCCGTGTACAAGGCCCGGCAGAAGGGGCTGGACCGGTTCGTCGCGCTCAAGATCCTGCCGCCCACTCCCGATCGGGAGGCGCCGTTCGCGGAACGGTTCGCGCGCGAGGCCAGGGCGCTCGCCCGGCTCGATCACCCCAACATCGTGACCGTGCACGATTCCGGCAAGGCCGGCGACCTGTACTACCTCATGATGGAATACGTCGACGGCATGAACCTCCGGCAGATGATGGATCGCGGGAGGATGGAGCCGGCGGAGGCGCTTGCGATCATCCCCCCGATCTGCGATGCGCTCCAGTACGCCCACGACGAGGGCGTCATGCACCGCGACATCAAGCCCGAGAACATCCTCATCGACCGGAAGGGGCGCGTGAAGATCGCGGACTTCGGCCTCGCGAAGCTGACCACCGGGCGCGCGACCGATTACACGCTCACGGCGCTCACCGCGCCGCAGCAGATCATGGGCACCATGCACTACATGGCGCCGGAGCAGATCGAGCGGCCGGCCGACGTCGATCACCGCGCCGACATCTACGCCCTGGGCGTGGTGCTCTACGAGCTGCTCACGGGCGAACTGCCGCTCGGGCGCTTCCCGCTTCCGTCGGAGCGGTCGAAGACCGATCCGCGTCTCGACCAGGTGGTGTTGCGCACGCTCGAGAAGGCGCCGGAGCGACGCTACCAGCGGGTCGTCGAGGTCAAGACCGACATCGAGATGGTCACGGGCAACGGCCTGGCGCCGCAGGCCGGGAAGGCGAACCCGCCGGCCGGGAAGGCGAACCCGCCGGCGACTTCGCCCGCAGCCGCCAGCCCGCCGGGAGCGTCCGCGACGGGAGTCCCGCCGATCTCCGCGATCGCCGCCGGCGCTTCCTCGTTCGGGGGCGCCGGCGTCGCGCCGAGGCAGGTCCCGCTGGCCTACCTCTGCTGGTTCGCGTGCTTTCTCGGGTTGTGCGGCGTCCACCGCATGTACGCCGGCAAGTG
>CAZXBB010000320.1:0-20352 GCA_964638815.1 uncultured Isosphaeraceae bacterium
GGCAACCCACCGGCGAGCTCCCCCCCGCCACGGGCGACATGCGCGCGTTCGTCGTCTTTACGCAGTTCAATGACCGGGCGCCACACGTGTACGCCGGGTGGCTCGACGCCCCGGACGATGAGGTCGCCGTGACGTTCGCCCGCGAGCATTACGGACGCGACCAGGAGTGCGTCAGCCTCTGGCTCGCCCCGCGCGAGTTCGTCGCCGGGATGCGCGTCAACGAGGTGGCTTCCGCGGAGCAGGTGCCGGAGCGCGAGTACCAGGCGTTCGTCCAGCGGGAGGCCGGCGATGCCCACCGGGAGGCGGCCGTCTTCCGCGCGACGAGCGCGAAAGAAGCACTCGAGATCGCGCGGCGCGAGCTGCCCGACGGCGACGCGTCTCACAACATCTGGACGATCCCGTGCGACGAGATCATCGCGACCGGCAAGGACGAGGTGATCTGGCGTCACACCGACCAGACGTACCGCCTCGCCCGCGGCTACAGCAAGACCGTCCGCGCGAAGTGGGAGCGGATCCGCGAGGCGCAGGCGTTGCGGGACTACGAGAAGGAGGAGCTGACCGAGGCCTTCTGACTGACCGACGCCGACCGATGGACACCGTTCCCGCCCATCTCGTGCCCCCGCTGACCGGGTTGCTGCTCGCCGTCGCGGACGACAAGCTCCTGCTCGGTCACCGCAACAGCGACTGGACGGGCCTGGCGCCGATCCTCGAAGAGGACATCGCGTTCTCGGCGCTGGCGCAGGACGAGATGGCGCACGCGCAGGCGCTCTATGAACTCGCGGGCGAGCTGTCCGGCCAAAGCGCGGACCAGCTCGCGTTCGGACGCTCGCCCGCTGCTTACCGCTGCGCGGCGATCGTCGAGGTGCCGGACGACTTCGACTGGTCCGTGGCGCTCGCGCGACAGCTCTTTTGCGATCATTACGACCTGCTGCGGCTGCGCCGGCTCGCGCGGTCCGCGTGGAAGCCGCTCGCGGATCTCGCCGCGCGGCTCGCCGACGAGGAGAACGTGCACGTCGAGCACGCGGACACGTGGGTCGACCGGCTGGGCAACGGCACGGACGAGTCTCGCGGGAAGCTCCAGGCTGCGCTCGACCGGCTGGCGCCGCTCGCGCCCGGCCTGTTCGAGCCGGTCGCGCAGCAGGCCGAACTCGAAGCCGCGGATCTCTACCCCGCGCACGACGCGATGTTCAGCGACTGGAAGCTCGCGCTCGAGGCGGTCGT
The DNA here is from genome assembly GCA_964638815.1 of uncultured Isosphaeraceae bacterium. GTDB lineage: Bacteria > Planctomycetota > Phycisphaerae > Phycisphaerales > SM1A02 > CAZXBB01. Next base: position 1,222 of record CAZXBB010000320.1, read on the forward strand.
CGGCCGCGGCGGACTCGCGCTGACGCTGCCGGACGAACCGGACGTCACGCCCGGCGGGCGTCACGGTCACCACACGGAACACCTCGGCGCGCTCCTCGACGAGATGTGCGAGGTCTTTCGCCTCGAGCCGGACGCGGCGTGGTGACTTGCTGCACCGACCCGGCGCGCCTGAGGCGCGCCTAAGATGGAGTTCATGACCACGACCGCCGCCGTCCGCGAAGTCCTCGCTACGATCCCCGACCCCGAGATGCCGATCAGCATCGTCGATCTCGGTCTCATCGAGGACGTGCGCATCACGGGACCGGCCGTCGCGATCGACGTGCTGCCGACGTTCGTCGGCTGCCCCGCGCTCGACATGATCCGCAACGACATCATCGAGAAGGTCAGCGTCCTCGACGGCGTCGAGATCGTCGCGGTCAACTTCCTCTACGATCCGCCGTGGACGGTCGACCGCATCACCGACGTCGGCCGCGCGGAGCTCGGAAGGCACGGCGTGACGGTTCCGGACCGGGGCACCCGGCTCCACGCGGAACCCGGCGACGGCACCGTGCCCCTTCGCACCTCCGCCGTCCCGTGCCCGTTCTGCGGATCGACTGCCACGCGGCTCGACAGCGCCTTCGGCCCGACCCGGTGCCGGATGATCTACTACTGCGAGGCGTGCCGAAACGGGTTCGAGCACATGAAGCGCGTCGGCCAGACGTCGGTGGAGGCGCGGAGCAGCTCCTGATACGATCGCCCGGAGTGGTCATACGGGCCGCGGGAGTTCCGAGATGCAAGGCAAGACCGCGCCGCGAGACGCGCCCCAGGTCGACGTGAAGAAAGCCGACCCTCCATCCCCCCATCCGCGAGCCGGCCGCCGCCCGACGCCGCCGCGCAAGTCCATCGACGCGCCGTCGATCGACCTCGGCAGCATTCGCAACTTCCAGATCGTTGACGAGAACGGCAACGTTCCCGATCCGTCGCTCGACCCGAACCTCGACGCGGCCGAGCTGCTGAAGGTCTACCGGGCGATGGTCCTCACCCGCAAGCTCGACGAGCGGATGCTTGCGATGCAGCGCCAGGGGGAGATGGGCACGTTCGCGCCGGGCTACGGCCAGGAGGCGACGGAGATCGGGCAGATCTACCCGCTTCTCGACAAGGACTGGTTCGCGCCGTCCTACCGGTCGTTCGGCGCGCAGATCTGGCGCGGGTGGCCGATCGAGCAGCTCCTCCTCCTGTGGGACGGCTTCTTCGAGGGCTTCCCCCCGCCGCCCGGCGTCAACGACCTGCCGTTCTCGATCGTCATCGGTTCGCATCCGCCCGTCGCGACAGGCATCGCGATGGCGATCCGCAACACGGGCGGCGACGGCGTCGTGCTCACGAACTTCGGCGACGGCGCGATGTCGCAGGGCGTGGTTTCCGAGTCGTTCATCTTCGCGGCCACCTTCAAGGCCCCGATCGTGTTCATGCTCGAGAACAACGGCTACGCGATCTCGATGCCCGTTCAGAAGCAGACCGCCACGGACCACTTCGCTGGCCGCGGACCGGGCTTCGGCATGCCGAGCATCCGCGTGGACGGCAACGACGTGCTCGCGATGATCGTCGCGACGCAGCAGGCCGTCGATCGGGCGCGGCGACGCGAGGGTCCGACGCTCATCGAGGCCGTGACGTACCGCATGAGCCTGCACACGACCGCCGACGATCCTCGCGTCTACCGCAGCGACGAGGAGGTCGAGTACTGGACGACTCGCGATCCGCTTCGCCGCTTCGAGATCTACCTGAAGAACAAGGGGCTCATCGACGACGGGCGGATCCAGGCGACGGTCGACGACTGCGACCGCGAGGTCCGCGAGGCCCGCGAAGCGTTCCGGCAGCGCGCGAAGTCCAACCCGGGCGAGATATTCGACTTCCTCTTCGAGACGCTGCCGCCGGAGCTCGAGGCCCAGAAAGAGGAGTACCTCGCGAAGCTGAAGAGGAAGGGAGTCCTATGAGCGAGCGCACGATGGTGGAATCGCTCAACCTCGCCCTCGACCAGGCGATGCAGGAGGACACTCGCGTCTGCGTGATGGGCGAGGACGTCGGCGTCAACGGCGGCGTCTTTCGCGTCACGAAGGGGCTCATCGACAAGTACGGCGAGGACCGCGTCTTCGACACACCGCTGGCCGAGAACGCGATCGTCGGCACCGCGGTCGGCATGGCCGTGTACGGCCTGCGGCCCGTGGCCGAGATCCAATTCTCCGGGTTCACGATGCAGGCGTTCGACCAGATCGAGCAGAACATGGCCCGGTACCGCAACCGCACGCGCGGGCGCTTCCCGATCTCGATGGTGCTGCGCACGCCGTACGGCGGCGGCATTCGCGCCGTCGAGCATCACTCCGAGTCGCGCGAGGCGTACTGGGCGCACACGCCGGGGCTCAAGGTCGTGATCCCCTCCGGCCCGCGCAACGCGCGCGCCCTGCTCGCGGAGTCGATCCGCGACCCCGACCCGGTCGTGTTCTACGAGCCGAAGGCCGTCTACCGCGCGTTCCGCGAGGAGGTCCCCGACGAGCCGGAGACGATGCCGATCGGCAAGGCCGCGATCGTGCGCCCCGGCGAGGACCTCACGCTGATCGGCTACGGTGCGATGATGCGCCCGGTGCGGGAGGCGGCCGACGATCTCGCGGAGATTCACGGCATCGACGTCGAGGTCATTGATCTGCTGACGATCTCGCCGATGGACACGCAGACGCTCGTGACCTCGGTCAGCCGGACCGGCCGCTGCGTCGTCGTGCACGAAGGCCCGCGCACCTGCGGCATCGCGGCGGAGATCATCGCGCGGCTCAACGAGCATGCGTTCGAGTACCTCGTCGCGCCCGTCAGGCGTGTCACGGGTTACGACACGCACTTCCCGTACTTCCAGGTCGAGCAGCATTACCTGCCGGACCCGGACACGATCACCGAGGCCGTCCGCGAGACGCTGGCGTACGACCAGGACTGACGAGACCCCCGATCATGCCGAAGCAGTTCGTGCTCCCCGATCTCGGTGAAGGCGTCAAGGAAGGCCAGGTCCTGCGTCTGCTCGTCGCGGAAGGCGAGCACGTCGCCGAGGATCAGCTTCTCATGGAGGTCGAGACCGACAAGGCGGCCGTGGAGATCCCCTCGCCCTACGCCGGTGTGATCACGCGGTGGCACGTGAGCGAGCAGGAGACGGTCAACGTCGGCGACGCGATGGTCACGTTCGAGCTCGACGGGGAGAACGGACGCGAGGGCGCGCCCGCGGCGGCGTCCACCGGCGGGTCCACCGGTCCTGCGCAGCGGGGCCGGGACGCGGTCGAGTCGTCTACGAGCTCTGCGCCGACCCAAGCGCCGACTTCCGGACCGACCCGGGCGCCGACTTCCGCGCCGACTTCCCGGCCGACCCCCGCGCCGACTTCCCGGCCGACCCCCGCGCCGACGCAGGCCCCCGGCGCGTCGCGCACCCCCGCCTCCCCCGCCGTCCGCAAGCTGGCGCGGACCCTCGGCGTCGATCTCGCGACGGTGGACGGCTCCGGTCCCGGCGGGCGCGTCATTCGCGCCGACGTCGAGCGCGCGGCGTCGTCGGCTCCGGCCCCGGCCCGGGCCCCCGCCGCGCACGCATCCGCGCCGACCGCCCCGACCGCACCGACCGCGCCGACCGCAGCGAGGGCGGAGCCGGAAGGCACCGACGACACCGACGCCAACGGCCCGATCCGCCGCGCGGCGCTCTCCCGGACGCGCCTGGCGATCGCCGAGCTCATGTCGCGCTCCGCCTCGCTCGTTCCGCACGTCACCGACTGCGACGACGCCGACGTGACCGAGCTCGACCGGCTTCGCCGCGGCTACAACGAAACAGCTCCCGAGGACGCTCGCCTCAACCTGCTGCCCTTCGTCGTCGCCGCCCTGTGTCGCGCGCTCCGGGCGTTCCCGATCTTCAACGCCAGCTACGACGACGAGCGCCGGGAGATCGTCTACAAGCGTTACTGCAACATCGCCGTCGGCGTGCAGACGGAGCGCGGCCTCGTCGCGCCCGTCCTCCGCGACGCCGACGGTATGACGATCCGCGAGATCGGCGCGGCGCTGACGCGTCTCGCCCGGAACGCGCGAGACGGCCACGTCAGGCTCGACGAGACGCGCGGCGCGACGTACACGGTCTCGAATGCGGGGGCGATGGGCGGCAGCCGCTACTCCACGCCGATCATCACGCACCCGCAGGTCGCAGTGCTCGCGGTCGGCCGCTCGCGCGAGCACCCGTGGGTCGTCGCGGGCCGCGTCGAGCCGCGTTTGATCATGCCCCTCAGCCACTCGATGGATCACCGCATCATCGACGGCGCGATCGAGATCGCGTTCATGAAGCAGCTCATCGGCGATCTGGAGAACCCGGGAAGGCTGGTGCTCTGATGCACCGGGAGACGAAGACGCGAAGGCAGGGAGGGCGCGCTGCCGCGCTGCTTCCGGAATCGCGAGCCGGCTCTTTCGTCCGCTCGTGCCTCCGTTCCCTCGTGCCTTCCCTCTGACCATGGTTGTCGGCGAATTCACCACGGAGACCGAGCTCGTCGTCATCGGGGGCGGACCGGGCGGCTACAGCGCGGCGCTGCGCGCTGCGGAGCTGGGGCTCGAGACAACGATCATCGACGACCGGGAGCGGCTGGGGGGGTCGTGGCTGCACGAGGGCTGCGTGCTCAGCAAGAACCTCGTACAGATCGCGGACATCGTGCGGGCGGCGAAGCAGGCGTCGTCGTTCGGCGTGACGTTCGGACCGCCGCGTTACGACCTCGACCGCATCCGCGCGGCGCTCGCCGCGACGGTGGATCACATCAGCGACGAGCTCGACAAGGCCTGTGACGCCCGGGGCGTGACCCGCATCCACGGCCGCGCGACCTTTGACGATTCGCGTCAGCTCACCGTCCAAGGGGCGACGTCGGCCCGACTTCACTTCCGCCGCGCCGTCATCGCCACCGGCTGCCACGCGCCGGACGAGCCGGGCATCCCGTGGGAGTCGCCGCGCGTGCTGTCGCAGAGCAGCGCGCTCACGCTGCCCATGATCCCGCCCACGCTGCTCGTCTGCGGCGCCGGCACCACGGCGATCGAGCTGGCCGGCGCCTACGCCGCGCTCGGCAGCCGGGTGACGCTCGCCGTGTCCTCCGAGCGTCTCGTCCCGGCCGCCGACGAGGATCTCGTGGCCGCGATGCGCGAGAACCTCGACACCGTGCTGGCGGAAGTGCACGTCGACACGCGGGTGGTGTCCGCCGAGGATCGTCCCGACGGCATGCACGTGACCTTCGAGCGGGGTCGCGGCGGTCAGGCGCCGCCCGCCGCGACGTTCGACGCCGTCCTCGCGATCTCGCCGCGCCGGGCCAACGTCGAGGGGCTCGGTCTCGAGCGGACGAAGGTGACGCGCGACGGGGAGGGTTTCATCATCGTCAACGACCGCCTCACCACGGCGGATCCGCGCATCCTCGCCGTGGGAGACGTCACCGGCGCCCCCCTGCTCGCCCAGCGCGCCATGCACCAGGCGCGCATCGCCGCGGAGGTCGTGGCGGGCTGGGGCAGCGCGTTCGACGTGCGCGCGGCGCCGATGGTGCTCTTCACGAGCCCGCCGGTCGCCTGGTGCGGTCTCACCGAGCGCGACGCCGCGTTGCGCGGCCAGACGGTGGACGTCAGCCGCACCTCCGGCCTCGCCGGCCAGGGCAGGGGCATCGCGCCGGACAACAGCCTCACGAAGATCATCTATGATCCCGACACGTCGCTCGTGCTGGGGCTCGGCGTCGTCGGGCCGGGAGCGGCCGAGATGATCGCGGAGGGCGCGCTGGCCATCGAGATGGGCGCGGTCACCGGGGACCTCGCGGCCACGCTGCATCCGCATCCGACGCGCTCGGAGTCGATCGCGCGCGCCGCGCTGAAGGCGCAGCAGCCGCCCGGCGACGGTTCGCAGGGGTCATGACGCAACGCGCAGGAGGGCAGGAATGCTGTTCGAGCGGTTCGAAGTCGAGGGTCTCTCTCACTACTCGTACGCCGTCGGCTGCGAGGGCGCCGGCCTGCTCGCGATCGTGGATCCCGAGCGCAACGTCGATCGCTACCTCGCGTTCGCCGCCGCGCGGAAGATGCGGATCGCGCACGTTCTCGAGACGCACATCCACGCCGACTACGCGTCGGGAGCACGGGCGCTCGCCGAAGCGACCGGGGCCGCGCTCGCCGTGTCGAAGTACGACGAAGGCGAGACGTACGAGGTGACCTTTCCGCACGTCGATCTCGCCGACGGCGATGCCATCGGGATGGGGAAGGTGCGCATCACCGTGAAGCACACGCCGGGCCACACGCCCGAGCACGTCTCGTTCCTCGTCTACGACGGCGCCCGGACGACCGCGACGCCGATGCTGATGCTCTCGGGCGATTTCCTGTTCGTCGGATCGGTCGGGCGCCCCGACCTGCTCGGCGAGGAGGCGAAGCGCGAACTCGCCCGCAAGCTCTACCGCAGCACGCGCGACGTCCTGGCCACGCTCCCCGACGGCATCGAGATCCACCCCGCCCACGGGGCCGGATCGATGTGCGGCGCCGGCATGAGCGGGCGCCCGTGCTCGACCCTCGGCTACGAACGTCTGGCCAATCCCTACCTCGACGCTGATCTCACCGAGGAGGATTTCGTGACGCGCATTCTCGCGACGCTGCCGCCCTTCCCGCCGTACTACCGGCGCATGAAGCAGGTGAACGGGGACGGCCCCGCGGTTGTTGATCCGCGGTGCGGACGGACCGCCCTGACCCCCGAGCGCTTCCGCGATCTCGCGGACCGCGGTCACGTCGTCATCGACCTGCGGCACCAGGTCGCGTTCGACGGTGCACACATCCCGGGCTCGTTCGGCATCGGCATCGCACCTGCGTTCGTAACGTGGGCCGCGTGGGTCGTTCCGTACGACACGCCGATCCTGCTCGTCGCCGAGGACCCGGGGGACGTCGAGCGCGCGACCCGCGCGCTCGTACGGGTCGGGCTCGACGCGGTGGCGGGTCACCTCGACGGCGGGATCGAGGCATGGCGCGCCGCGGGGCTGCCCCTGCGTCAGACGGCGCTGCTCCAGCCCTCGGCGGTGCACGAGCGCATCCTCGCCGGCACCGTGCAGGTCGTGGACGTTCGCAGCGACGCCGAGTGGAAGACCGGCCACGCCCCGGGCGCGCTGCACATCATGGGCGGCACGCTCGCGGAGCGGCTGGACGAAATCCCCGACCGCACGGCGCCGATCGCCGTCGTCTGCGGCGGCGGTTACCGGTCGGTCGTCGCAGCGAGCGTGCTCGAACGAGCAGGCTACGAGAGCGTGATCGACGTCATCGGGGGCATGGCGGCGTGGACCGCCGCCGGGCTGCCGCTCGTGCGCGACGAGCCGGCGGCCTGCACGGCGGACCGGGGCAATTGACGACCGCGAATCACGAACCTCGAGCGCAGGCGACGCCCCGGTTCCGAAGCAGGCTCCAGTGGATCGGCCTCGTCGCGGGCCCGGTCGCGGCACTCGCGGCGTACCTGCTCGTGCCCGAGCGCGAGATCCCGGCCATCGCCGGGGACGCCGCGCCGGTGATCTTCGGAACGGCCGGGCGCGCCACGCTCGGGCTGATGGCGTGGATGGCGATCTGGTGGCTGACGGAGGCGGTGGACGTCTCGGCGACCGCGCTGCTTCCCCTCGCCGTGCTCCCGCTCGTCACGGTCGGGGCCTACTCCGGCGCCGCCCCGGCGGTCACCGCCGCGGCGGCCCCCTACGCGAACCCGCTCATCGCGCTCTTCATGGGCGGATTCATCCTCGCGCTCGCGATGGAACGGTGGGGACTGCACAAGCGCATCGCGCTCGTCACGCTTCGCTTCGTGGGCACGCGCCCGGTGAACATGGTCGCCGGCTTCATGGCGATCACGGCGGTGATGAGCATGTGGGTGTCGAACACGGCGACCACGGTGATGATGCTGCCGATCGCGCTCAGCGTCGCGCGCCTGGTGGCCGGCGATGAGGCCGGCGATGAGGCCGGCGCCGAGGCCGGCGCGGCGTCCCCGCGCGGGCGCTTCGCCCTCTGCCTGATGCTCGGCGTCGCGTACGCGGCCTCCATCGGCGGGATCGGCACGCTCATCGGGACGCCGCCCAACCTGCTGCTCGCCGGGTTCGCACGCACGCAGCTCGGCATCGAGATCGGGTTCACCCGGTGGCTCGCGGTCGGGCTGCCGCTGGTCGTGGTGTTCGTGCCGCTGACGTGGCTCCTGCTGACGCGCGTGATCTACCCGGTCCCGACCGGGCCGATCGAGGGCGGGCGGGAGCTGATCCGGAGCCAGCTCGCGGCGCTCGGACCGACGAGCCGGGCGGAATGGGCGGTGCTGGTCGTGTTCATGATCACGGCGCTCACGTGGATCACGCGCCCGCTGATCGCCGGGATCACGCTCGGCGACGCGCGGCCGTTCGCCGGTCTCACCGACGCCGGGATCGCGGTGATCGCGGCGCTCGTGCTCTTCGTCATCCCGGTGGACGTCGCGAAGCGCGAGTTCGTGATGAACTGGGAGTGGGCGAAACGTCTGCCGTGGGGCATCCTGATCCTGTTCGGCGGAGGTCTGAGCCTCGCTGCCGCCGTGGGCGATCACGGCGTCGCCGAGCTGATCGGGCACCAGGCGCGCCGGCTCGACGCGCTCCCCGGCCTTGCGATCGTCGTCGCCGTAGCGGTCGTCGTGATCTTCTTCACCGAGCTCACGTCGAACACCGCCACCACGGCGACGCTGCTTCCGATCCTCGCCGGCGCCGCGCCCGCCCTCGGGCTCCCGCCGCTCCTCCTGCTCGTGCCGGCCACGCTCGCGGCGAGCTGCGCCTTCATGATGCCGGTCGCGACGCCGCCGAACGCCATCGTCTTCGGATCGGGCCACGTGACGATTCCGCAGATGTGCAGGGCCGGCGTATGGCTCAACATCATCGGCGTCGTGCTCGTGACTGCGCTGACGTACGCGATTGCGATCCCGGTGCTGGTCCCGTGAGGGCGCCCGCGGCCCGCACCGACGCCATTCCCGTCGGGGATGCCGCGAAGTCCTCGCATCGTCATCATCGACGACGGTCGCGTGTCCTTCGACGGCCCGTTCGAGGATTTCGAGGGGTCGGCCTCACCCGCCACTCGGCCCTGCTTCGAACTCATGCCCGTCGTCCGGCGACGAGCTCTTCAGCGTTGGGCGGTAGGATGGCGGCAAGGAGAAGGCCGCCATCGAGCTGAACACCCTCTATCAGCTTGCCATCTCGCTCGGGCTCGGACTGCTCGTCGGGCTCGAGCGGGAGTGGGCGACGGAGAAGGACGTCGCCGGCATCCGCACGTTCCCGCTGGTGACCGTGCTCGGCACGCTTCTCGCCCTGCTTGCGCAGTCGTACGGGGGCTGGATTCTGGCGAGCGGGATGGTCGCCCTCGCGGCGATGATCCTCGTCGGCAACCTCGCGAAGATCACGCGGGGACCGACCGGAGCCGGGCTCACGACCGAGATCGCGATGCTGGTCATGTTCGCCGTGGGCGCCGCGCTCGTGGCGGGTCACGTCGGCGCGGCGGTGGCCGTCGGCGGCGGCGTGGCCGTGCTGCTCCACCTCAAGCGACCCCTGCACGAGCTCGTCGCGCGGTTCGGCGAGGCGGACCTGCGCGCGATCATCCGGCTGGTCCTGATCGGGCTCGTGATCCTGCCCGCGCTCCCGAACCGGGCGTTCGGCCCGTACGACGTCCTCAACCCGTTCACCATCTGGCTGATGGTGGTGCTCATCACGGGGATCAGCCTCGCCGCGTACGCGACGTCGAAGCTCGTCGGCCCGCACAAGGGCATCCTGCTCACGGGCCTGCTCGGCGGCCTCATCTCGAGCACCGCCACGACCGTGAGCTTCTCGCGCGTTGCCCGCGCGGCGCCGGACCAGTCGCGTCTCGCCGCCGTCGTGATCGTCCTCGCCTCGACGGTCGTCTTCGGCCGCGTGCTCATCGAGATCGCCATCGTCGCTCCCGGCGCCCTGCGGGCGACGGCGCCGCCGATCGTCATCATGATGGTCTTCACGGGCGCGCTCGCGTCGCTTCTGTACGTGCTGAGCCGGCCGAAGATCGACGTTGCCGGACGCGAGCAGCCTCCGGCCGACCTGGCGGTGGCGATCGTGTTCGGGCTCCTCTACGCCGTGATCGTCTTCGGCGTCGCGGCCGCGAAGGACCGTTTCGGCGCGGGCGGGATCTACACCGTCGCCGCCCTCTCCGGCCTGACCGACATGGACGCGATCACGCTCTCGACGGCGCAGCTCATCAAGGCCGAGCGCCTCGACACCGGCACGGGATGGCGGGCGATCCTGATCGCGAGCATGTCGAACCTCGTCCTCAAGGCGATCGCCGTCGCCGCGCTGGGCAACGCGCGCGTGTTCGCGCGCGTGATCGGCGTCTTGGCCGCGTCCTTCGTCGCGGGGCTCGCGCTGCTGCTGTTCTGGCCCTCGTGAATGCCGACCAGGGGGAAGAACCGCAGGGGGAAACGCCCGCAGGGCGGAATCCCTGTTGCGCGCCGGGCGGTGGCGAAACAGGCTGCGTTCCCCGTGGCCGTTTCGCGCACAGGGTGTTGAATGGACGACCCGCTCCGTGAACGAGCGCAGGGTTCGTCATCACTCGCTCAAACCCCCAGTCAGGAGATATTTCGATGATCCGCACGAAGAGCCATCCCGCATCCGCCGGCACGCGTCTCGCGATCGCCGCCGTTGCGGCGAGCGTCTTCGCGTTGTGTGCAGCCGCCAATCCGCCGGAGCCGCCCCGCTACGTCCTCAACCCCCTCGGCACGCTCGGCGGCGCGTTCAGCCGCGCGCTCGGCATGAACGAGACGGGGGCGGTCGTCGGGTGGTCCACGACGGCGGCGGATCCGACCGACCGTCCGCAGGGCTTCCTCTGGAAGGACGGCGTCATGGACGCGCTTCCCACGCTCGGCGGCCCCTGGACCGAGGCGCGCGACGTCAACGACCGCGAGCAGATCGTCGGCGTGGCGATGGTCGGACCGGGAGGCGACCACGCGATGTCCGAGCGGCACGGCGTCCTCTGGTACGACGGTGTGATCTTCGACCTCAACGACGTCATCGTCACCATGCCGACGACCGGTCAGCCGGGGTCCATCGTCGGCGCCCCGCAGGCGTGCAACGCGGCGCTGCGGCTCATGATCGAGGCGAACGCCATCAACGACGACGGAACGATCGTGGGCTGCGGGCTCGTCTACAGCGATGACGAGGTGCACGGCATCCTGCTGATCCCGACCGAGCCCTTCTTCCCGACCGACCCCGCGTACGACTGGATCGACCTCGGCCGCCTCAAGGGCGCGACCGACTGCTTCGCCTACGGCATCAACGACGCGGGCCACGTGGTCGGCGCGAGCGGAGAGCGGGCGTTCGTCAACGACGGCGAGACGCGTCAACTGGAGCTCTTCGCTCCCGAGAGCGAAGCGCTCGGCATCAACAACCACGGCACGGTCGTCGGCTGGAGCGGCGAGAACGACATGGTGCCCGCGGCCTGCCGGTGGGAAGACGGCCATCGCTTCGGTCTGGGGACGCCGTCCGGCTGGATCAGCGCCGCCCTCGCCGTGGGCGACAACGGGCTGATCGTCGGGTGGATGGCCGAGACGCAGGGTCACCCGCAGCTTGCCATGATGTGGGAAGGCTGCATCCCGGTGGACCTCAGCGTCGTGACGGCGATCCCGCTGTCGGAACGCGGCGTCTGGACGCTCGAGATCGCAACCGCGATCGATACGGAAGGGCGGATCGCGGGCTTCGGGCGCGTCGATGGCGTGCCGCAGGCGTTCCTGCTCGTTCCGATCGCGAGCACGCTGCCCTCACCCCACTGACGGCTCGACCGGGCGACCGCGACATCGCAGACCCCGCACCGGGCCCCCGACGGGCGGGTGCGGACATTCCGGGGCATACTGCGGGCATGTCCGGTCGCCTCTCCCGCCGCAGACGCTTCGCGTACGCCGCCGTCGCCGCCGCCGGCGGCCTGCTGCTCCTCGAATGCGTGTTGCGTCTGAGCGGCCTCGGCGCGCCGGTGACCGTCGGCACGCTCCGCTTCGGCTACCGCACGGGGATCCCGATCGCGGACGAGGACGGGATCGAGCGCGAGGGCGAGCTCGCCGACGTCCCGATCTGCGAGACGGACCCCCTGCTGTGGTGGCGACCGATCGCCGGCAACGCGTTTACCGGCGCCGAGGGTCTGCGCCGCCCCGTGCCCGCGTCGCGAGGCAAGCCGGCCGGCACGTATCGCATCGCCGTGCTCGGCGACTCGTGCAGCTTTCTCGGCGAGCGGCTCTGGCCGTCGCGTTTCGCCGCGCTCGCCGCGGCGCACCGGGGCGGCCCCGTGGACGTCGTCAACGCAAGCTGACGGGGCTACACCTCGTTTCAGGGCGCACGACGGCTCGCGGAGGTCTGGCCCTGGAAACCGGATCTCCTCGTGGTCTCGTTCGGGTGGAACGATCACTGGCGCGCGGCCGGCGGGCTCGCGGACGCGGAACTCGCCGCGCGCGCCCCGGCGCCGACACCCCGCTTCCTCCGCGCGTCGCGGATCTACGGAGTCCTCGCGGCGCTCCTCACCCGCGCGCCGGAGCCGGCGACGACCGCGGGTCCGGTGCGCGTACCGGAGGCGGACTACGCGCGCAACCTCGAGACGATCGCGGCCGACGCCGCCGCGCGCGGGTGCGCGGTCGTGTTCGTCACCGCCCCGACGGCGTTCGTCGAAGGGCGCATGCCGGTATGGGCCTACCCGGTGTTTCGCCGGTACTACGGGATGATGCGGGAGCAGACCAGGGCCGTGCCGCGCACGCACGCCGCCTACAACGCGATCGTCCGTCGCGTCGCGAACACGCGCGACGGCGTGCACCTCCTCGACCTGGCCGGGCAGTGGGAATCCGCCCCGGCCGTCGCGCGGTTCCGCCGGGATTGCATCCACTTCTCTGAACGCGGGCACGACGAGGCGGGACGGGCGCTGTTCGGGCTGTGGCGCGATGTCGGCCTCGACACGCCGCGTTGATGCGCGCCGCGCGATCAGGGGGTCGTCGCGGCCGCGCTCGCCGTCGGCGCCGACGCGACGTCCGGCGCCGCCGACGCCAGCCGCACGGTTCCGGGGGTTCCGGGGGTTCCGGGGGTTCCGGGCGCAGATAAGAGCGTCTCTCCCGCCTCCCGCCGCCCGCCGAAAAAAATGCGGGTCACCGTGTCCCGGCAAGGGATGAGACACGGTGCCCGCTCGCCTCCGCCGCGGCTTGGGAGCAGTCACAACAACCGGATGGATCCCGTTGATCCGATTCCTGCGCACTCGCGGCGGAATATGCCGACACGGATCGACTTTGTTTCAGGCGACCGGGCCGACGAGTGGTATTAGGCGGTCGCGGGCCGGGATCGGCCATGGGAAAAGGGCCCCGTTTGGCGGCGCCGCGATCGAAAGCAGGCAGAGATTCCCGCCCCGCCCCGCTATCGTAGACGAGGATCGATTGATGCCTGTTGCGTTCGATGCAAGGGATCGAGCGACGCGATGCGGACCCCCGACGTTTCCTCCACATTCGAAGACCTGCGCGACCGGTTGCGGACACTCGAGACGCGCGCGGCAAAGGGCGCCGGCGCGCCCGACCTTCTGGCGGCGGAGCTGCGCGACGCCGTGGAGGCCCTCGTGGCGGCGGAGACCGCCATGCGGCGCGAGAACGAGGCGCTCGCGGCGGACCGGGACCGTTCGCAGAACGCGCTGATCGTGAGCGAGGCGCGGCTCCGGGCGATCCTGGCATCGACGCTCGATCCGGTCGTCACCATCGACGCCAGCGGCGTCATCCAGTCGGCGAGCAACTCCATCGAGCGGGTGCTCGGCTGGAAGCCGGAGGATCTCATCGGCGCGAACGTCAGCAGGCTCATGCCCGAGCCGCACCAGTCGCGACACGACGACTACCTGGCGATGTACCGCAAGACCGGCGAGACGAACATCCTCGGGCGCACGCGCGAGTTCGAGGCGCTGCACGCCGACGGCCGGCACATTCCCATCGACCTCTCGGTGGCGCGGGTGGACCTGCCCGGCTCCGACGACCCGCTGTTCACGGGCATCCTCCACGACGTGACGGAGCGCCGGGAGAACGAGGCTCAGCTCCGCCTCATCCAGAGCCTGGCGCTCTCGATCGGGGCGGCGAAGGATCTCGAGGACGCGATGGCCGTCGCTCTCCAGCGGATCTGCGCGGCGACGGGGTGCGCCTACGGCGAGGCGTGGATCCCCGACGAAGAGAACCAGGTGCTGCTCCGCACGCCGATCCGGCACGCCGCCGATCCCGGGCTCGCCGTGTTCCAGCAGATGACGCAGGGCTCGACGTTCCGCAAGGGAGAGGGGCTCCCGGGACGCACGTGGGCCTCGAGGGAGGCGGTGTGGGTCAACGACCTGTCCGCGGCCGCCATGTTCGCCCGCGCCGGATCCGCCGGCCACGCGGGGCTGCGGGCGGCCGTCGGCGTGCCCCTGCTCGTCGAGGACGAGGTCGTCGCCGTCATTGCATTCTTCATGAAGACGCAGCGCGAGCGCCCCGAGCGATTCATCGCGCTCGTCTCGGCCGCCGCCGCCCCGCTGGGGCCGCTCATCCAGCGCAAACGCGTCGAGGCGGCGCTCGCCGAGTCCGAGCGCCGGCTGCGCGAGATGCTGCGATCCGTCGAGCTCGTCGCCGTGACGCTGAACCGCGGAGGCACGGTCACGTTCTGCAACGACTACCTCCTGTCGCTGACCGGCTGGACGCGGGGGGAGGTCGTGGGACGGAACTGGTTCGAGCAGTTCGTTCCCGAGGACGAGCGCGAAGCGGTGGCGGCGACCTTCCGCGAAGTCATCGAGAGCGGGACGATCCGGTCCTCCATGGAGAACGCGATCCTCACGCGCGACGGGGAGCGCCGCATGATCGCCTGGAACAACTCGATCCTGCGCGACGTGCACGGCGTTGTCGTCGGGGCGACCGGGCTCGGGGTGGACATCTCCGAGCGCCGGCGGCACGAGGAGGAGCTTGCGCGCTACCGCGAGCACCTCGAAACGCTCGTCGCGGAGCGGACGCGGCAGCTCGAGCAGAGCCACGACCAGCTCCGCGTGAGCGACCGGCTCGCCTCGATCGGCACGCTGGTCGCCGGGCTCGGACACGACATGAACAACGTGCTCCTTCCGGTCCGGTCGCGTCTCGAGGTCCTGGCCGCGATCGACCTTCCGCCGCGGGTCCGCGAGCACTTCACGGCGATCTGCCATTCGATCGAGTATCTCCAGCAGCTCACCGACGGGCTGCACCTCCTCGCCCTCGATCCCGACGATCCGCACGCGTCGTCGGATGAATCCACGGATCTCGCCGCGTGGTGGGACCGCGCCGGGCCGCTGCTGCGAAGGGTCGCGCCTTCGGAGGCCGTCTTCGAAAGCAGCTTCCGCGACGACCTGCCGCCCGTCGCCGCCGCGCCGCACCGGCTGAGCCAGGCGGTGCTGAACCTCGTCGTGAACGCGAGCGAGGTGCTGCCGGCTGAGCGGGGGCATATTCGCGTCGCCGCGACGGTCGCCGACGACGGCGACACCGTGCGTCTGAGCGTCCGCGACAACGGCACGGGCATGACGCCGGACGTGCGCCGGCGCGCCCTCGACCCGTTCTTCACCACCAAGAAGCGCGGCCTCGGCACCGGTCTCGGGCTGTCGCTCGTGCACGGCGTGGCCAAGGCGGCGGGCGGGACGGTGCACATCGACTCGGAGGTCGGCCGGGGCACCGAGGTGACGATGATCCTGCCCGCGCGCCGACGCGTACAGCCGATCGCGGCCGGTCGCGTCCCCGGCGCGGTCGTGAGCCTGGCCGATGCGCGCATCGCGTCGCTCGTCGAGACGATGCTCCGCACCGCGGGCCTCGACGCGCGGCGGGACCGCGGACCGGATCCCGACCGGGACGACGTCTGGGTCGTGGACGCGGACGATCTCTCGTTCGAGTCCGCCCGCGAATTCCTTTCCCGCACCGGTCGGCGGGTGATAGCCTGTGGTCCGGACAACGGCGGCTGGGTCGATCTCGACGTGCTGCACGTCCCGGAGCCGGACGACTTCGAACAGCTCCGCGACCGCATCGCGGAGGCTGTTCGCCCCTTCAGCGAGAGCACACCATGATCAACAAACCGAAGACGCGAATCCTGTGCGTGGACGACCACTCCTTCCTGATCGACGGCCTGAAAGCGCGATTCGAGCTCGAGGACGACCTCGAATGCGTGGGCGCGCTTCCGAGCGCCGAGCACCTGGTGACGGAAGTGGACCGCCTGAAGCCCGACGTCGTGCTGCTCGACATCGAGATGCCGGGCCCGGACACGTTCGAGGCGACGGACGACCTGCGTCGGCGCCATCCCAAGGTGAAGACGATCATCCTCAGCGCATACGTCCGCGATCACTACATCAGCGCCGCCATCAAGGCCGGGGCCTGGGGCTACTTCTCGAAGGCTGACGCGGCCGAGGAGATGATCGAGGGCATCCGCAAGGTGGTGCGCGGGGAGCTCGCCTTCAGCCCCAAGGTCGAGGACCGTTGCCAGCCCAAGAAGCAGAGCCGGCGCCGGGGCGACGTGTCGCCGCCCTCGACGAAGCTCGACGCGCTGACGCCCCGTGAGCAGGAGGTGCTGCGCATGGTCGGCAAGGGACTCTCCCGGGCGGAGATCGCCGCGACGCTCTGTCGCAGCCCCAAGACGATCGACGGGCACCGCGAAGCGATCATGGAGAAGCTCGACATCCACGACCGCGCGGAGCTGGTGCGCTTCGCGATTCGCGAGGGTCTCGTCGAGCTGTAGATCCAGACAGCGCGAGGGGCCGGCGGAGACTAGCCCGCCACGATCGCGTTCGTGACTCCGGTCACGCCGGAGAGACGCGTCACCTCGCGGCCCGCGGCGTCGCGCTCGCCCTCGCGGTCGACCGCCCCCTCGAGCGTAACCCAGCCGTCGCAGACGGTCGCGCGAACGTGGAGGGCGACCCCGCCCCCGCAGGACTCGAGCGCCCGCCTCACGACCCGGGCCAGGTCGGTGTCGTTGCGGTGCTGCGCGTCGGGGATCCGGACCTCGAGGTCGTTGACGATCTCCCGGACGCCCGCGACCCGCGCGACGGCCTGCCGGGCCGCGACTTTCTCGTCGAGGCAGCAGACGACGCCGGTCAGCCCGACCGTGCCGTTCTCGACACGGAGGCTGATGTGCTCGCCATCGACCCGCTCGTCGAGACGCAGCTCGTGCCGGGCGTCCCGGGCGATGCGGAGGTCGTCGGCGACATCGATCGCCCGCGCCGGCGGCGTGTCACGCTTCTCCATGCGCCCCCCCCTGTCTGCGGACTTGCTGACCATGACGCAATTAGAGCGGGGGCCCCCCCTCTGAAACCACGGGAAAGCCGCCCCCTTCCGCGAGGTTCGCGGCGAAAAGGCGCCGCAAGGGGGCCGATTACCGGTCGTCGCCCGGGTTGGCCGATGACAGAATGCCGCCGACAAGGAGCACGCTCATGTTCGGATTCATGCCCGGATTCCGGGCCTCCGCGAGCATCGTCCTGATCAGCGCCCTCGCGGCCGTCCCGGCGTGTGCGCAACGCGCGACCACCGGGCAGGCGGCCGGCCGCGGCGGATCGACGGAGGTCATGACCAACGAGGGCCACTTCCCGATTCGGATCGAGGAGGTGCGGGGCGTCATGCAGGCGAAGCTCGCCCACACGCACGCGCTCTTCGAGGGTCTCGTCATGGAGGACCTTGTCCAGGTCGCGGAGAATGCGGACGATCTGAGGCTGCTCGGCGAGTCGGCTGCATTTCGCCCGCACCGCACGGTCGCCTACGGGGTCTTCAGCGACGAATTCGCCGCGGTCGCCGCCCGCATCGCCCAACATGCCCGCCGCGGCGACGTCGAGTCCGCTCATCGCGACTACGTGGTCCTCACCGATGCGTGCATGCGGTGCCACAGCTACCTGCGCAGGGAACACCTTCTGCTCGAGCTTCCGGGGACGGTGTCCATGAGGCGCTGACGCCGGGGAGGGCGCCGCTTCACGCCTCCGGCGCATCGCGCGTCGACGCGGACGGATCCCGCACTGTGAGCACCGGGCACGGGGCGTGATGGAGCACGCGCTCCGCGACGCTGCCGAGCATCATGTGGGCGAGCCCGGAGCGTCCGCGCGTGCCGAGCGCGATGAGTCCCGCGTCGCTCGCCCGGGCCTCGTCGAGGATCGCGCCGGCCGGGTACCCCATCCGCACCGCGAACTTCACCTCGAACGGCTCCTGGGCCAGCGGGGCGGCGAGGCTCTGCAATCGCCCGGTCACGACGGCGTCCGTCTCGCTCTGGGTCGCGGCGACGACGGCGGCCGCGGCGGCCGGGTCGAGACCGACGACGGGGGCGCTCGCGTGCAGGAGGACCAGGCATCGCCGCCCGGGCCGGACACGGAGCACGCGCACCGCCGCGGCAAGGGCGAGTGCGGCCTCCTCCGAGAAATCCGTCGCCGCGAGGAAGGTCCCGGACGACGACGCGGCCGCGCCCGTGCGGACGGTCACGACGGGACGGCGGGACGTCCGCACGACCCGATCGGCGGTGCTGCCGAGGAGGAGACTCGCGAGCGTCGTGTGGCCGCGCGCGCCGACGACTACGAAGTCCGCGTCGAACTCCTCCCCGGCGTCCGCGATCGCCTCCCAGGGGCGCCCGGGCCGAGACGCAGCCGTGGCGGACACGCCCGTCGCTCCGCAGGCCTCAACGAGATCGGCGAGACCGGCATCGACGGCGCGGCGGCGCTCCGCCGGCAGGCTCTCCGCCGCCGTGTCCGGGGCGTGGACGAAGACGAGACGCGCCCCCGTCGCGCGCGCATGCCCGGTCGCCCACCCGACGGCGCCGCTCGCGCCTTCCGAGAAGTCGGTGGCGACGACGATCGTCCTGACGTCCGCGGGCGTGCTGCCGCCGGCCATGGATGCCCTCCCGAGGTCCCGACCAGCATAGGCCCCCCTCCCGCGATCGGCGCCGAGCGGGAATCCGGCCCCGTTCCATCGCGGTCGCAGGCGGACGCGCACGCGGACGCGCACGCGGACGCGCACACGGACGCGCACGCGGTCGCGCACACGGACGCGCACGCGGACGCGCGCGCGCACGCGGACGCGGACGCGGACGCGCACGCGCACGCGGACGCGGAGGCGGACGCTCACGCGCACGCGCACGCGGCCGCGCA
>CAZXBB010000321.1:0-15281 GCA_964638815.1 uncultured Isosphaeraceae bacterium
GGCGCTCGCGCGGCTTGCCGCCCTCGAGCGCCGGCTCCCGTCGCCACCGTCGCGGTTCGCGATCCCGTTCGTCTTTCGCGGCGCCGGCTACTACCGCTCCATCCGGCCCCGTCAGAATCCGGTCGAGATCGAGAGCCTGTACGCGCTCGTCTGCGCGATGAAGCCGCAGCGCGTCCTCGAGATCGGCACGGCCAAGGGCGGCACGCTCTACCTGTGGGCGCAGGCCGCCGCCGACACGGCGACCATCGTCAGCGTCGACATGCCCGGCGGGCGATTCGGCGGCGGCTACCCGCTCGACCGCGTTCCGCTCTACCAGGCGTTCGCGCGAGCGGAGCAGACGCTGGTGCTCCTGCGCGAGGACTCCCACGCCGACGCCACGCTGGAGCGCGTGCGCGGGCTGTTCGACGGCGGGCCGGTCGACTTCGCGTTCATCGACGGCGACCACACCTACGACGGCGTGCGGAGCGACTTTGCGCGCTACGCACCGCTCGTCCGCCCCGGCGGCTGCATCGGCTTCCACGACATCCGCCCGCAGCCCGACAGCCCCGACACCAAGGTGCACCGCCTCTGGGACGAGCTCGCCGCCTCCCCGCTCGAGACGATCGAGTTCGTCGCCCCGGACGACACGCGCCCGATCGGCATCGGCGTCGTGCGCGTGCCGGAGGAGGGGATCGACGCACTCTGCGATCCGCTCACCCGCGCCCCGCGCGGAGCCCTGGCCGCGAAGTGACCGCCCGTGCGGACGGACAGGTCCGTCGCCCCGGTCCAGCGCACGGACAGGGCCGCGTGGTGTCCGCACGGAACGAAACGCGCACTTCGTCATCCACGCCGATTTCGTGTGAGGGCTTCGAGCGACCCCCGCATACGCTCGAACACCGCGTCAACGGAGTAATGCTCCTGCACGCGCGCGCGGCCCGCGCTCCCCATGCGGTCGCGCTTCGCGGAGTCGCCCGCCAGCGTCGCGATCGCGTCCGCCCAGTCGTCCGCGGTGTCCACCAGCGATCCCGTCTCCCCTTCGACCACGATGTCCCGGTGCACGCCCGCCCGCTCCGCCACGACGGGCAGCCGCGCGGCCATGTACTGGAGCACCTTCAGCCCGCACTTGCCGCGCGTCCACGCATCCTCCGTCATCGGGGCGATGCCGATGTGCGACGCCGCGAGATCGCGGGTCTCGGTCGCGTCGGCCCACGGGATCGGACGCACCGCGAGACCGGGGACCGCGAGCGTGAAGTCGGCGATGATGTTGAGACGCAGCTTCGGAACGCGGGCCGCGGCGCCGGCCAGCGCCGGCGCGACGCGCTCGAGATATTTGCGGGTCGAGCCGCTGCCTATCCACACGAGGTCCGTCGTCGCGGCGGACCGCGACCCCGCGGGGCGGTAGCGCGCGGGCTCGACCGCCGTCGGAAGGACGACGACGTCGGCGCCCAGGGCGCGGCCCGCCTCGGCGAGATAGCCGTTGCCGGCCCACACGGCGTCACACGCTGACGCCATGGCGGCGAAGCGTCGGCGCCGCAGACGCGACGCGCGCCCGTCATCGCGCACGAAGATCGCGTCGTCGAGATCGAAGACGAGTCGCGGCGCCGCGGCGCGCAGACGCCTGCGGAAGATCCCGCCGAAAGTCTTGCGCAGCACGACCACGACATCGGCGCCCCGCGCCGCCGCGAGCACGGCGCGGCGATCACGGATGGTGTGTCCGGCCTCGACGTGCCCCGGCTCCCAGCCCGCCGCCTCGAGCCGGGCAAAGAACGCCGAAGCCCGGTAGCGCGTCGACGGCTTCGCCAGGCCCTTGGAGATGAAGAGGACGGACGGCATCGGGGGGCAAGATAGGGCACCGCTGTACGAGCGGGGCCCCGATCGTCATACTGGCCCCGCCATGGGCGAGTTCCTCCTCTTTTCGCGACGCATGATCCGCGACTGGGCGCTGCTCAGCGTCGCGTTCCTGTTCGCGGTCATCTCGGCGCTGGGAATGGGCGTCGGGCTGCTGTCGCTCGTGCCCGCGGTCAAGCTCATCCTCGTACCCGACCCGGAGCACGGCGAGAGCCTCCCGGAGATCGCGCGGTACTTCAACGCCGCCCAGCGGGAGTGGATGGGGATCCCGATCGAAGTGCCCGAGTGGATCATCGAGGCGGCTCCGGAATCGCGGCTCGACGGCGTCATCGCCATCGTCGGCTTCATCGCCGTCCTCACGGTGATCGGCGCGTTCTTCAACTTCATGCACCAGTACGTGAGCATCACGGTGGCCACGCGGACGGTCGCCAACGCCCGCATGGAGATCTTCCGGACGGCGATGTTCATGCCGCTCGTCCGCGTCACGACGCGCGGGGCATCCGAGTTCATCGCCCGCGTGATCCGCGACTCGGCCGCCGTCCAGAAGGGGCTCGTGGCCCTCATGAGCAAGACGGTCGCGCACGCGACGCAGGGGCTCGTGCTCTTCGCGGTCGCGATCCTCGTCGGCAAGTCGCTCACGCTCGGAGCGCTGATCCTTCTCCCGCTGCTCGCGATCATCCTCCGCAAGCTCGGCAAGCGGATCCGCCGCGGCACGCAGGGGTCCCTGCGACGACAGGAGGACCTCCTGCGGATCGCCACCGAAGCGATCCAGGGGCTGCGGTCGGTCAAGGCGAATACGGCCGAGGGGCAGGCCATCGCTCAGTTCGACGTCGTCAACCGCGAGGCGGTGCGGCAGGAGCTGCGGGCGCGGCTCGCGCGGGCGCTGTCGGGGCCGCTCATCGAGACGATCGCCATCTTCACCGTGGGGGCACTCGTGATCTTCGCCGCGCGGGAGATCATCGAGGACCGGCTCGACGCCGACAGCTTCCTGATCTCGCTCGGCGCGCTGGGCCTCGCGGGCAGCAAGTTCAAGATGATCGCCTCGCTGGTCAACGAGATCCAGGCGGCGTCGGCGCCGGCGCGGCGCCTGCTCGACGTGCTCGACGAGCCGTTCGAGGAAGACACGCGCACCGCGCGACCGGCGCTCCCCCGCCATCAACGCGCCTGCGGGTGGGTGTGGTTCAGCCTCACGTCCCCGGGCGCGCGCGCGCCGGCCGTCCGCGATATCGATCTCGAGATCCGACACGGCCAGCGCGTCGCGATCGTCGGCCCGAACGGCTGCGGCAAGACGACGCTCCTCAGCATGGTGCCGCGGTTGCTCGTGCCGGACAAGGGCCGCGTGCTCATCGACGACGTCGACCTCGCGACCGTCAGCCTCGCCAGCCTGCGCGGGCAGATGGCGGTGGTCGCGCAGGAGACCGTCCTCTTCCGCGGGTCGATCGCGGACAACATCAGCTTCGGAACCGGGCACGCGACCCGCGCGCAGATCGAGGGCGCGGCCCGCCGCGCGCACGCCCACCGCTTCATCTCGGAGATCCCGGGCGGGTACGACGCGACCATCGCGGAGCAGGGGAACTCCCTCTCCGGCGGCCAGCGGCAGCGCATCGCGATCGCGCGCGCGATCCTGCGCGATCCGTCGGTGCTCATCCTCGACGAGGCGACGAGCCAGATCGACGCCGAGTCGGAAGCGCACATCACCGCAGCGATCAACGAGTTCGGCCGCGGCCGCACCGTGCTGCTCATCGCCCACCGGCTCGCCACGGTGATCGACGCCGACCGGATCGTCGTGATGGACGCCGGGGCGATCGTGGACCAGGGACGGCACGAGGAGCTGCTCGGGCGGTGCCCGCTGTACCGGCGTTTGTCTCAGACGCAACTGATCTCCGCCGCCGGGTGAGTTCGGCCGATACTCTTCCCATGACCCGGACTGCAACAAGACGGCTCGAGACCCCGGAACCGACGGCTCCCGCCATCCACTCGACGCGCACGAAGATCGTCGCGACCGTCGGCCCGGCCTCGACCTCGTCCGAGAATCTCGGCAAGCTCATCGAGGCGGGTGTCTCGGTGTTCCGCCTCAACTTCAGCCACGGCACCCTCGACGAGCACGCCGGGGCGGTCCGACGGATCCGGGCCGAGGCGACGCGTCTCGGGCGCCCGGTGGCGGTGCTGGGCGATCTCCAGGGGCCGCGCATCCGCGTCGGAAAGGTCGCCGGCGACGGGGTCGAGGTGGAGAAGGGCGCTCGGGTGCGCTTCCAGCGCGAGCCGATCGTCGCCGACGGGCGCGGCAAGCCGATCGTCTTCAGCAGCACCTACTCCGCGCTCGTGGATGACGTCGAGCCGGGTCAGCGTCTCCTCGTCAACGACGGCGTCGTGCGGATGCTGATCGTGGACCGCGCGAGCGACGCGATCGAGTGCCGCGTGACGCACGGCGGGGTGATCAGCTCGGGCAAGGGCATCAACCTGCCCGAGTCCGACCTGAGCTGCGAGACGATGACCGATCGCGACTGGACCTGCGTCGACTGGGCGCTCGATAACGAGATCGACTTCCTCGCGCTCAGCTTCGTGCGCGGCGCGGACGACGTGGAGGAGCTCGCACTCGGGATCAGGACGCGCTGCGAGACGCGCGGCCGACCCGGCTGGCGACTGCCGATCATCGCGAAGATCGAGGTTCCCGCCGCGGTGAGCCGGATCGAAGCGATCGTCCAGGCGGCCGACGGGATCATGGTCGCACGCGGCGATCTCGGCGTCGAGATGGACCTCGCCCTCGTCCCCGTGATCCAGAAGCAGCTCATCGCCACGAGCCAGGCGTACGGCAAGCCGTGCATCATCGCGACGCAGATGTTCGAGTCGATGATCGAACGTCCGGCGCCCAGCCGCGCGGAGGCGAGCGACGTCGCCGGCGCGATCTTCGACCAGGTGGACGCCGTGATGCTGTCGGGCGAGACGTCGATCGGGCGTTTCCCGGTCATCGCCGTCGAGTACATGCGCCGCATCGCCGGGCACACCGAGGGCTATCTCGCGCAGGGACCCGCCCAACCGTCAGCGCCCGCGAAGCTGGTTGAATCGGGCTACCGCACCGCGGCCCTCGCCCACGGCGTGTGGACCGTCGCCCAGGACGTCGGCGCGAAGTACATCGTCGTCTGGTCCCAGAGCGGCGGCGGCGCCCGGTACCTGAGCCAGAACAACTTCCACGTTCCCATCGTCGCGGTCACGAGCGACGAGCGGGCGGCCCGCCAGATGCAGCTCCTGCGCGGCGTGACGCCGGTCCGCATGGACGTCCCCGCGGGCGGCCTCGCCGGCTTCACGCGCATGATGGATGACTGGCTCCAGGCGGGAGGCGGGGCGACGAAGGGCGACCCGTGCATCCTCGTCGCGGGCGAGCCGCTCGGGGTGCCGCGGGCGACGAACGCGCTGGCGATCCTCGTGGTCGGCGATCCGGACACCGGCTTCGCCAGGCACCGCTGACCCTGCCACTTCGTCAGCCAGGGCGGGGATGACCGTGCTCCGACGGTTTCCGGATCCGTCAGACACAACCTATCGCAGGCCGCAAACGCGACCGACGACCTCGGCCAGGTCACGCGCCGCGTCGGCCACTGCGCCCGTCCAGCCGGCCGAGTCGGGATCACCCGCATAGATCACCGACCGGCTCGCCGTCACGATCACGCCGCGGCCGCTCGCATCGAGCATCGGCTTCACGTCGTCCGCGCCGCCGCCCTGCGCGCCGAAGCCGGGCACCAGGAAGATCTGCCGCGGCATGATCTCGCGGAGGCGTTCGGCGTCGGCCGCCTTCGTCGCGCCCACGACGGCGCCGAGCGCGCTGAAGCCGTGCGTTCCGACCCTCGATGCGCCGAGATCCGACACGACGCCCGCGACGCACTCGGCCACCGTGCGGCCGTCGGCGAGCTTCCGCGTCTGGATCGCGTCGCCGCCGGGATTCGAGGTGCGCACCAGCACGAACGCGCCGCGGTCCGGGCGAAGGAACGGCTCGATCCCGTCGGCGCCGAGGTATCCGTTCACCGTGATCCAGTCCACCGGCGCCGGCGCGGAGCCGGCTGCGCCGAACGCCGCCGCCGCGTAGTGTTCCGCGGAGAGGCCGATGTCGCCTCGCTTCGCGTCAAGGATCACCTCGAGCCCGCGCTCGCGCGCCGCCGACATGAGCTCCGCCAGGGCGCGAACGCCGAGGTGACCGTACCGCTCGAAGCAGGCGGACTGGAACTTCACGCACGGAACGTGGGCGGCCACCGCATCGAGCACCCCGAGCACGAACGAGCGAACGGACGCCACCGCGTCGGACGGCGAGTCGCGCTCGCCGCCGGCGCCCCGCACGGTGCGCGGCAGACGCTCGAGCACCGGGTCGATGCCGACGCAGACCGGGGCCGCGCAGCGGGTGATCGCGTCGATGAGTCGGTCGGCGGCGTGGGGCATGCGCGCGGCTCACTCTACCAGCCGTCGCCGCCGGGAGGGCCGGGCCGCACCCGGCCGATAGAATGAATTCGCCACCATGAGCGAGCGACCCGTTCATCTCGATCTCGACCGGAAACGCGGGCTGACGGTCGAATGGCGCGACGGCACGCGGAGCTTCTTCCCGATCGGGCACCTCCGCCGGATGTCGCCGTCGGCCGAGGCCCGCGCGCTGCGCGAGGAGATGGCGCGCAATCCGCTCACGGTTCTGCCGGCGAGCGCCGCGACCGCGACCGGTCCGCTGACCGCCGTGGATGCGGAGATGATCGGCAACTACGCGGTCCGCATCCGGTTCTCCGACGGGCACGACACGGGGCTGTACTCCTGGGCGTACCTGCGCTCGATCGACCCGGGCCGTCCCGACCCGGCGCCGGCGCCGCGTGACGCCGCGACCTCGCGCGCGGCGGAGCCCGACGCGCCCGGGGACCAGGGCGCCGCGGACGCAGGCGGGGCCCCGGCATGAATCCGCCCGCGACGCCGAACCTCGTTCCGCGCACGGCCGGGTTCGACGCCGCCGGGTTCCCGGTGCCGTCGGACCGGGTCTTCTTCGCGGACCTGCGCGTCGGCGGCGGCGAGATGAGCACGGTGGTCGAGCATGTCACGAACACGGAGTACGTGCGCTGGCTCGACCGCGCCGCCGAGCTCCACGCGGACAGCCTCGGCCTCACGCGTGCGTGGCTCCTGTCCGGCGGCATCATGTGGTTCGTCGCCCGCCACGAGATCGACTACCTGGCCGAGACGCGGCTCGGCGACGAGCTCGTCGTCGCGACGTGGGTGCGCGACGTCGAGCGTGTGAAATCGTGGCGCGAGTACACGATCATCCGCCCCGGCGACGGGCGAGTCGTGTGCCGGGCCGCCACGCTGTGGGTCCTCGTTGACCTGGCCACGCGACGCCCGCGTCGCCTCCCCCCGGCGATGAGGGATCGTCTCGCCTCCGCCGTCGCCCCCCCGCTCCGGGAGCGCGCCGCGCACCCGGGCGCCGCCCCTTCGATCGGATAGCCGCCGATGCACGTCGCCCTGATCGTCGACGAGGAACGACTGCTGCACGAGCAACCGACGCTCAACCGCCTGTCGATCGGTCTCATCGGCGAGGGCGTCCGTCTCACGCGCGTGGTGCCGGAGCCGATCGTCTCGGCGGCCGTTGACGAGGGCGAGCAGCGGATCGCGCTCGCGACGCGGGTCGCGGCGCCGATGCGGGTGCTGCCCTGGATGCGCCGCGACCGGGCGTCCCGGCTCGTCGCCGCGATGGAGAAGGACGCGCCCGACGTCCTCTACGCCATGGGCGAATCCGCCTGGGCAGTCGGCCTGGATGTCTCGCGCACGCTCGACCGGCCGCTGGCGGTCGACGTCTGGTCGGCGGGCCAGATCCGGTCCGTGCCGCGCGGCCGCGCGGCGCGGACGGTGGCGGCCTACGTCGCGCCGACGCGACCGATGGCGAGGTCGCTGCGCGAGCGCGTTGACCCGGAGCTCGTGTGCCTCGTCCCGCTGGGCGTCGCGCTTCCGTCCGCGCCGCGCGCGGTGCTCGAAGAACCGCAGAAGTCGATCGCGATCGCGGTCATCGGCGGCGCGCGCGACGTCCCCGCGTACCGCGCGCTGCTCAACGGCCTCAGCCGCGTCGTGCGCGAGATGCCGCAGGTCCAGGTGTTCCTCGAGCTGAACGGACCCAATGAGCACGAGATCTGGCGACACGTGCGAAAGCTGAACCTGCTCGAGCACATCTCCGCCCTCACCGACGCGTCGCAGCATCGCGCGCTGCTGACGCGCTGCGACATCCTCATGCTGCCGGAGCAGTTCGGCGAGCTGCGGTCGATCATGCTCGAGGCGATGTCGCTCGGGATGCCCGTCATCGCCGGCGGCGATCCGTTCCTTGACATGCTCGTCGACGACGTGTCCGCGAGCATCGTGGAGGAAGGCGACGCGGAGGAATGGGGGCGACGGATCACGCGCGTGATCAGCGAGCCGGAGACCGCCCGGCGACTGGGGGCCGGCGCGCGGGACCGCGTCGCGGCGGAGCACCGCTCGAGCGACCAGGTCAGCCGCCTGATCGACGTCTTCGAGCGGGTGCTGACGGGCGGGTCGTACGCGTTCGGGGGGCAGGACTGATCCCCGGGCGGGGGCCCGTCCGCCCGACCCGGGAAAAACCCGGTGAAATAATGTGGCCCGCGAGGACGTCTGTCCGAAGACTATTCTCACCAAATCAGCATCTTTCTCCCCTCCGCCCCGTTGTCGCCCAGTGCTTCAACGGGGTTTTTCGACCGCTCACCCGGGGGTGACGCAGTCGCCCGAGGTCCACGAAGGTGGTAGAGTGGTGCCGCGGCGGACCGGCCCGGCGACGGCGGTTCCGGCCGACCGGTCTCCTCTCAGTCGAAAAGGAAAGACCCAATGACGCGGACTCTGTTGGCCATCCTGGCGGCAATCACCATGTGCGTGATGATCCCCGGGTGCGAGGAAAGCGACCCCGACGACGACAAGATGACGGAGCGACGCGACGCCCCGCCCCCGCGTGCGGCCCCCGGCGCGGAGATGGGCCTGACGGCCGGCGAGGAATCGGACGACGACACCGAGGATCCGCCTTCCACGCAGGACGACGGCTGAGCTTCGCCGATCTACCGGAAAGACGAGGGGCACCGGCGCGCTGCGCCGGTGTCCCTTTTTTCGTGCGCAGCCCGACCACGGACGGGAAGCCGGACGTAAGTTCCCGTCAGACAATCACTTGATGGACCGCCGCCGCGCGAACCTCCCAGCCAGAAGCTCGGCCGCGCAAACGGGCCGCGCAAAAGCAAAACCGCCGAACGGAAAAATCCGTTTCGGCGGCGGGTGGATGGCGTGTCGTAAGTCGTGCCGGAAGCAGGACCTTCCGGGTCTACTATGACAAACGGCCCGTGGCGGAGCAACACTTTTTCGCGCGATTCGCCCGGAAATAATCCATGCGCGACCGCATAATCGGCCCAAGCGGCGGGCGATCCGGATCGATCCAGGTCGTGCGCGCCGGGTCGGACATCGGGTCGGACGCCGCGCCCCCCGTCACCCGCGCTCGGGCCACGCCTGCGAGAGCATCTCCCGGAGGATCCCGAGACCCGTGGCGAGCTTGCTCTCGGGTGTCGCGTAGCTCAGACGGAAATGGGTGTCCCGGCCGCTGAACACGGCCCCCGGAATGACGAGGACGTTGCGCTCGACGGCACGCTCGGCGAACTGAGTCGCGGTGATGCCGAGATGATCGGGGATGCGGACGAAGGCGTAGAAGGCGCCGCCCGGTCGGGCCACGTCGGCGACGCCCTCGAAGGCCTCGAGCACCAGGTCGCGCCGGCGCCGGTACGCCTCGACATGCGGCCGCATGTCCACGTCGAAGGCGCACGCGATGCCCACCTGGGCCATCGACGGCGCGCACACGAACGTGTACTGCTGAAGCTTGGCCATCTCCCGTATCAGCGTCGAGGGTCCGGCGGCGTAGCCGAGCCGCCAGCCGGTGCATCCGTAGGACTTGCCGAAGCCGCGGACGAGGAGCATGTCGGCGCCGAAGCGGGCGGGGCTCGGCGTCCGTCCGCCCTCCCGCGCTTCGGGGTACGTGAACTCGTCGTAGATCTCGTCCGACACGAGGAGCACCCCGCGTCGCCGGCACAGGTCGGCGAGATCGCGCAGCTCGTCGCCGGTCAGGACGACCCCGGAGGGATTCGAGGGCGAATCGACGAGGACGATCCGCGTGCGCGACGTGATGAGGGGCTCCGCACGCTCCGCCGTCATGCGGAAGTCCGGGTAGGTGTCGCAGGCGACGACGCGGGCGCCGCACATCCCGCCGAGCGCCGGGTAGATCACGAAGTACGGATCGGGGACGATTATCTCGTCGCCTGGGTTCAGGACGGCGAGGCAGGCGAGGAAGAGCGCGCCGCTTGTACCGCTCGTGACGAGCAGGCCGGTGTCGTCGCCGATCGTCCACCCGACGTCGTCGCGGAGGCGCCGCTCCACCGCCTCGAGCAGCTCGGGCGCGCCCTGGGTCAGCGTGTAGCCGTTGCGGTCGGCGCGGATCGCATCGATCGTGGCGTCCTTGATCGCGTCGGGCACGGGGAAGTCCGGCTGCCCGATCGAGAGATTGATCGGATCCTCGAGCTTCGCGCCGAGCTCGAACACACGGCGGATCCCGGAGACGTCGATCGAGCGCGCGCGGGCACTGATGAGCGCGTCGAAGTCACGCTGACCGCGCACGGTCGGCTCGGGGGTTGACGTCTCGGACGGCATCGGTCCTCCGATGCGGGACGCGGTCACGAGCCCGCACGGGGGGCGCCCCCTTCAGTCGTCTCGTCCGACTTCTCCTCCTCCTTCTTCTTCTTCTTGGTCACCACCTGGCGGTTGGCGACCTTGACGAGGGCGAGGGGAGAAGCCTCCTCGGGATCGAAGCGATCTTCGTCCGCCAGCCGCGAGATACGCTCCGCCCGGGTGAGGACGTTGCGGTGCTGGTTGAGGGCGGCGGGCTTGGTCTTCAGACTGCGGTGGAGGCTCATCGCGGTGTTCCTGTCACGTCGGCCGGACGGGGTTCGAGAAGGTCCCGAACCCCCGCGGCGAGGCTCCGGGGTTCAGGGGATCAGATACGCGTCGCTGAGATCCCGGTCGCCCGGGTACCTGGCCTTCCACGCGCGACCCACGCGGAGGACCTTCTCGTACAGCCGGCGGTACTCCGGGTCGGTGTCGGAGCGGCTCGGCAGGCCGGGCAGGGCGATCACCCGGCAGAATCGGGAATTATTGCGGCGAATGACGTAGGCATCAAGCTCGTGCTCCCGGCAGAACCCGGCGAGCCGCATGGCCCCCTCCGGGCGGGTCTCGGCGAGGACCAGGTAGTAGAGACCGTCCTCGCGGGGGTCGGAGTCGATCGGACGCCGGCCGTCGGGCGCGACCCGCGGCAGCGCCGGGGCCCCACCGCCGCGAACCACGTCCGCAGCGACGCCGGAGTCGTCCGCGGTCTCATCCCAATCGGGCTCGACCGCGAGGCCGCCCACGGTCTCCTCGCCGCGGGCGAGCGGATCGTTCGCCCACTGGGCGGGATCGGCGAGTCCGCCTGAATTCAGATACGGCTCGTACTCGCGATGCATCGACTGCCGGCCCTGGTGGGTGCCGTACATGTAGACGATCACCAGCGAAACGAGCAGCCCGGCGATGGAAAGCATGACGTAACCCATCGGCACGCGCAGCGAGCGCCCGGTGAGCAGCCCCGTGCTTCCGGGGACGGGTGTGTCCACCGGCGCGGGCGCCAGCTCCTCCGGCGGCGTGCGCGCGACGCTGCTGCGTCGCACCATCAACTCGTAAAGCGGCCTCGAACCGGATCGCCTGGCCATGGGGGGCATCATGCTCGCTGGAGGTCCACAAGTCCACCTCGGCCGTTACGACAGGTTTTCAACATTCTCGCCGCAACCGCAGGCAATCACCGATGCGACGGCAAAGCCTGCGCGTCCATCCGGCGGGGCGGATCGGGCCAACGCTCCGGCGTGGCTGAGGCTGACGTGCCAAATCTCGATGCCGAGCGCGGCGGCGATCTCGAGACACCGGCCCGTGAGCCGCACGCGCGGCCGGCCCGACGGCTCGTTGATGACCTCGATGTCGGTCCAGCGGATCCCGTCGCGCCATCCCGTGCCGAGCGCCTTGAGGACCGCTTCCTTGCAGGCGAACCGGGCCGCGTACCGCTCCGACCGGCGCTTTCGCCCCGCGTCCGCGTATGCCCGCTCGCCGCGCGTGAAGCAACGCTCGACGAACGCTTCGCCGTGCCGCTCGAGCATGTCGCCGATGCGATCGATCGCGACGAGGTCCACACCGTGGGCGATGACGGGCATGGGGGGTATCGTACATGCCATGAACGACCCGGACGCCGGGCACCGTGAACTGGCGAGAGCCCATCCCGACTCGCGCGCGGTCCCCTGCGCGATTCTGACCATCTCCGACACGCGCACCCGGGCGAACGACATCAGCGGCGACACGCTCGAGACGCTCCTGCTGGCCGCCGGGCACATCGCCCACGCGCGCACGATCGTCCCCGACGAGCCGGATCGCATCCGCGCGCAGGTGGAGTCGTGGATCGCGGATCCGGCCGTGCGCGCCGTCCTCTCGACGGGCGGGACCGGGTTCGGGCGACGCGACACGACGATCGACGTGGTGCGTCCCCTGCTCGCGGCGGAGCTCGAAGGGTTCGGCGAGCTGTTCCGCATGATCAGCCACGCCCAGGTCGGCTCCGCGGCGATGCTCAGCCGCGCGACCGCGGGGATGACCGTCCACGACACGGGCGGCGACACGTTCGTCTTCGCGATGCCGGGCTCGCCGAAGGCCGTGGACCTCGCGATGCGGGAACTGATCCTGCCGGAGCTCGGGCATCTCGTGTGGGCGCGGAGGTCGTGAGGACGTCATCGCCACGCCTCGCGCGTCTGCGTGAGACCGCCCCAGGGATCGACCCACTGCCGGACGTCAACCACCACCGCCCGGTCGTAGTCGGCAACGCTCAGCGCGACGCGGTACGCGAGCACGTCCAGCCGCGCCTCGACGCTTCCGATCGGGCCCCGCATGCCGGAGGTCAGCAGGTCGGCGAGCCGCGCCGACGCGAGACGCGGACCCGCTGCGGTCGCAACGGCGGCAGGATCGACGTCAGCGGCGAGGCAGGCGACCGGATCGATGCCGACGGCCGCGTCGGGCGACGGTGTGACGGCATGATCGGCCACGTGTACGCCGCGCTGGGCCGCCGGCCCGAGGATCGCACCCGCGATCCCGGATGCGGCCGGCAGCGTCAGGCTGACCGGACACCGGCCGAGATCCTCGGCGAGCCCGATCGTCCCGACCACGAGCGCGACCGCGCGGTCCACCCGCGCGGCATCAAGGAAGTGCGCCGCGGGGATCCACGCGTCGATGCCGGAGACGGCGAGTTCATGCCGGCGCAGGATCGCGGCCAGGTCGCGACGCGCGGAACGGTCGAGGTCGCGCGGGCGCAGACCGCCCTGCGTCGCGCTGAGCTGCACGTGACGGAGTCCCAGCGCGGCAAGACGCTCCAGGGCGCGCCGCGGCGCCAGCGGCAGCGCTTCGAGCGTCGGCGCGAGGGGCGGGAGCGGCGCGGGATGAACGGGGTGCATCGGGCGCACGCTATCGTCCGCGTTCCCGGGTCGTCAAACGCCGCTACGATTGCGGCGTGACGCCACCGGCCGAGATCGACATCCAGCTCGTGGACCGTCCCGTGGACGCGGTGCCCTTCGTCCCCTATCCAGCCGACTCGGGCGGCGAGTGCGTCTTCCTCGGCCGCACGCGGGCCGAGACGCACCCGGCGCACGGCGCGCTCTCGCGTCTGAGCTATGACGCGTACCGGCCGATGGCGGAGCGCGTCTTGCGCGACCTCGCGCGCCAGGCGGCGGACCGGCACGGCTGCTGCGCCATCCGGATCCATCACGCGATCGGCGACGTGCCGCTCGGCGCCGCGAGCGTGCTGGTGCAGGTGGCGTGCGGGCACCGGGCCGAGGCGTTCGACGCGTGCCGCTTCCTCATCGACGCGCTCAAGACGCAGGTGCCGATCTGGAAACGCGAGGAATGGGCGGACGGATCCACCTGGTCCGCCGGCTCGCCGGTCCCGGCCCCGGCCCCGACCCCGGCCCCCGACGAAAGGAGCGACGCGGGATGAGCGGCGGGGCAAAGGTCTGCAATACGGTCTACTGGCTCGCGCTGACGATCTGGGTGAGCGTGCTGGTGGCGGCGGCGATCGCCGCCGCGACGACGTTCACCGTGCTGCCGAATCTGGGGCTGACGCTCGATGCCTTCTCCGCGCTTCCCGCCGCGGACCACGGACGCATCGCGGCGGGCAAGGTGATGGAGCCGATCTTCACGC
Organism: uncultured Isosphaeraceae bacterium; assembly: GCA_964638815.1. Classification (GTDB taxonomy): domain Bacteria; phylum Planctomycetota; class Phycisphaerae; order Phycisphaerales; family SM1A02; genus CAZXBB01. The sequence continues at coordinate 14,129 of CAZXBB010000321.1, forward strand.
TCGTCGACGTCGTCCAGGCGGGCGCGGCCGCAGTGGTGCTGCTGACGGTGGTCGTACAGTGGCTCGCGTTCCGGTGCTCGCTGCGCCGGTTCGCGAACGTCGTGCGGGTCGCGGCGATCACGATCGCCGCCGGGCTCTTCGCGTGGCGCGCCGCCACGCTTTCGCCCGCGATGAACCGCGAGCTCCGCGGCTACTGGAGCGCGGCGGAGGCCGGCGAGGTCGCGCAGGCCGCCGGCCACCGCGCGGCCTTCGACGGGATGCACCCGCGAGCGAGCGACCTCTTCTCCGCGACGCTCGGGCTGCTGGTGATCGCGGTCGTCGCGTCGCCGTCCGCGCTCGCCGTGCCTCCGGTGAAGCGGGTCCACCCGCCGGGCCCCGTCCTCGAGACGCCGGCGCTGTCGAGGCGAGCATGAGCATGAGCATGAGCATGAGCATGAGCATGAGCATGGGCGGCACCACGCGCACCGGCCACCCGACGACCAAGGCCGCGTTCGACCTCCCGCGCAAGACGGCGCAGCAGAAGGCGCGGGCGCGCCGCGTGCTCGACGCGCTCGGCCGGCATTACCCGGACGCGCATTGCGAGCTCGACTACCGCACGCCGCATGAGCTGCTGGTGGCGACGATCCTGTCGGCGCAGGCGACCGACGCCGGCGTCAACAAGGCCACGCCCGCGCTGTTCGCGGCGTTCCCGGGGCCGGAGGACTACGCCGCCGCCACGCCGGCGCAGATCGAGAAGCACATCCGCACGATCGGTCTCTTCCGCAACAAGGCGAAGGCGATCCACGCCGCCATGACCACCATCGTCGAGACGCACGGCGGGGACGTGCCGCGGACGATGGCCGAGCTGCTCACCCTGCGGGGGGTCGCGCGCAAGACGGCGAACGTCGTTCTCGGCAACGCGTTCGGCGTCAACGTCGGCGTCGTCGTTGACACGCACGTGACGCGCGTGGCGGGGCGACTCGGCCTGACCGGGCAAACTGACGTCGCGAAGATCGAGCGCGACCTGATGGCCCTCTTCCCCCGCCCGCACTGGACGCAGCTCAGCCACCTCCTGATCTGGCACGGCCGACGGGCGTGCAAGGCCCGCGGGGCGTTGTGCGCGGAGCATCCGCTGTGCCGGCGATACTGCTCGAACGCAAAGTGACGGGGTGAC
>CAZXBB010000322.1:0-12560 GCA_964638815.1 uncultured Isosphaeraceae bacterium
CGCTCGATCTGTACCTCACGCGGGCGCTGGTCCAGGCGATCCTCGCCGTCGCCGTCCTCGCCGTCGTCATCGTCTTCCAGGACGACCTTCGACGGCTCCTCGACCACGTCGGGGCGTGGACGCTGCGACGCCGGACGCGCACACCCGCCGCGACCGGAAACGCGGTGGTGGACGTTCTCGCGAGAACGGCTACGCACCTCGCCGAGCGCCGCACCGGGGCGCTGATCGCCCTGCGGGGCGCGGAGTCCTGGGACCGCGCGATCGACGGCGGGATCGAGATCGACGGCAAGCTCTCGACCCCGCTGCTCGAAAGCATCTTCGACCACCACTCGGCGGGGCACGACGGCGCCGTCCTCATCGAGCGCGGCCGCATCGCCCGGTTCGCCACCCACCTCCCGCTCTCGTCCAATCACGACGCGCGCGGTGGGCACGGCACACGGCACGCGGCGGCGCTGGGGCTGTCCGAGGCATGCGACGCGCTGGTGCTCGTCGTGTCGGAGGAGACGGGCCAGATCAGCGTGGCCGAGCACGGTGTGCTGACGTCCATCGACGCGGCGTCGCTGGCGTCGCGCCTGCTCGAGTTTCACGCCCGGCACACGGACAACGCGGCGCGACGGGACGGACGCGCGTGGTGGCGCGGTCACCGCCTTCAGAACGCAGTCCTCGCGATCGCCGTCGCGGTCGGCCTGTGGCTCGGGTTCGCCCGCAAGACCGACTTCGCGGTGCGCACGATGACCGTTCCGATCGAGCTGCGCGGACTCGACCCGGCGCTCGCGCTCGACGAGACGAGCGACACCGAGGCGCGGATCACCCTCGAGGGGCCGAGGCGCGCGTTCGATCTCGTGGACGAGGGGGAACTGGTCGTCGTCGTGAGCCTCGCCTCGCTCGACGGGGGGTCGCACGTCATCGAGATTACGCAGGAGCAGCTCGACCTCCCGCGCGACGTGACGCTGTCGCGCGTGGAGCCCAACTTCATTCTCGTATCGACGAAAAAGGCCGAGCCGCCGCCCTCGCCATGATGGCCCCCCCCGGCGACCCGAGCTTCAACGGCTGGGTCGATCCCTGGGAGATGCCTGGCGCCTTCCGCAGCCCGACGTTCGCGCGGACGCTCTACCCGAGCCTCAAGACACACGTGCTGGAGCACCACTGGCTCCAGAACACCCGCGCCTCGTGCAACCCCGGTCTCAGCACGCCCGGCAACATCCTCTGCGAGCCGTACTTCTTCAACCACGGGCGCGAGTCAAGCCCGGCGACGCTCTTCTACGACGGGCACGTCGAGACCGTCGGCGTGCGGCAGGCGATGCGCGCGGACGAGCAAATGCGCGTCCAGACGCGGAACGAAGACTGGGGCCTGTGGTCACGCGACACCGTCTGGGGCGCCGACGGCTACCTCGTGGACTACGGCTACGACCAGGCCGCGACGAGCTTCCACGTCCTGACGACGGACGGCATCCGCGGGCGGGACGTCACGGCCGACTGAGGCTCACCCCACCGACCTCGAACGGTACGCCGCGGCGTCCTCGGGCCGATGTTCGCCCGCATCATGCATGCAGCGGGTCGTCCAGCGGGCGATCCGACCGCGTGACCGCTCGTTCGAGCCTCGACGTATCGAGCGGATATGCCATCGGCTCGCCCGAACGCTCACGCGACCGGCTTGCCGCGCTGGTTGCGCGGCGATCGCATTCGTTGTATCGAGGGTCATCAGTTGTCTCCTGAGCGGGACGTCGATCGGAGCCGCGACCGACCCGCTACATGCCTGATGCGGGCCAGGCGTCGTACACGTCGGCGATGTCGTCGCGCAGCGCGACGGTGCGCGCGTCGTCGTCGCCGTACGCGGCGACGTAGAGCCCGAGCGCCTCGAGCAGCGCGGCCTGGGCGTCCTCGTACCGCTCCAGCCGCCGCAGACACTTGCCGTACTCGCGCAGCGCTGAGGCCCGACTCACGTCGTCGTCCGCTAGCACCTTGCGCTCCCCGGTGACGGCCTCGAGGAAGAGGGGTTCCGCCTCCGCGAGCCGCCCCATCTTTGCGTAGAGCGTCGCGAGGTTGCCGATCGTGACCAGCGTGCTCGGGTGCTGGTCGCCCTGGATCGCCCGCTTCTTCGCGAGCGACTCACGGTACAGCCGCTCGGCTTCGTCCGTCCGTCCGGCGTCGCTGTACGCCGAGGCGAGGCTGCTCATCATGCGGATCGTCTGGGGGTGCTCCGCGCCGAGCGTGCGACGGCGGATGTCGAGCGCCGCCTCGAGCAGCGCCACGGCTTCCTCGTATCGCGCCTGCGAACGATATACGTTTGCGAGATTGCTCATGACGACGACGGTCTTGGGGTGCTCGGGGCCCGTGACCCGGCGCCGCGTCTCGAGCGTCTCGAGGTAGAGCTTCTCGGCTTCGTCGAGGCGACCGAGGCGCTTGTAGAACAGCGCCACGTTGTTCATCGAGGTCAGCGTTTCTGGATTCTCCTGACCGAGCACCCGGCGTCGCGTCTCCAGCGTGTGGCGGTACAGAGGCTCCGCCTGGTCGAAGCGCCCGCGCCGCGCGTACTGGTTCGCGAGATTGTTCATCGAGTTCAGCGTGTGTGGATGCTCGTCCCCGAGCGCGCGGCGACGGATCTCGAGCGCCTCGCGCCCCAGCTGCTCGGACTCCTCGTACCGTCCGAGACGGTCGTACATGTCCGCAAGCGAGTTCATCGACTCGAGCGTCGTCGGATGCTCGTCGCCGAAGATCTCGCGACGGCGCGCGAGCGTCTCGGTGTGCATCGCCGCGGCCTCGGCGTAGTCCCCCTGCTCGCGACGCAGGTAGCCGAGGTTGCTCATCGCCAGGAGCGTCTCCGGGTGGTTCTCGCCGAGCCTCCGGCGACGCACCGCGAGCGCCTCCTCCCAGTACGGTTCGGCCTCGTCGTAGTCGGCCGTCCCGTAGTGGGTGAAGCCGACGTCGGCGAGCGAGCCGATCGTGCGCGGATGATCGTCACCGAGCACGCGGCGGCGGCGCGCGAGCGCGTCCTCGAGCAGCGGGCGCGCCTCCTCGTACCGGCTCATGCGGTTCAGCGTGGTCCCGAGGTTGTTGAGCGTGTCGAGCGTGTCGGGGTGGTCGGGGCCGAGCGCGGCCCGACGCGCCTCGAGCACGGCACGGAACGCCGCCTCCCCTTCCCGGTACTCGCCCCGCAGCACCAGCAGCTCCGCCTGCCGGTTGAGCGCGGACAGCGTGTCGGGATGATCGTCACCGTGCAGCGCGCGGCGCATCGCCACCGCCGCCTCGATGTGCGATGCCGCGGCCGCGTACTCCCCGACGCCGTAGTAGGTGACGGCGATCGTCTCGCGGAGCGCCGCCTCGACGACCGGCTGGTCCTCGAAACGGCCCTCGATGTTGCGCGACGCGGCATCGAGCACCTCGCGCACCGTGACGTGGCGACCATCCTCGTACGGCGAGACGGAAGAGAGCAGATCCTCCCGCAGGAACGCGTTGATCGCCTCGGCGATCGCGGTCTGCCGCCGCGCCTCGTCGCGCTCCTCGGCGATCTGGCGGCGCAGGCCACGCTCGCGCACGATGAGCCCCGCGGTGATGGCGAGCAGCACGGCGAGCACCACGGTCGCGCCGACGGCCGCGCGGGAGACGACGCGCCGGCGGCGCGCCCGGCGGCGTGCGCCCAACGTCTCGAGCCGCTCCGCGAGCGCGCCGGCGCTGCCGAGGCGGTCCTCCCGTCGCCCGGCGACGCACGCCGCGATGTCCTCGCGCAGCAGCGGATCGTCGACGTCGTGCTCCCACCCCTGGCCGAGCGGGCGACGCAGGTCGCCGACCACCATCTGGTAGAGCATCACGCCGATCGCGTACACGTCGCCCTCGATCGTGAACACCTCGCCGACCAGGCTCTCCGGCGGCGCGTAGATCCGGGTGCCCGTGCGGCTCGATTCGTTTCCGCCGAGCAGCGTCTCAGTGAAGCCGGTCGCGGTGATGTCGTGACGCTTGAGCTGCTGGGGATCGATGAGCGCGCCGATGCCGAAGTCGGTGAGCCGGGGCCGCGGCCCGGACTCGCCGTCGTCGATGAGCACGTTCGACGGCTTGAGGTCCTTGTGGAGGATGCCGACCGAGTGCGCGGCTGCCGTCGCCACGGCGATCCGCCGCATGAGATCGAGGCGCGTCGCGAGCGGGACCCGGTCGATGCCGCCCTGCGCCTCGGCCCAGTCCGCGAGGTCGCCCTGCTCGGTCAGCTCGCTCTCGAGATGGAACGGCGGCCGGTCGAGCTGAATGTCGTGGATCTTCGCGATGTCCGGCCGGTCGCCGAGAGCCGACCGGAGCAGCCGAAAGAGCGTCAGCTCTCGCTTGAAGCTGCGAAGGCGATCGGCGTCGAAGCAGAACTTGAACACGCGGCGCGTGCCCGTCTTCTCCTGCCACGCGAGCCAGACCTCGCCGAAGCCGCCCTCGCCGAGCTTCTTCCCGAGCACCCATCCCTTCCGCCCGGGGATCTCGCGTCCGCGGGCCGGACGCCAGCCGAGCATCTCCTCCTCACCCGGCGTCACCGCGCGGCGCGCCTTCGCGCTGTCCGGCGGCTCCCGCAGCGGCGCGACGCCCACCGCGCCGACCTCGAAGACCTCGAGCGGCTCGTCGTTGCCCTTGAAGAGGTACGGCCCGTGCGCCATCCATTGCAGCTCGGGCGGATCGCCGCCTTCGACTGGGGGATGATCGCGGACGTACTGGCGCGCGTCGTCGAAGATCGCGCGGGTCATCAGCACCTGTCGCGGCAACGCGAGCGACTCGACCCGCGCCGCCATGTCGATCGGTGTACCGACGAACTTCTCGGCGTTCGACGTGGCCTGGTCGAGCTCGAGCACCTCGCCCATGTGCACGCCGATCCGCACGGCGAGCCGCTCGCCTTCCCACGGTCCCGACGCGAGGGCGTGCTGGAACCGCAGCGCCGTGTCGATCGCCGCGCTGGCCGTCTCGAAGCGGGTCAGGAACCCGTCGCCGGGGTTCTCGAGCTCCGTGCCGCGAGCGTCGGCGAGGACGCGGCGGAACGCGTCGTTGTGCTGACGCAGGAGGGCCGCGTAATCCGCCGTGCCGAGGCGGGCCTTCAACGCGGATGAGCCGACGATGTCGGTGAACATGAAGACGATGACGCGTGATTGGGCGGGCGGATCGGGCATCCCTTCTCAGGGTAACAGCGAGCGGGGGCGCTTCCGGCGCGGAAAGTTCGCATTCCGGCGTCGCCCGCACGTCGCGGATACGATTGAAGGTGACCACGGCCCCCATCGAACGGAGTCGCCACCCATGACCGTGACCCCCGACGACCAGCCGCTCGACGACGCCGCCGCGCGGGCGGAGACCATCGCCGCCGGGGGCGACGATGTGCGGGAGAAGGTGCGACGGTTCGTCGTCGATACGGTGCGCGAGCGCAGGCTCGAGCTCGACCGGCTCGGCGCGCTGGCCGAGAAGATGATCGGGGGCGCCGTCGCGGGGGTGCGCAACGCCGCCCCCGACCGGTCGGACAGCGTGCTGCGCGACGTCATCGACGGGCTCGGCGACGGCCTGAGCGCGTCCGCCCACGCCACGCGGCTCGCCCTCGAAGAAGCACGGGGACGCGGCGAGACGTTCGCGAAAGAGGATCTCGAGAAGGCCGTCGAGGATCTGCGCACGCTCGAGGGCATGCTCGTGGACACTGTCACGCGCGTCGGCCGCGGCACGTCGTCCTTCGCCGGGAGCCAGGCGAAGACGCTCGTTGAACACGCGAAGCGCACGGCCGCTCACGTCCGCCCGTCGATCGAGTCGGCGCTCGCCGAGGCGGTGAAGCACCCGGTGAAGATGACGACGGAGACCGCCGCGACGGCCGCGAAGGCGGTGCCGCAGGCGGCGGGCACGCTGCTGCGCAGCATGAGCGGTCTGCTGCTGGCGGCGAGCGATCTGCTGACGGGCGAGGCGAAAGACGAAGCCGAATAGCGTCCGCCGAACTTCCGCCGGAACTTCCGCCGGAACGTCTGCCGGAACGTCTACCGGAAGAAATTCCGCACCAGCCGTCCGATCACCAGCACGAGCGAGATGCCGAACCCCAACCCGCCCAGCACGGCGAGCACGCCGTAGCCCCCCTGCGAACTGTCGGCGAGGATCAGGATCGACGAGCCCATCATGAGCGAGCCGATGAAGACGGCGTGCGCGATGTTCGCACTCGCGTGATCGATCGTCTCGGTGAGGCGATCGAGGCCGCGGTGCTCGAGGTTCACCGTGAAGCGGTTGCGACGCAGGTTGAAGACGAGGGAGCGGAACTGCCGCGGCAGACGCTCGAGCAGCTCCGCGTAGCCGAGCCACGTCTCCTGCACGCGACGCCGGACCGAGCTCAGGCCGTACCGGCGCTTCACCAGGCGTTCGACGTGCGGCTCGACGTGCGCGGCGATGTCGAACGACGGCAGCAGCCGCTCGCCGACGCCCTCGATGGTCGAGATCGCCTTGATGAGGAAGACGATGTCGGCCGGACACTGGAGGTGGTGACGCCGCACGCGCTCGAAGAAGTCGTTCAGCAGCTTTCCCATGTCGAGCTGGTCGAAGCTCGCGTCCCGGAAACGGGAGATGAACTCCCACGTGTCGGCGCGGAAGTTGCGGTCCTCCGCGAGCGTCGGGTCGGCGTCACCGAGCAGGATCGTCACGTCGATCACCCGGTCGAGGTCGCCGTTGATGACGCCGTAGACGAGGTCGGCGAGCACGAGCGCCGTGCCCGGATCGATGCGTCCCGTCATGCCGCAGTCGATGAAGACGACACGACCGCCCGGCTGCACAATGATGTTGCCGGGGTGCGGATCGGCGTGGAAGAAGCCGATCTCGAGGCACTGGCGGAAGACGGCGTCGGTGCCGTGGGCAACGATCGCCTCCAGCTCCTCGACCGGCATCGTCGCCGGATCGAGCCGCGAGAGACGCTTGCCCTTGATCTCCTCGAGCGCGAGCACGCTCGCGGTGGTCGCCTCCCAGATCACCTCGGGGAAGCCGACGTGCTCGTCGTCCGCGAACGCGCGTCGCATGCGGTCGGTCGAGCGACCTTCCTCGACGAGATTGAGCTCCTCGCCGAGCTGCGTCGCGAACTGCTCGACGACGCGGGTCGGGCTGTAGCCGAGGTTCGAGAAGTGCTCTTCCGCGAACTCGGCGAGACGCGCGAGGATGTAGAGGTCGGCCTCGACCACGTCCCGGATGCCTGGACGCAGCACCTTGAGGACGATCTCGCGTCCGTCGGGCATGACGGCGCGGTGCACCTGCGCGATCGACGCGGCCGCGATCGGCTCCTCCGAGACCGAGCGGAACATCTCGTCGAGCGGCTTGTCGTACTCCGCCTCGAGCGCCGCGCGGATGTCCTTCCAGTCCACGCGCGGCACGTCGTCCTGGAGCCGGCCGAACTCCTCCGCCCAGCCGGGCGGCACGAGGTCGGGCCGCACGCTCAGCACCTGCCCGAGCTTGACGAACGTCGGGCCGAGCTCCTCCATCGCGTGCCGGATGCGCACTTCCGGACGCTCCCGGTGGACGGACGCGTCGGCCTTCTCGACGCCGACGAGCTTGCGTCCCTTGAGCAGGAGCTGATCGAGGTTGAGATCCTGCACGACGCTGTCGAACCCGAACCGCATCATCACCGAGAGGATGTCGCGGGTGCGACGCGTGCCGCGCAGCGCGCGGGAGATGGGGAGGTGCGTAACCATCGGTCGGCCATGGTAGCCGAAGGCGGGGCAACGGTCGGTGCGCGGCTCTACGCGGCGTCGCGTCGCATCACGCGGAGCGCCGACTCCATCTCGTCCACGTCGACGGGCGACTTGCGCAGGTGCGACGTCGCGGCGGGTCCGGCGCAGAGGTCGCGGACCTCGCGAACAACGAGCGTCGCGCCGCGGACGACGTTCGTCCCGACCCGGCGGGCGATCGTGAGCGAACAGCCGGCCAGCGTCGTCGCGATCCGGCGATAGGGCAGCTTCCTCATGGCACCTTCACCGTGCCACGGCGGGCGCCGGATGCAAGATGCCGCGTCGAACGTCGCTGTCAGAGGGGGCAGGACGCGCCGGTCGCGCTGGTCGCGCCGGTCGCGCTGGCCCGGCGCCCGGGGACCGGGAATCGGGGCCCGTTGCTCGGAAGCCGGGAAGGGGAATCAAGAAAGCCCCGCGGACCGGATTGCCCGCGGGGCTCGCGTTGATCTCGCTGTCATTCGTCTGATCGGGGGTCTGATCAGGGGTCTGATCAGGGGTCTGATCAGCGGTCTGATCAGGGGCTCGATCAGGGGCACGGCCCCCAGTTGTTGATGATGTACAGAATGTCCTCGAAGCCGACGGTGCCGCTCGAGTCGATGTCCTCCGGGCAGCCGCCGCACGGACCCCAGCTCGCCAGGATGGAGACGATGTCGCGGAACCCGAGGTCGCCGTTGCCGTCGAAGTCGCCGACGCACGTGCTGCCCGCGACGACGCCGCTGACGACGAGCGCGTAATCCGCGTCCATCGCGCCGGTCTCGACGTGGCCGTCCTCGTTGATCTCGGCCGCGATGACCTCGATCGTCCACGTGCCGACGGCCGGGCTCTCGACGAATACGTTCTCGACCGTGTCGATGTCGTTCGGGTCGCCGCCCGTCGTCGAGTAGAGGCCGTCCAGCAGACCGTTGTTGCCCCAGTACACGGCGCCCGTGGGCGACGTGACCCTGAGGTTCAGGTCGTTGATGCGGTGCTGCGACGCGCCGGGCACGCCGGGCGGATCCGCGTAGACCATGGTGGCCTTGAACTGGGTGCTCGCGCCGGCCGGAACGTCCAGCTCGTACGCGGTGCTCCCGCCGACCTCGAGCACGTCAGTCTCGTCGACCACGAAGATCGTGCCCGCGACGGCGTGGTCGTACATGTTCTCGAGATCGGGCATGCCCCAGCCCTGTCGCACGCGCGTCAGGTCGCCGTTGGTGCCGCCGGCCGGCCAGTCGTACTGCTCCGCCGTGTTGACGAGCACTGCCTTGGCGGTGGTCATGTGCGCGCGGTTCTCGAAGACCGAGCCCTGCGAGTCAACCGTGTTGCCGAAGATACCGTCCGACCACATCTCGAAGAAGAGACCGACGTGGCCGCAGATCATCGGGGTCGCGCCGCTGGTGCCGCCGAAGCCGGAGGTGTAGCCGCTGCCGATCGAGAGGGTGCGGATCTGGTCGTAGAACATCGTGAGCGTCGGCTTGATGCGGCCGTCGGACGCGGGGCCCGTGGATCCGCCGCCGCTCCACGAGTCGTCGCTCCTGGAGGCGGTGTTGCGGTGGTAGACACCGCCGCCGGAGATGATGTTCTTCGCCCACGCCTGCGGGCGGGAGTCCTGGTTCCCCGCGTTGCTCTGCGACTGGCAGTGCACGATGTCAAAGTCGAAGAGCGCGGCGTCGGTGTCGGCCGAGATGTTCGTGTACTGGAACGTCCGGGAGCTGCCGACGCTCGCCGTCTGGAAGACCGCGTTGTACGGCGCCTCGACGAGCTCGCCGGTCAGGTCGTACCGCGCCGGCCCGACGGAGATCAAGCTCCAGTCCGCCAGAATCGGCTGCCCGTCCGGCAGCAGGCCGCGCGCGGTGGGATCGTTGGTGCCGTCACCGAACGTGATGCCCGAGCACGCGGCGCCGTGCGAGTCCGCGCTGACGGCGGTGTGCAGGAGCGGCGGGTGATGCTGGAGGTCGGGGTGCTCGACGCTGAAGCCGAGGTCGATGATCTCGCCCCGCACGCCGGTTCCGACGTATCCGCCCTGCTCCTCGATGTAGTCGGCACCGCCGAGAACGCGGCCGACGTTCATGTCCTTCTCGAACGGCGTCCAGCGGTCGACGAACGCCACTTCGTTCATGCGGACGATCTCGAAGAGCTGGTCCGGCGTGAGCGTTGCCTCGAGCAGGAACTTGCCCGCGTGCGCGCGATCGACGACGCCGCCGCGCGCGCGGATGCGGGCGGCGACTGCGTCCTTCTGCGTCATGCCGGCTTCCCACACCATGATGTTGTACTTCTGGAGCGGAAAGAGCGCCTCGCCCTGGTCGGCGTTGCGCAGCATGAGCTCCTCGAGCTTGTACGCCGGGTGGTACTCGCCGACCCACCGGACGAACGGCAGTCCGTTGACCTTCGCCACGGCGTCCGGCGACATCTCGACGACGAACGTGTGGTTCGGAATGAACTTCCGCACCTGGCCCCCCGCCGCGGCGATCGCGTCGCGGAACTCGGGCAACGTCTGCGTGACGAACTGCACGAGGTACAGGTCCGTGTCGGCGCCGGCGGCGAAGTCCGCCTCGATGGCCGGCTGCGGCGCCGGCGCGAGCGGATCGAAGTCACCGTGCCGCAGCTTGATGACGTAGGACGTCGGCCGCGGCGCGATGATCGTCCGGCCTTCCCGCGTGATCGTGTAATACGGCGTCGGCGCGCCGTTCGCGTTCTTCCCCTCCCACACCCTCAGAACGACGTTCGTGTTCGGGACCTCGATGGTGCGCTGGTCGGACGGCTCCGGGGAGCCCACACCGACGGTTGTGCCGAACCCGATCGCCGCGATCATGGTGCTCATGAGCACCGGGCGGGACCTCAAAGACATGTTTCAGCTCCTGGATGGTTCTCGGACGACTCTGGATACCGGCGCGCTCTTCCTTCGCCGGCGATTCGTGCTTCCGCGAGCATAACAGGGCCTTGTGGGCAGGTCAGCGAAAAACGGAAGGGGCCGGGCGGAGCCGACCGCCTCGACCCGGAGAGGCGCCCCAGCCTGACGCGCCAGCCGGACCCGCCAGTCTGCCCCGTCAGTCTGCCCCCCCCGCGAAGTCCCTGACCCCGGGGCGAGCGGACCGGGTCCTGGTGGGCGGCCGCCGGCCAATCCGGAGCGGCCCAGGATCTGACGCAGCGGCGACGTCCGCTTCCAGGATGTCCTGCGGGTGCTCGGCGCGTGGTGCCCGTGCCCGGTCGATCCCCCCTGCCCGGAGAACCTCACCGGCGGGCGACTACGCCGTCAGCTTCGCCGACGTGCTCGAGGTTCTCGCCGCGTGGGGACCGTGCTGAACACCCGATCCGGGCGCAACGCGGTCACTCCTCCGCGACCACCGCGGTGCGCGGCCGCGCGGACGGCGGACGGTCCTGCGTCCGCGCCATCTCCGCCTCGTACTCGGCCCAGGGACGGAGCCCCATCGCGAGTCGCCGCTCGTCGAGGCGTTCGGGGTTCTCGACGATCGGAAGGAGATAAATCGGGCGCCCGTTCTCGTCGGTGACGGTGTCGTCGTTGTCGTCCACGCGAACGCTGTACACCGTGCCGTAGATCTGCGGCTTGCCCTGACGCGCAAGCACCCGGTCGGTGAAGTAAGCGATCGACTCCTTGGGGATCTCGCCGCGATCGCCGGCCGCCAGCACCAGTGGCAGGCACGCCTCCTGCAGCTGAGGATCGATGTCGGCGTGCTGCAACAGGAGGAACGCGGCCCTCGTGCCGTCCTCGCCGATGTCGGCGCGGGTCGGCCAGCCGAGCACGGTGACGATGCGACGCAGACGCTCCGTGTTCTCGCGGTCGGTCCGCTCCCAGAGGGCGAGTGCGGCGCTCCGCTCGGACGCCCTCATGGCGTCGTAGTCGCGGGTCCGCACGAAGCGGTCCCGCTCGGCCATGTCGAGCAGCTCCACGCGCAGGCGGGACGCCTCCACCGGACGCAGCCGGAATGCGGGCGCGGCATCGGCATCGGCCTCCGCGGGCCGGTCCGTCACGCAGCCGGCGACGACCAGCAGCGTGAGCTGAAGACAGAGTACGAGCAACCGGCAGCCTGGGTGGTGCATGGGGGAAGATCGTATCGCGCGCTGACCGATACACTCCAGGATGGACTTCGCATGCCCGGACCCGCATGGTTCAGGCAACGCCCCAGCTCTTCAACGGGCCGCCAGTGGATAACGCGAGCCCCGGCAACCGATTGCCCTTGAGGCTCGTCGGGCCCGGGAATTGCGTCGCCGCCCGCCACGCGCGGCTGAGTCCATCCGCCTCCGGCCCCCGAAACCATCCGCGAAATGTCCCGTCGCCCCTTCGAGATCCTTGTTGACGGTGAGTGCCCGCTCTGCCGGCGCGAGGCGGCGCTCCTCCGTCGCCTCGACCGCGGCCGCGGGCGGCTGAAGCTCACCGACATCGCGTCGCCCGACTTCGCGGCGTCGAACTACGGTGTCACGCAGGCGGAGGTCATGGCGACGCTCCACGGAGTCCGCGAGGACGGTCGGCTCGTGACGGGCATGGAGGTCATCCGCGGCGAACCGCCGGTCGGCGACCCGGCGCAAACGCGCCCGGGAGGATTCGAACCTCCGACCTTCGGTTTAGGAAACCGGTGCTCTATCCTGCTGAGCTACGGGCGCAACGCACTTCACGGTATCGCGGGCGGAGTTCGGTCGCCACCGATGGGGCGCAGCCGTCCGGGCGCAGCCATCCGGGCGCAGCCGTCCGGGCGCAGCCGATCGGACGTAGCCGATCGGACGCCGCGGGCGCCGTCCGGTCGCGCCCGAGCCCGTACCGCTGGACCCCGCCCGACCCGCCCGACCCGCCTCCCTGCGTCACGGCGCCTCGCACTCGCCCCACGTGTGCAGCAGCAGTACGACGTCGGTGAAGCCGACCCGGCCGTCGCCGTC
>CAZXBB010000323.1:0-3943 GCA_964638815.1 uncultured Isosphaeraceae bacterium
GACCGCGGCATCACGCCCGCGGTGCTGACCGAGGCCGGCGCGCGGGCGCGGGAACGGGAGCCCGGCCGGGGCCGGCGTCCGCGGCGCGAGCCCGCCGCTCCCGCGCGCGCGGCCTCCGTTGCGCCGACCGCGGCCGGCGACCTTGCATGGGAGGCCGCGTACGAGCGGTTCGAGTCACCGGCGCGCGAGGTGCGCAAGTTCACGCGGCGGCTGCGCTGGTTCGGGGCCCCGTCGTGGGCCCGCGGATCGCACGTCGTCGAGCTGTTCTGCGGGCGCGGCAACGGACTCGTGGCGCTCGAGCGTCTCGGGTTCCGCCGGCTGACCGGCATCGATCTCTCGCCGACTCTGTTGGCGCGCTACCGCGGCGCGGCCGCGTGCATCGTCGCCGACTGCCGCTCGTTGCCGCTCGCGGCGGGCGTCGCGGACGTCGTCGTCGTGCAGGGCGGCCTGCACCACCTTGCGGAGCTGCCGGCCGATCTCGATCGCGTGCTGGCGGAGATCCGGCGCGTGCTCGTGCCGAACGGGCGTGTCGTCGTGGTCGAGCCGTGGTCCACGCCGTTCCTCAGCCTCGTCGATGCGTGCTGCGCGTCGAGGCTCCTGCGGCGCGCCTGGGGCCGGCTCGACGCGCTCGCGACGATGGTCGAGCACGAGCGCGCGACGTACGAGGCGTGGCTCGCGCAGCCGGACCTGGTCCGGGCGCGGCTCGAGCGGCACTTCCGTCCCGAGCGCACGCGGGTGCGCCGGGGGAAGCTGTACTTCCTCGGACGCGCGGCGGCGGGCGCGTGATGGACGCGCCGACCCCCCCGATCGATCACCTGTTCGTCGATGAGGAGGAGCCCGCCGGCGTGTCGCTGGACGAGGGCGTCGCACCGGCGCCGCCGCCCGCGCCGAGCCGCCTCTTCCCGCGCGCGATCGTCGCGGTCTTCGCGCTCGAGATCGTGCTCGTCGCGGTGATCGGGTGGCAGGATCGGTTCCAGGCGGACGTCGACGGCTTCGCGTACCTGCGAAGCGCGCACCATTACGCGACGGGCGCGTTCGATCTCGCGATCACCGGCTACTGGAGCCCGATGCTGAGCTGGCTCATGACGCCGCTGCTTCCCCTCGTCCCGTCGCCGCTGTTCGCGGCGCGGATCGTGATGGGGATCTCATCGCTCGTCTTCACGTTCGGGGCTTTCGCCGTGCTGAAGCGTCTCGAGCTGCCGCCGCTCGGCGTCGTCGGCGGGACGCTCGCCGCGGCGCTCTTCGCGGCGGTGGCGTCGGTGGAGACGACCACGCCGGACCTCCTCGTCGGTGGCCTCCTGTGCCTGGCCACGAGCGGCCTGCTCGCGCCCGGGTGGCCGGTGCGACGCCGCTCGCAGGTCGCAGTGGGGGTGCTGTTCGGCGTCGCCTACTACGCGAAGTCGGTCGCGCTGCCGATCGGGTTCGTGATGGTCGCGCTGGTCGCGATCTGCGTGTGGCTCGGCCGGCACGCGCGGCTGCGACGCGTGGTCACCGCCTCCGCGCTGACGCTCGCCGTGACGGCGTTGACGGTCGCGCCGTGGGTCACGGTGCTCTCGCTCGAGTACGACGCGCTGACGGTCTCGACGACGGCACGGATCGCGCACGCCCTGCCGGGTCCGCGCGACGTGGACAGGCGTCATCCGTTCGGGACGACGTTCGCGGTCCCGGAGCCGGGTCGGCTCTCCTGGTGGGAGGATCCCTCCCGGATGCCGTACGCCTACTGGTCGCCGTTCACGAGCGCCGCGTACCTGCGTCACCAGATCGGCGTCGTCGCCGTGAACCTGCGCGTGATCGCCGGCTACATGTGGGCGTTCGACGCCTTCCACCTGGGGATGTTCGGCGCGGCGATCGGGTTGCTCGTGCACGCGCCGTGGCGTCGCAACTTCGCGCGCGATCGATGGCGCTTCGCGGGGCTCGGCGTGATCGGGTTGTGCGCGATCTACCTTCCGGTGTACGCGCTCGGGGCCCGGTACTACTACGCGACGGCGCCCTTCCTCTTCGCGGCGACATTCGGGGTGGCGTGGTCGCTCGCGGGACGATGGCGTCACGGACGCGACGGACTTCAGCTCGTGCTGTCGTGTCTCGTGATCCTGTCGTTCTGCCTGCCGAGCGTCGCGCTGCTGCCGGAGCGTCTGAAGCACGGCGGCCGGCGCCCCGTGTCGATGATCGTGGGGGAGCGGCTGCGGGCGATCGGCGACACGGGCCCCATCGCGGGCGACACGATGGAGGGGCTGCTGACGTCGTACTTCGTGGACGAGCCGTTCTACGGCGGCCATCCGGACGCGCGGCCGGAGGACTACGTTGCGTCTGGAGCGAGGCTCATCGTCGCGGTGCGCTCTCATCCGGGCGTGCCCGGGCTCGATGCGACGCCGGGCATCGTGAGCCTCGACGCCGAATTGTTCGGATCGTCCGAGCAGGCCGCGCGCTGCCCGTTGAAGGTGTATCGGATCGAGCCGCCGTCGGGGGAGATTGCGGGAGTCGATCCCTGACGCGGGTGTGCGGGGGGCGCGGGGGGCGCGGGGGCGTGGGGGGGCGCGGGGGGGCGTGGCGGGGCGCGAGCGGGCGGCGCAAGACCCGCGCAGGCCTAAAGGCGCCCGCGAGCGCGACCGATATCCCATTCCGAGCCGCCTGTTCCGCGCGCGCGGACGGGACGAGGCCCTCTCCACTCCGACCGGAAGTCAATCACCATGGATAACGGCAAGTACCGGCTCCTGACGCGCAGCGACTTCGACGGTCTCGTGTGCGCGGTGCTCCTCGAAGAGCTCGGCATGCTCGACGAGATCAGGTTCGTGCACCCGAAGGACGTGCAGGACGGCAAGATCGACGTCACCGAGCGCGACATCCTGACGAACCTGCCCTACGTGCCGGGCTGCCACCTCTGCTTCGACCACCACGACAGCGAGACCATCCGGACGGCCGACATGACGGCCGACAACCACGTGCTCGTCGCGGACGCCGACTCCGCCGCGCAGGTGGTGTTCGACCACTTCGGAGGCAGCGCGCGTTTCGCGAACGTCAGCAAGGACATGATGGACGCCGTGAACAAGGCGGACTCGGCCCGCTTCACGCGCGACGACGTGCTGCATCCGGAGGGCTGGGAGTTGCTCTCGTTCCTGATGGACGCCCGCACCGGTCTCGGCCGGTTCCGCGAGTTCCGCGTGTCGAACTACGACCTGATGATGGAGCTCATCAGCTACTGCCGCGACCACACCATCGAGCAGATCCTCGAGCTGCCGGACGTCCAGGAGCGGGTCGAGCTGTACCGTGCGCACGACGACAAGGTCAAGGAGCAGATCATCCGCTGTGCGTCGGTGTTCGACAATCTCGTGATCCTCGATCTGCGGAACGAGGAGACGATCTACGCCGGCAACCGGTTCCTCATCTACGCCCTCTTCCCGTCGTGCGACATCTCGCTTCACGTGATCTGGGGCCTGCGGAAGCAGAATACGGTGTTCGCGATCGGCAAGTCGATCTTCGACCGCTCGTGCACGACGGACATCGGCGCCCTCGCCCTGAGGTTCGGCGGCGGCGGCCACGCCGCGGCCGGCACGTGCCAGGTGGACAACGACGACGCGGGGCGCGTACTCAAGCAGATCATCCGGCAGATCAACGCCGACTACAACGCGGCGCAGGCGGCGAGGCAGGCGGCGTAGCCCGGGCTCAGGACGGCAGGTCGCGCGGCCGGTACACGTCCACCAGCCGCGCAGTCGTGGCCGGCGTGATCTTCGCCCACTCGGCGATGTCGACCTCCTGGTGGCACAGCGCGGCCGTGGGCAGGGACTCGTAGCAGCCGGACAGCATAGCGAGGAACGACTCGAGACCCGGATTGTGCCCCACGAGCATGACGACGCCGGCGTAGGGCGGCACGTTCCTGAGCACGTCGAGGATCTCCCCGGGCTCGGCATGGTAGAGCGATTCGGTGAACGCGATCGGCGCGTCGCAG
>CAZXBB010000324.1:0-2205 GCA_964638815.1 uncultured Isosphaeraceae bacterium
AACCCGCGCGGATCAAGCGGATCGAACCCCCGCGGATCAGCCCCGCGCCGTCCGCGCGCCCTGGTGCTCAGCCCGACGCGCGAGCTCGCCAGCCAGATCCACGAGAGCTTCGGCGCCTACGGGCGTCACCTGCCGTTGCGGCACGCGGTCATCTTCGGCGGCGTGAGCCAGGTCCACCAGGTCCGCCGGCTTCGCGAAGGCGTTGACGTGGTCGTGGCGACTCCCGGCCGCCTGCTCGACCTGATGGGGCAGAAGCTCGTCGATCTCGGCGCGATCGAGGTGCTCGTCCTCGACGAGGCGGACCGCATGCTCGACATGGGCTTCATCCGCGACATCCGCCGGATCGTCGCGTGTCTGCCGCGCGAGCGCCAGACCCTGCTCTTCTCCGCCACGATGCCGCCGGAGATCCGCGGCCTCGCGGGCGACATTCTCAACGATCCCGTATCGGTCCATGCGGGCCCCGTGTCATCGACGGTCGAGACGATCGCGCAGTCCGTCTACATGGTCACGAAGCAGAACAAGCCCGCGCTCCTCGCGCGGCTCCTTCGCCAGGACGCCGTCGGGCGCGCCCTCGTGTTCACGCGTACGAAGCACGGCGCCAACAAGCTGGTGCGTGTCCTCGCCCAGTCGAAGATCGAGGCCGAGGCGATTCACGGCAACAAGAGCCAGGCCGCGCGCACGCGGGCCCTCGACGGGTTCAAGTCCGGCGCCACCACCGTGCTCGTCGCGACCGATCTCGCGTCCCGCGGCATCGACGTGGACGAGATCTCTCACGTCATCAACTTCGACATCCCCAACGTGCCCGAGACCTACGTGCACCGCATCGGCCGCACGGCGCGAGCGGGCGCGTCCGGCCACGCGTACTCGTTCTGCGATCACGAGGAGCTGGACGACCTGCGCGCCATCGAGCGTCTGATCGGCCTGACTCTGCCCGTCGCGGAGAACGCCCCCGACCTCGTCTTCGCGGCCCCGCCCGCCCGTGACAACCGTCGCGACGGAGCGGGTTCGCGACGCCCCGCCGACAACACCCCCCGAGGCCGCCAACGCCGGTCCCGATCGCGACGCTCGCGACCGGCCGCCGCGTAAGCGCCCTCGACGACCCCATCAACCCTGGAGACACTGCATTGAAGATCTACGTAGGCAATCTGAACTTCGACACCAACGAAGACTCTCTCCGCGCGGCGTTCGGCGCCCACGGTGACGTCGAAGACTGCGTCGTCGTGACCGACCGTGACACCGGCAGGCCGCGCGGCTTCGGCTTCGTGACCATGCCCGACGCCGCGGCCCGCGCCGCCATCGACGCCCTGAACGGCCAGCAGCTCGACGGACGCGCCATCAACGTCAACGAGGCCAAGGCCAAGCCGCGCACCGGCGGCGGCGGCGGCGGTGGTGGCGGCGGCGGCGGACGTCGCGGCGGCTGGTAATCGGAACCGCACTCGACCGCAGGGCACGAAGTCGATCCCCGGCTCGTTGACGCCCGGACGCTTGACGCCCGACTCGTTGACGCCCGGCTCGTTGACGCCCGAACGGTTGACACGCGAGCGGCTGATACCCGAGCGGTTGACATCTGAACCGTGACCGCGGCCGTGCGCGCCATAGCGCGCGGCCGCGGTTTTTTCGTGCGCACGCTCACCGTGCCTCCGGTCGCGAAGCCGCGCGCGGCCGCGTCTTTTCGTGCGCACGCTCACCGTGCCTCCGGTCGTGAAGCCCCGCGCCCCGCCCCCGGCCAGCGCCGCGCCGCGAACGTCAGGAGGTCGGTGCGGTTTCCGGTGACGCGGGCGCGGCGGCCGGCGTGCGGCGCCGCGTGGGGATGCGCAGCACGCAGACCGTCACGATGACCCCGATCGCGACGAGGACGATACGCAGCCCGATCCCCCACCCGGGGGGCACGAGCAGCACGATCGTCACGCTCATCGTGACGACGAGCAGCGCGACGGCGCTCAGCTTGGCCCGCATCGGCACGGTGCGTGTCGCGTACCAGGACCGGAGCGACGGGCCGAAGAGCCGCGTGCCGAGCAGCCATGCGTGCAGACGCTCGGAGCCGCGGGCGAAGCACGCCGCGGCCAGCAGCATGAACGGCGTCGTGGGCAGCAACGGAATCGCGACCCCCAGCACGCCGAGACCGAA
The DNA here is from genome assembly GCA_964638815.1 of uncultured Isosphaeraceae bacterium. GTDB lineage: Bacteria > Planctomycetota > Phycisphaerae > Phycisphaerales > SM1A02 > CAZXBB01. Next base: position 2,128 of record CAZXBB010000324.1, read on the forward strand.
GCACAGGCATCCGAGCAGCGCGAAGAGCCGCCGGAGGCCGCGTGCCCGCAGACCGTCCGGGCCGCTGCGGCGGTCGCC
>CAZXBB010000325.1:0-18481 GCA_964638815.1 uncultured Isosphaeraceae bacterium
TCAGAGCACAGGACCGGGGCACACTTCGATGAGGGCAAGAGGATGTCCGGTGTGCCCCGGTCCTTGGCTCGGCAAGGGCCGGGTGGGCAACGTACCTCAGAAGCCGGTTCCTTGGGTGACCCACCCGGCCCTGTCAGAGCACAGGACCGGGGCACACGGACACCGTCGTTCCATGGGCAGCCCGGGAGGTCGCAACCGTCGATCGCGTCGATCGCGTGATCGCGTGATCGCGTGATCGCGTGACGTGTCTGCTCACGGACTCGTGGCTTCCACTCCTGAACGACGTCGCCGGGGCGCCTCAATCCTCCGCTTCGATCGCGGGGTATGTCGGATACCACATCGCCGCGTCAACCGCTCGCTCGATCTCGGTGTCGGACATCATGTGCCCGATGCCCAGCTCACGCGCTTCGATCGCGACCGCGATCGCGATGCGGCGGGAGACCGCACGAAGCTCGCTCTGGTCCGGGTAGAGCGCTCCCGTCTCCAGACGCTCGGACGGCACGGCCGCGGCCACCGCCCGCGCGGCGGCGAGGAACATCGAGTCCGGGACCTCGCGGGTGCCCGAGACGATGCAGCCGAGACCGACGCCGGGGAAGATGTAGACGTTGTTGCCCTGCCCGATCACGATCTCGCGGTTCCGGTACCGCACCGGCTCGAACGGGCTGCCGGTCGCGACGATCGCCCGCCCGTCGCTCCACTCGATGGCCTCGGCCGGCGTGCACTCGCTCATCGACGTCGGGTTCGAGAAGGGCAGGATGACCGGCCGGTCCGTGTGCTTCGCCATCGTGCGCACCACCGCTTCGGTGAACGTGCCGGGCGTGGCCGAGGTGCCGAGGAGGACCGTCGGCTTCACGCGTTCGACGACCTCGAGCAGGTCGAACGGGCCCTCCCCCTCGAACCCGAGCTCGCGCATCGCCTCGCGGTCGAGCGCGAAGTCGCGTTTGTAATCGTCGCGGATCAGGCGATCCTCGTGGACGAGCCCGCGACTGTCGAGGAAGACCTGGGCGCGGCGGACGGTCTGCTCGTCGAGCCCCTCCTCCCGCATGGCCGTGCGGATGAGCCGCCCGATGCCGACGCCGGCGGCGCCCGCGCCGTAGTACACGATGCGCTGGTCCCGGAACGTCGCGCTGTTGTACCGCATCGCCGAGAGCACACCGGCCAGCGCGACGCCGGCCGTCCCCTGGATGTCGTCGTTGAAGCACGTGAGGCGATGGCGGTAGCGATCGAGCAGGCGGATGGCGTTGCCCTTGTGAAAATCCTCCCACTGGAGCACGGCCTGCGGGTAGACCTCCTGCACCGCGCTGACGAACGCCTCGATGAACGCGTCGTAGGGCTCGCCCCGCAGCCGCCGCACCCGCCAGCCGATGTAGTAAGGATCGTTGAGCGCCTCCGCGTTGTCGGTGCCCACGTCGAGGCTGATCGGAAGCGTGAGGCGCGGGTGGATGCCCGCGGCGGCGCAGTAGAGCGCGAGCTTGCCGACGGGGATGCCCATGCCTCCCGCCCCCTGGTCGCCGAGGCCGAGGATGCGCTCGTTGTCGGTGACCACGATGAGCCGGACGTCGTCGTTCGGCGCGTTGCGGAGCACGTCGGGAATCCGGTCGATGTCGTTCGGCGTGATCCAGACGCCGCGGGGTCGCCGGACGATGTGGCTGAAGCGCTGGCACGCCTGGCCGACGGTCGGCGTGTACACGATCGGCATGAGCTCCGGCAGATTCTCCGTGAGCAGCCGGTAGAAGAGCGTCTCGTTGCGATCGTGCAGCGCGGCGAGCCCGATGTACTTCTCGAGATCGTCGCGCTTGGCGCGAAGATGCTCGAGCTCGAGCGCGAGCTGATCCTCGATCGTCACTTCGGCGGCGGGCAGCAGCCCGTGGAGCCCGAGCCGGGCGCGCTCCTCGGCGGTGAACGCGCCGTCCTTGTTGAGCGTGGCTTCGTAGAGCAGGCGCGTCCCGCGCAGGCTGGTCTTCACGCGGCGAATCTCGGAGCTCTGTTGCATGGTGAGGGAGGTCATCGGGCACCCCGATTCGATGATGATTGGAGTCGGACCAGGTCGATCGACGGCGACGCCGATCGGGGCGACAGTGCCGGGCGGAACGATCGTATCCTCCGCGGCGGCCGGTTGTCGCCCGATCGGCGTGAGGCCCGTGCGTTGTTGTCGACCCTCTTCAGACAGACGCGGCAGCCACCGGCGAACGCTGAATCAGCCCCGGAATCGAGAGACCTCAGATGTCAACCGGCTCCTTGGTCTGGAACTGGCTCTTCCTGGTCTTCTGCTCGAACAGCGGGGTGTAGTGCTGCGTCGAGAACGAGTTGAAGTCCTCGAGGGTCTGCTGGGCCCACGGCTTGACCCATCGCTCGAAGTCCCTGAGCCACTCGTCCACGCGAGTCACCGGGTGAGCGGTGATGATCAGCGGATAGGTGCTGTTCTGGATCGTGACGTACTCGTACTGGTTCGGGAGCAACTCCTGCGGTCCCTGCCCTCCCTGGAGGAGGGACTGGAAGTTCTGCGGGATGACCGTCGCGTTGGGCGTGACGGCGATTCTGCCGTCATTGAGCTGGGAGACGAGGAAGAAGGGCTTCTCCTCCCAGAAGCAGTTCATGAAGTACTCGAACGGCATCTGCGAGTTGACGAAGAAGATCCGCCCCTCCGCCAGCCTCCGCATCACGAACGGGTCATAAATACGCTGCATCTTCGGGCTCCTTTCGCGGGCTCCGTAGCCCGCCTGCCTACGGGATGGGAATTGGTGGCTGCCGGCTCCCTGAAGCGGACTCGACCAACGCGTTACGGATGATCGGCGACGGCCCGGCGCGGCGACATAGGTAGCCCGCCCCGTTTGCGTGCGCTTCGCGTCGATTCCGGCAGCGGCGTCCGGGACAGCGGGGAGGACGACTTCAGGAACACGGCCCCCAGTTCCCCAGGATCACGAGCACGTCGCCGAATCCGGCCTCGCCGTTGCGGTCAACGTCCTCGGGGCAATCGCAGGGTCCCCACGCGCCGAGGATGCTGAGGATTTCGGCGAAACCGACCGTCCCGTCCCCCGTCAGGTCGAGCGGGCAGCCGCAGTCGCCGTCCGCCTCGTCGTAGCGCCCGTCGCCGTCGTTGTCGAGACCGCGGTTGTTGTCCGTCTCGAGTGTGAAGTTCTCGCCGAAGAACGGCGCGATGTTGCAGGAGTCCCAGGCGCGCGTCTCGGGCGACCCGTAGTAGGGCGGCGGGACGCTCTCCGGCAGCGGCTCGGGATCCTTCGAGTGGCAACTGCCCGATCCGCATGAGGATACGCCGCTTCGGCGGTGCACTTCGCGCAACCCGACGCCGAGCACGCCCAGCGCCCCGTAGTCCCGCCCGTGGCACCCGAGGCACCCGACGCCGGGGCCGCCGCCGAAGCCGTCGGCGTCGGAGAAGCCGATGTACGGGTTCCGCTCGTCGCCCTCCGAGTGGCACATGTCGCAGGCAGTGTTCATCGCGCTGCGGGCGCGGTGCATGAGGTGGTTGCTGTCGAAGGGGAAGATGCGACCGCTCGGCGAGAAGCCCCCCGTGAAGTCGCCGTGGCATGACGCGCAGCCCGTCCCGAACTCGGACCGATAACGGTCGAAGGCGCCGGCGGGGCGCGCGGCCAGCGTCAGCATGAGCAGCCCGGCTCCCATGGCGAAGAGCCTTCCGGCCATACATGGGCGCATACGAACACCTCCGTCCCGATCCTACACCCGAATCGCGGCATTTCACGGGGAAAGCGCCCCGTTCCGGGCGACGTCTACCGCGTCTCCAGCCGGTCCAGGATCCTGGGTTCGGCCTCGCGGTTCGCCAGCACGTAGTGGCAACTGTTGCAGTCGAGCGTGATCGGCTCTCCTGCCGTGTCGCGCAGGACACCGTTGTGGCATCTGAAGCAGGCCCGCGTGTGCGGCGTCGCGTGGCCGATGAGCGAGCTGTAGGTGTTCCACTCGATGTTCATGTCCGGGAAGACGTACGAGCGGTGGATGTCCTGGAGCGCGACGACGGTCTCCCGAACCCGGGATTCGTGCTCCTCCCAGTGCCCGGGATACCGCGCCCGGTACAGCTCGGGCAGCGTCGCGATGCCGGCCATCGCTTCCTCCGTCGTCTCGTAGGTCTTCGTCAGGACCTCGTGGCCCAGCTTCCGGATCCACGGGATGTCCGCGTCGATCCGGTCGGTCATCATCCACTTGTCGATCGCCTCCTCGGGCGCGAGGTAGATGTGCGTGGGGCGGTTGTGGCAGTCCACGCAGTCCATGACGCGGACGTGAGCGTCGTCGGGCGGCGTCGCCGGCGCCTCCGGGGTGGTCCACACGCGGCGCTCGCCGTGCTCGTCAACCTGCTCGACCCAGACGATATTCTCCCGCTTCCGGTCCGTGGCGTAGTACCGCACCTCATGCTTCTTGCTCACGTGCCAGTGGATCCCGTGCGCTCCCCGACCCTGCTCGTCACCGCCGCCGACGCGCATGTTGAGGACGCTGTACGTGCGCGAGTTCCGCTCGTCGGGCTCGAAGTGCTGGATCACCTTCACCAGGTTGCCGTGGAAGATCTCCGGCCGGTGACAGACCTCGCAGACGTCGCGGGCGGGCCGCAGGTTGTGCACCGGTGTCTCGATCGGGCGCGAGTAGGTGTTCGCCACCACCGCCCAAAGCTGGCGCGCGCCGCTGAGCTTCGACTTCACGAACCACTCGGCGCCCGGCCCGATGTGGCACTCCACGCAGGCGATCTCCGAGTGCGGGGATCGCGAGTAGGTCTCGAACTCCGGATGCATCACCTCGTGGCAGAGCTGTCCGCAGAACGCCGTCGACTCGGTGTAATGGAATCCGCGGTAGCCTATGAAAGCGAAGACCACGAGGTTGACCAGCGACAGCGACATGACCACCTGGCCCGTGTGGCCGAGGCTGATCCCCCGCGTCTCGGCGAGACGCTCGATCGCCCCCAGCGAGAATCCGCGGTCGGCCGACCGCAGACGCAGGAGGATGCCGGCAGGAATCATGAGCAGCCCGAGCACGAGCATGCCCGGGAGCAGCACGTACGTGACGATGCCGATGTAGGGGTGGCTCTCGAAGAAGAAGATCTCGCCGCCGATCAGCAGGACTTCGGCGAGGAAGGCGGAGGTCGTCAGGGCCGCCCCGAGCAGGGCGATCCTGCTGACGGCGATCATGCGGAGGAACGACGCGAGGTGTCTCATTCGGGCCCCAGCTTAGGCGTTCCCCGCCGGAAGGAAAGGGGGGCGGAATCCCCGCAACGACCCGGGGTCGGGACGCCTACATTGATGCGAACTCAGGTGGATCCCACACCGAAAATGTGCAGGGTGACAGTGCCTCGACGTCGCGTGGCGTGGCGGGCGGCCGTTGTGATATGCAGCGTCGCTCTCGCGCGGGCGACGGCGGGACAAGTCACGTCCGACGCGGCGGACGCCGGAAACGCGAAGTGCCTCGACTGCCACGGTCAGCCCCACGTGGCCCTACTCGGCCCGGCCGACCGTCGGCTCATGGTGGGCGCCGGCGACGCGCCGACGCGGAACGCGCCGCCGACGCGGCCCGGGATCTACATCGACTACGAGGGCGTGTACCGCACGTCGGTGCACGCGGCCCTGGGCTGCACGGCCTGTCACCCCGACTGCGCCGATCTGCCCCACCCCGCCGAGGCGGCTCCGGCGCGATGCGACGCTTGCCACGAACCGCAATGGTCCGAGTTCCAGTCGAGCGTGCACGCCCTCGGCGCCCTGCGCGGCGACGCGAACTCGGCGACCTGCGCCGATTGCCACGGCATGCACGACGTCCTGTCGAGCCGCAACACCCAGTCGCGCACCCACAAGCTCCAGCTTCCCTTCACGTGCGCGCGGTGCCACACCAACGCCCGCATGATGGAGGAAGGCGGTGTGCACCAGCCGCTGGCGGCGCAGCAGTACATCGACAGCATGCACGGAAGGGGGCTGATCGAGAAGGGGCTCATCGTGGCGCCGTCGTGCAACGACTGCCACGGCGTGCACCGGATCCTCCCCTCCACGCACCCCGAGTCGACGATCCACCGCGACAACGTCCCCGCGACATGCGGGCATTGCCACGTCGGCATCGAGAAAGTGTACGCCGAGAGCATCCACGGGCGTCTCCTCGCGGCCGGCGACGATCGCGGCCCCGTCTGCGCGACGTGTCACACTGCGCACGCGATCGTCAAGCCCGGAGACGTCGAGTTCAAGCTCCACAGCGACGAGCAGTGCGGTGCGTGTCACGCCGACCGGCTCGCCCGCTACCGTGAGACGTTCCACGGCAAGGCGATCGCGCTCGGCATGTCGGGCGTCGCGGCGTGCTACGACTGCCACGGGCATCACGACATCGTTCCGATCGACGACCCCGCGAGCCGGCTCGCGGGCGAGCGGCGCGTCGAGACCTGCCGGCAATGCCATCCCGACGCCGGTGCGAATTTCGCGGACTTCATCGCGCATGCCGACCACACGGACCGGGAGAACTACCCCGTCCTGTACTGGACGTTCGTCCTCATGACGACGCTCGTCATCGGGACGTTCGCTTTCTTCGGCGTGCACACGCTCCTGTGGCTCGCCCGCTCCGCCGTCCTGTGGATCCGCGACCCGCGTGCCTTCCGGCACCAGAAGCTGCGGCACGTCCGCGATGACGAGAAATACGTGCGCTTCCGCCCGTTCGAGCGGTTCCTGCACGGTCTCGTCGTCTCGAGCTTCCTGCTCCTCGTCGCCACCGGGATGCCGCTGAAGTTCTACGACACCGGCTGGGCGGCGACGATGCTGAAGTACATGGGCGGCCTCGAGGTCGCGGGCGCGCTGCATCGCGTGGGGGCGATCATCACCTTCCTGTACTTCGCCCTCCATCTCGGGAGTCTCGCCAAGGCCGCCATCCGGCACCGGAAGTCGTTCCGCGATCCGAAGACCGGCCGCTTCAGCATGCGGCAGTACCTGAAGGTCGCCTTCGGCCCGGAGATGCCGCTCCCGACGAAGGCGGACATCGCCGACTGGTGGGCGCACCAGAAGTGGTTCTTCGGCCGGGGTCCGCGCCCGCAGTTCGACAAGTGGACGTACTGGGAGAAGTTCGACTACTTCGCCGTCTTCTGGGGCGTGGCGATCATCGGCCTGAGCGGACTCGTGCTGTGGTTCCCCGAGGCGGTGACCACCGTGATGCCGGGCTGGATCATCAACGTCGCGGTGATCATTCACAGCGACGAGGCCCTGCTCGCCGCCGGATTCATCTTCACCTTCCACTTCTTCAACGTGCACTTCCGCCCCGAGAAGTTCCCCATGGACCCGGTGATCTTCTCGGGTCGCATCTCGCGGTCCGAGATGCTCCATGAGCGGAAGCGGTGGCTCGATCGGCTCGAGGCCGAGGGCCGCCTCGACGAGATTCGGGTCCGGGACGAGTGGCCGCACTGGAAGCGGGTGCTGCATCCGATAGGCTTCCTGGCCTTCGGCATCGGCACCTTCCTACTTGTCCTTATCTTCTACGCCATGAGCTCGCGTCTCTTCGGCGGGCCGTAGATCCGAGATGCTCGACCAACGACGCTCCAGATCGCGAGGGTTCCGATCGTCCGCCGCCGCCGGCGCGGCATTTGCGTTCGCGTTCGCGTTCGTCGTGATCGCCTTCCTCGCCGCCCGCGTGCACGCGCAGACGCCGCCCGATGTCGTCGCCGCGAACCGCACGTGCCTGGACTGCCACGGCCAGCCGCAGATCGCGGAGCTCGCGCCCGCCGATCGCGCGTCGATGGTCACCGGCCCCGGGCCGGCCGCGCCTGACGACGCCTCCCGTCCCGCCCTCTTCGTTCCCGCCGACGCGATGCGCGACGGGCCCCACGCCGCGCTGCGCTGCGTCGACTGTCACACCGACGCGATCCGGCTGCCGCATCCGGGGGCGCTCGCCGTCGTCTCGTGCGGTGCGCAGTGCCACGAGACGGAGCAGAACGCGTTCGCCTCGAGCATTCACGCCGCGGCGCTCGCGCGGGACGACCCGCAGGCTCCCCGCTGCCAGAGTTGCCACGAGTCGCACAAGATCCTCCCGCCGACCGACCGCGCGTCGTCCGTGCACCCGCTCAACATCGTCCGCATCTGCGGCGACTGCCACCGGCAGCACGCGACACCGACCTCGAGCGGGGCGGACCCGGGAGACGTCGTGGCAGCCTACCTCGACAGCGTGCACGGGCGCGCGGTTTCCGCCGGCGGCCTGGCCCTGGCCGCGAAGTGCTCGGACTGTCACGGCCACCACGAGGTGCGCGCGGCGGGGGACCCGCTGGCGATGACCTCTCGCGAGCAGATTCCGCAGACGTGCGGCGCGTGCCACCTCGGCGTCGTCGAGATGTACGCCCAGAGCGTCCACGGACAGGCGCTCCGCGCGGGGCGCACCGACGCCCCGGTCTGCACCGATTGTCACGTCGGTCACCGGATCACCCGCGCGTCCACACCCGAGCATCACCTCGACATCATCACCCAGTGCGGTGACTGCCACGACCGGCCCGAGCTCAGCGGCGGGCGACGGGCGTCCTTCTACCGCACGTACCGCGCGAGCTATCACGGCCAGGTGACGGAGCTGGGCTCGATCCGCGCCGCGCGGTGCAGCGACTGTCACGGCGCCCACGACATCCTCCCCCGCAGCGACCCCGCGTCGCGCATGCACGGCGATCGCCTCGTCGAGACGTGTCGCACCTGCCATCCGAAGGCGAACGCGCGATTCGCGATGTTCGATCCGCACGCCGATTATCGCGACGGCGAACGCTACCCGGTGCTCAACGCGATCTGGTGGTACTTCATCGTGGTGATCACCGCGGCCCTGGGCTTCTTCGGGCTGCACTCCGTGCTGTGGTTCGCCCGCCGACTGATCGAGCGCATCCGCCACGGCCCGCCGGCCCGCGTCGAGCCGCCGGCGACCGCGATCCGCCGCTTCACGAAGCTCAACCGGCTCAACCACGCGCTCGTCATCGTCACGTTCCTCGGCCTCGTGCTGACCGGCATCCCGCTTCTGTTCTCCGACGCGCCGTGGGCCGCCGCGCTGGCCCGCATGCTCGGAGGCATCGTGAAGGCCGGCACGTGGCACCGTTGTCTCGCCGTCCTGCTCATCCTCAACTTCGCGATCCACTTCTACGGCCTGGCCCGCGCCGCCCGCGCGTATCCCGGTCCGTGGCTGCGCGGCTGGCTGCTCGGGCCCAACTCGATGCTTCCGCGCGTAAAGGACCTGCGCGATTGCGCGGGGATGTTCCGCTGGTTCCTGCGCGGCGGCCGGCAGCCTTCCTTCGACCGCTGGACCTACTGGGAGAAGTTCGACTACTGGGCGGAGATCTTCGGCTCGCTGATCATCGGCGGATCCGGCCTGATGCTCTGGTTCCCGGAGCTGTTCGCCCGCTTCCTGCCCGGCTGGATCTTCAACGTTGCGATGGTGGTCCACGGCTACGAGGCGCTGCTCGCCCTCGGCTTCATCTTCACCATACACTTCTTCAACGCTCACCTTCGCCTCGAGAAGTTCCCCGTGGACGACGTCATCTTCACCGGCTCGCTCTCCGAGGAGGAGATGAAGCACGAGCGACCCGAGGAGTACCGGCGGCTGGTGGAGACGGGGCGGCTCGAAGCGCTGCGGGTTCCGGCCCCGCCGCGATGGCTGCACAAGCTGGCGGTGGTCATCGGGATCCTCGCGATGGCGGTCGGGATCACGCTCGTTACGCTCATCGTGCTCGCCGGAGTCGGCGTCCTTCGGGACGGACTCTAGATCCAGATCCAGCCAGAGCCGCCCATGAACAGCCCCGCTTCGCATCCGCGCCCGGAACCGCACCGCTCATCGCGGGCGGTCGCGCGCGCGCTGGTCGCGGTCGCCCTCGCGGCGGTCCTCGCGGCGTATGGATGCAACGGGAGCGAGGGGAGCGAGGTCGAGGACCGCACGGTGCGACCGGAGACGGACCCGCCCGTCGGGCAGGACGCGTTGGCCGAGGTCGCGGTCGCGGGCCGTCCGGCGGGGACGATGGCGCCGGGAGCGACCTGCGTCAGCGCCGGCTGCCACACGTCGCTCGTGAGCGCCCGCTTCGTCCACGGCGTCCTCCGCGCTCCCGGCGGGTGCCGCCTCTGCCACGAGGACGACCGGGGCGGGCACGTCTTCCCGCTCGTGCGCCCGGGGAATGACGGATGCACCGTGTGCCACGGGGACGTCACGGGCAACCGGGCGCACCAGCACGGGGCGATCGCGGTCGCCTGCATCAGTTGCCACGATCCGCACGCCTCGGAGCACGCGGCGCTCCGCACCGCGGCGACGGTCGCGGATCAGTGCGCCGCCTGTCATCCGCCGGAGAGTCACGCGGTCCCGCACGGACCGTTCGCGACGGGCGCCTGCGTCGCGTGCCACGATCCGCACGAGTCCGACCACCCCTCGCTGCTGCGCGCGGAAGGCGCGGAGCAGTGCTACCTGTGCCACGAGGAGACGCGAACGGCCATGCTCGGGGCACGACGCGTGCACGCCCCGGCCACGATGAGCTGCCTCATCTGCCACACGGCCCACGGGTCGGACCACCCGCACGCGCTGCGTCAGCCGGTCGCGCAGGGCTGCTTCGCCTGCCACACCGATCTCGAGAAGATGCTCGCGGGCGTTTCGTCGCCGCACGGCGCGCTCTCGCTCCGCGACCAGTGCGCGAACTGCCACGACGCACACGCGTCCGATCACCCGAGCCTCCTGAACGCGCCGCAGGAGGTCCTGTGCCTCGAGTGTCACGATCGACCCGTCACCGCGAACGACGGACGCACGATCCCCGACATGGCGCCGAGCATCCGCAACCGCCGGTTCCTGCACGGACCGGTCGAGGCCGGCAATTGCACGGCCTGCCACAACGTCCACGGCTCCAGCCAGTCGCGCCTGCTCCGCGCGAACTTCACCGACGCCTTCTACGCCTCCTTCGACCTGAAGAACTACGCCCTGTGCTTCGAGTGCCACGAGCCGGACCTCGTCACGGAAGAGCGCACGACGGAGCTGACCGCCTTCCGGGACGGCGACCGGAACCTGCACTACCTGCACGTCAACCGCCAGACGAAGGGCCGCACCTGCCGCGCCTGTCACGAGATCCACGGCAGCGATCACCCCTCGCACATCGCCGAAAGCGTGCCGTTCGGGGACTCGCAATGGGCGCTCCCCATCGAGTTCCGCGCGACGGCCACAGGCGGGAGCTGCGCACCGGGCTGCCACAAGCCGATGAGCTACAGCCGGTCGGCGCTGCCGCCGGCCTCGGGAGATGAGCCATGACGACACGATTCCCGTTCCGAACGGCCGCGCGGATCGCGAGCCGCCCCCTGGCGCTCGGCCTGCTCGCGGCACTTCTTGTCGCGCGTCCCGCCGCGGGTGACCGCGTGCGCAACGTGCAGGCGGGGCAGCCGGTGCCCCCGTTCAGCGTCCGCACGATCGACGGCGAGGATCTCAGCAGCGCCGCGCTGCGCGGCAAGGTCGTCGCGCTCGTGTACGTCTCCGCCGATCAGAGGAGCTCGGAGCGCGCGCTCGCCGCCCTCGGCGCGATCGGCCGCGAGCTCCGGCACCCCGACCTCGCCATCGTGTCGATGACCGCGGACACCGTGCGCGTCGGCGACTTCCGCCAGCAGCGAAGCCGGCTCGACTTCACGGCGCCGCTCGGGCTCGACGTGGGCCGGCAGGTCTACGGATCGCTCGGCATCATCGTGCTGCCCACCACCGTGATCATCGATCGCGAGGGCCGGCTCGCGCATGTGATCTCGTCGTACAAGGGCGACCACGAGCACGTGCTGCGCTCGTACGTCCGGCACGCGCTCGGGCTGATCGACGCCGAGGAACTGGAGGCGGCGCTCACGAAGAAGCAGTACGAGCGCGACCGCCCGGAAGACCGGATCGCGCGTCACCGCGCGGCGGCGGATCTCCTGCGCGACAAGGGTCTCCTTGACGACGCCGAGACCGAGCTGCGATCCGCGCTGGCGATCGATGCGACTCACGCCGAAACGCGGCTCGACCTCGCGGCGCTCCACATCGCGCAGGGACGCGTGGACGACGCCGCCGCGATCGTCGAGAGCGTGATCGCGACGGAGCCGTATCCCCGACGCGCGAAGCTGCTGCACGGGATCGTGCTGTACCACGCGAATCGCTTCGCCGAGGCGGAGGGCGTCCTGGAGGAGACGCTGCTGCTCAACCCGGATCCGGCGCGCACGCACTACTACCTGGGGCTGGTGGCGGAGAAGCGCGGCGACCAGGCGGCGGCGATCGTGCACTTCAAGGAGGCGCTGCGCCGCGTGCTGGAGTAGCCCGGCCGGCGCCCGCGTTCTGCGTCGGGCTCATCTGCCCTGCGGCCAGATCCCCCCCTGCGGCTCCGGATAAGCAACCGGATCGAAGCGGTCGTAGCCATACGGCTTGTGGCAGCCCGGCGCGCAGCTCCCGCCCGTATCCGTCTTCTCGTATCCGATCGGCAGCTCCCATCCGCCCGGGCCGAACGGGACCGAGTCGCGGATGTGCTTCTGCTTGCGGCTCGCGTGCGTCTCGTGGCACGCCCGGCACGTGCGGCCCTTCTTGTCGCGGTTGACGTGCAGGAAGTGCAGGTTGAGGTCGCCGTTGCGGAAGTCGGTCAGGGCCGTTGTCCGGCGGTCGTAGACGAGCTGCTTGTCGTGGCAACTGAAGCAGAGCGCGTAGCTCTCCTCGGCGAAGGGGGCGTAGAACTCGGGCGGGTATTCGCGCACGAGCATCCGGAAGTTGTCGCCGCCGTGGATCATGTGGCACGCGGCGCAGTTGTCCTGGGCGACGGGGCCGTGGAGGCTCGTGCCGGATTCGATGACCGCCTTGATGTCCGCCAGCGGGCGCCCGCCGGGCATCTCGATCTCGCGGTCGTGGCACTCGAAGCAGAGCGAGGTCATGTCCCGGATCATCAGCCGCTCGTGATCGCTGCCGTGCGGATCATGACAGTTGAGACACTGCCGCTCGGTGGTCACGGCCGCATGCTTCGTCGTCGCGTCCTCGACGGCGTGCCGAACCGCGTCGTGGCAGCTCAGGCACAGCGTCTGCGGCTCCGCACGCAGGAACATCGGGAGATCGGACGCGTGGGGATCATGACACACCTGGCAATCGTTCTTCACGGGCTCGTGGACGACCCGGCGCGTCTCGAGGAGGGTCTGCGTCTCGACGTGACACGACGTGCAGACCGCGGCGCCGCGCGCGGAGAGGAGCCCGGGCTCCGGCGCGGCGTGCGGCAGATGGCAGGCGGTGCACGCTCCGACCGCCGCCGGCCCGTGCACGTGACGCTTCTCGCCGATCATGTCGCCGTGGCAGCTCGAGCAGAGCCCGTCCACCGTCGGCGTCCTGAGCATCGCGTTCGTGACGCCCCCGTGCGGATCGTGGCAGCTCGTGCAGTCCCCGGACAGCAGCGGCTCGTGCACGAACTGGCCGGCGAGGTCGAGGTCGTGGCAGAACGTGCACAACGCCGTCCCCTGCCGGGCGAGCCGGAAGGTGTGACCCTCGACGCTGTCCACTTCGTGGCAGGCGCCGCACGCGTCCACGGCGACCGGACCGTGCACGACGTCCGTCGTCGCGACGTCCGCATGGCAGACACGGCACGACGCCGGATCCACCGGCCCCGTAGGACGCTCCCCCGCGATGCGGACCTGGGAACGGGCCCCGAGTGCGAACGCCGCAACGACCGCACCCCCGATCAGCAACCTCATCTTCCGGCCAGCAGTCATGGGATCCTCATGCGGCGGGGCGATCCTGCCGACGCGACACACGCTAACCTTACCGGACACCGCGGTACCGGGCGGGCCCGCGAGGGCGGGAACCGCACCCCATTTTGCGCCGGCCCGCCCGAACCGCCGTGTGGACGGCGGCCGGCGGCCTACCCTAGGCTCTCTCTTTCGGCCGTTCGATCGGAGTCGAGCTTGAATCAGCGAACATGGAAGCAAGGGTCTGTCACGCTGCGCGCCGGGGGCGAGCTGCTGTTCGCGGCGGCGCTCCTCGCGCTGCCCGGGTGCGACAACAGCCTCGACGACATCCGCTCGTACACGATCCCGAAGGAAGGCGCCCCGGCCCCGCCGCCGGTGATGACCGCGGCCGCGCCCGCCGCCGGTCCGATGCAGTGGGACCTGCCCGACGGATGGGAGCAGCTTCCCAACCCGAACCAGATGCGATTCGCGACGCTGGGCGCTGGCGCGGGCGCGACGCAGATCGAGACGGCGATCACGCAGCTCGGCGGCCCCGCGGGCGGCGTCGAGGCGAACGTGGAACGCTGGCGCGGCCAGGTCGGGCTGACGGCCGCCACGCCGGAGGAGATGCAGCGCGACGTGCGCCCCGTCCGTGCCGCGGGCGCGGACGGCGTATGGGTCGATCTCATCGGGCCGGCTCCCGCCGGCGCCGAGGGGGAAGCGCCGCGGATGTTCGCCGCGATCTTCCCCTCCGCGAACGCCACGTGGTTCATCAAGACGATCGGCACCCGCGACGCGCTCGATCCGCACCGCGACGCCTTTGTCGCGCTGTGCACCTCCGTGCGGTTCGACGGCGCGCAAGCCCGGGCGTCGGCGCCGCCCGTCGCCGCATCGCCTCCCTCCGGCGGTCCGGGCGGGGCCCTGCCCTCGTGGGGCGCGCTCCCCCCCGGCTGGACGGCCGACGCGTCGCCGCTGGCGATGTCCGTCGCGTCGATCACGGTCACCGGCGGAGCCGAAGGGGACGCCTCCTTGACCATCACGCCGCTCGGCGGCGTCCAGGATATGCTCGCCAACGTGAACCGGTGGCGCCGGCAGGTGGGGCTGGGACCGGTGTCGGATCTCGCCGAAACACAGCCCGCGGACATCGAGATCGCGGGCGCCCCCGGGCAGCTCGTCGATATCGGCGGCCCGGAGCAGCGTACGATCGGTGCCGTCGCCGTACGCGACGGCATGACGTGGTTCTACAAACTGACGGGACCGACCGACCTCGTCGCCCGCCAGCGCGAGGCTTTCGAGACGTTCGTCCGCTCGATTCGCTTCGAGGAGGAGGCCGATGCCTGAAACGCTGAAGCGATGGCTCGCGCCGTACGCGTCACTGAAGCTCACGGTGGTGTTGCTGGCGATGGCCACGTTCCTCGTGTTCGCGGGCACCGTCGCCCAGGTCGACCAGGGCATCTGGACGGTCGTCGACGAGTACTTCAGGTGCGCGTTCACGCGCATCGAGCTTCGCATCTTCTTCCCGCGTGACTGGGACGTGCCGGGGGCGTTCTGGTTCCCGGGCGGCTGGCTGATCGGCGGTGTGCTGTTCGTCAACGTCCTGTGCGCGCACCTCGTCCGGTTCAGGATCCGCGCCGCGGGCGGGCGGCTCGTCCTCGGCACCGCCGTGATCGCGGCAGGCTGCCTGCTCACCTACCTCATCATCATCGGCGTCTTCAACCAGGACATCGCCGCCACCGAGAGCGCCGCGTTCTGGCGCGTGCTGCTCCGCCTCGCGAAGGGCGGCGGCGCCGCGCTCGTCATGATGATCGGCTGCCAGCTCCTCTTCGGGAACCGGGGCGGCATCGTGCTGCTGCACAGCGGGATCATCCTGCTGCTGATCTCCGAGTTCATCACCGGAACATCCGCCGTCGAAGGCCGGATGCGGATCAACGCGGGCGAGGCCGTGAACTTCGTCGAGCACATGAACGCCTCCGAGCTCGCCTTCATCGACCGCGGCGATCCCGAGACCGACACCGTCACGGTGATCCCGGAGGTGAAGCTCGTTCCGGGCGCGAGCATCCGGGACGAGCGTCTCCCGGTGGACGTCGAGGTCGTGGACTTCCAGCCCCACTCCCAGGCGCTCGACGCGGCGCGGGTGGGACCGGACGTCGTGAACCCCGCCACGGCCGGCTCCGGTCAATTCGCGATCACGGTCGAGCAGCCGGAGACGAGCGGCACCGACGCCGCCCAGACGATCGACATTCCGGCGGTGTACGTCGCACTGCGCGAGAAGGGCTCCGGCCGGGATCTCGGCACGTACCTTGCCACGCCGTGGCTGAACGGGACGTCGCTCGAGCGGCAGACGATCAGCGCCGGCGGGCGGCAGTACGACATCACGCTGCGTTTCGCGCGATCCTACAAGCCCTATCACATCGAGCTCCTCGAGTTCCGACACGACAAGTACATCGGGACCGAGAAGCCCAAGAACTTCTCCTCGCTCGTCCACCTCGTGGACAAATCGACCGGCATCGACCGCACCGTCAAGATCTGGATGAACAACCCGTTGCGGTACGCGGGCGAGACGTTCTACCAGTCGTCGTTCGAACCGGGGAAGAACCTCACGATTCTCCAGGTGGTGCGCAACGACGGGTGGATGATCCCCTATCTCTCCTGCATGTTCGTGGGATTCGGGATGACGCTCCACATGGGTTCGAAACTGATCGCGTTCCTGCGCCGGAGGGTCGTGTCATGAAGAGCATCGTCCGCCTGATGCCGATCCTCGTCGTCCTGCTCTCGGCGGGCTGGCTCGCGAGCAGCGCCGTGCCGCCGAAGGATCCCGAGGGAGCGTTCGCCGTGAACGCGTTCGGCCGGCTGCCCGTGGTCTACCAGGGGCGCGTCAAGCCGTTCGACACGCTGGCCCGCAACACGCTCGTCGTGCTCTCGGACCGGCAGCACTGGGTGGACGAAGCCGGGAACCGCCGCCCCGCCATGGAGTGGCTGCTCGACGTCATGGCGAACACGCATCGCGCCAGGCATCACAAGGTCTTCCGCATCCATAGCCTCGATCTCCAGACGCAGCTCGGCCTCGAGCGGCGCAAGGGCTACCGCTACGCGCTCGATGAGTTCGAGTCGAAGCTGCCCGAGGTCGAGATGCAGGCGGTGCGGGCGGGCCGCCTCGAGCCGGAGGAGCGCGACGTCTACGACGGCAAGGTGCTGGAGTTCGCCCACAAGGTGAACCTCTACCGCCTGATGGGCGAGACGCACGCCATCCCCGACGTCGAGGGCGGCGGGCTGAACGTGGCGATGCAGCGTCTTCAGATGATCGAGCGATTCTCGGTGCCCCACGCGATCCCGCCGCGCGGCGCCGAAGAGGAGTGGACGCCCATGCTCCGCGCCGTGCTCACGGGCGCGATGACGGGCGATCCCCACCCCGCGATCCCGGCGCTCGCGGGCATGCTCGTCTCCTGGGGCCGCGACGACACCGCCGGCTTCAACCAGCATCTCGCCCAGTACGAGGAGTATCTCCGCGCCCACCCGGTGCCGGGGGCGCCGAAGCTCGAGCTCGAGGCCGGGTTCAACAACCTGGCGCCGTTCTACCGCTGCTCGGTCCTGTACGTCCTCGGGTTCCTGCTCGCGTGCTTCGCCTGGCTCGGCTGGACGGAGAACTTCCGTCGCATCGCGTTCTGGATGCTCCTGATGACGTTCGTCGCGCACACGGCGGCCATCGCCGCGCGCGTTTACATCTCGGGCTATCCGCCGATCACCAACCTCTACGGGACGGCTGTCTTCATCGGCTGGGGATGCGTGCTGCTCGGGCTCGGGCTCGAGTCGGTCTACAAGCTGGGCGTCGGCAACCTGCTCTCCGCGATGGTCGGCTTCATCACGCTGCTCATCGCGCACTTCCTCGCCGGGGACGGCGACACGCTCGAGATGATGCAGGCGGTGCTCGACACGAAGTTCTGGCTGGCGACGCACGTCATCATCATCAACTTCGGCTACTCGGCGACGTTCCTCGCCGGCGCGCTGGCCGTCGTCTACATCCTGCGCGGCGTTCTCACGAAGACCCTCGACGCCGGGACCGACAAGGCGCTCGGGCGGATGATGTACGGGATCCTCAGCTTCGCCCTGCTGCTGAGCTTCCTCGGCACGGTCCTCGGCGGCCTGTGGGCGGACGACTCGTGGGGCCGCTTCTGGGGCTGGGACCCGAAGGAGAACGGCGCGCTCATGATTGTTCTCTGGAACGCGCTCATCCTGCACGCGCGGTGGGGCGGCATGATCAGGAGCCGCGGCATCGCCGTGCTCAGCATCTTCGGCAGCGTCGTGACCGCCTGGTCGTGGTTCGGCGTGAACCAGCTCGGCGTGGGCCTGCATTCGTACGGCTTCACCGAGTCGGTGGCGTTCTGGCTGATCGCCTTCGTGGCAAGCCAGCTCGCGATCATGGCGCTCGGGCTCGTCCCGCGTCGGCTGTGGCGCAGCCGGACGGGCTGACGGGGCGTTGCGGCCGGGCGACGCGCACGGCCGCGCACGCGCACGCGCCCGCGCCCGCGCACGCGCCCGCGCACACGCACACGCACACGCACACGCACGCGCCCGCGCACACGCACGCGCCCGCGCACGCGCCCGCGGCCGCGACCGCGTCCGCGCACGCGCCCGCGTACACGCACGCGCCCGCGCACGCGCCCGCGCACGCGCACACGATCCGGACGGCGTCACGCTCCGGTGTGCCCCGGTCTTTGGCTCGGCAAAGGCCGGGTGGCGTGGGCCGACTGAACGACGCTCCGATTCACCCGCCGCGTCCCGTCTGGACGTGCTCGTGTCTCTCGTACCGCCATCCGTGTGCGCGGACGCGGGCGCGGACGCGGACGCGGACGCGGACGCGGACGTGG
>CAZXBB010000326.1:0-26355 GCA_964638815.1 uncultured Isosphaeraceae bacterium
GCACTGGGGGTGTAACACGTGGTGCGGGGCTCTTTCGAACGTTCGGGGGGCTGCGTCGTGCAGCCCCTTTTGGCGTGACCTGGTGTTCACACCTTTGCCCGTCACGCGCGGCGACGCTGCATCCTGCAGCTCACGCTTCGAAGTCCCGACATGCCAGTGCGACGGCGGCATCCTGCCGCCTGCGCGTGCGACGTTTGGGGCTGGGTCGGGCTGGTTTTCGCAGACCCTCCGGGTCTGCAGGAGTCGCGCGGCGACCGGCGGCGTCCATGCCGCCTGGGTTTGGGACGTTCGGGGCCGCGCGCGATGGGAGTGTAACCTGTGGTGCGGGGGTCTTTCGGACGTTCGGGGGGCTACGTCGTGCAGCCCCTTTGCGCGGGACGTGGTGCTCACACCTTTTGCCCGTCACGCGCGGCGACGCTGCATCCTGCAGCTCACGCTTTGACGTTCCGACCCGCCAGTGCGACGGCGGCATCCTGCCGCCTGCGCGTGCGACGTTTGGGGCTGGGTCGGGCTGGTTTTCGCAGACCCTCCGGGTCTGCAGAAGTCGCGCGGCGACCGGCGGCGTCCATGCCGCCTTGGTTTGGGACGTTCGGGGGCTGCGCGACGGGCGCTGCCTTGGCTTGCTACGCCCTGGGTGTTCGGGCGCCTGGGCGCTCTCCGAGTCTGGGCTTGAACTTTCCGATCACTGCGATGCCGGCCATCACGACGAACGCGACGGCGAACGCGGTCGTGACCTGGTCCTGCAACGGAGGCAGCGCGGTGAGATCCCCCGCGTCGATCGCCGCGTACAGCGCCGTGACCCGGCCGCGGGCGGCGAGGTGCAGAGCCGGAACGCAGACCAGCAGCAGGACGAACTTGAGGCGGAACCAGCGCGTCCGGGCGAAGACCCCCGGATGGTGACTGAAAAGGGCGATGCCGGCGACGATCGTGACCACGAGGCCGCCGAAGACGCACGGCCAGAACACGGCGCGCATGACTTCGCGCAGGAAGTCCCACGTCGCGGCGTCCGTCGGCCGGGGCCCGATCGAACCGATCGCGACGAGCGCCGCGTCGCCTCCGAAGAACAGTCCGAGACCCGCGAGCTTGAGTTGAATAAGCCACGGGCGGAGGCCGCGCCCGCGCTTCCTTCCTGGGCCGGGCGCGTCCATTCCGGCAAGTCTACCACGTTGCCGGCGGCGGGTTCGAACGTCCGGTTTCGGTTAGAATGGGGAGAATGCCCGAGACACCCGACGCGACCAATCCGACCGGTGACGAGCCGCCGATCGACGACTCCGCCCAAGTGGATCACACGATGGATTCGCCGAACGGCGGCGGACGACTCGTCGATCGCGAGATCGATCGCGAGCTGCACGACAGCTACCTGACGTACGCGATGTCCACCATCATGGACCGCGCGCTGCCGGACGTCCGGGACGGCCTCAAGCCGTCGCAGCGCCGCATCCTGGTGGCGATGAACGACCTCAACCTCTCGCCCGGCCGCAAGCACCGGAAGTGCGCGAAGATCGCGGGCGACACCTCGGGCAACTACCACCCGCACGGCGAATCGGTCATCTACCCCACCCTGGTCAACATGGGCCAGGGCTGGAAGATGCGCGCCATGCTCGTCGACAAGCAGGGCAACTTCGGCTCGATCGACGGCGACCCGCCCGCAGCGATGCGTTACACCGAGGCCCGCCTCACGGCCGCGGCGATGGAGGTCCTCGCCGACCTCAAGCTGGACACGGTTGATTACGCTCCGAACTACGACGAGACGCGGCGCGAGCCGACCGTGCTCCCCGGTCGCTTCCCCAACCTGCTCGTCAACGGCTCGAGCGGCATCGCCGTGGGCATGGCGTGCTCGAGCCCTCCTCACAACGTCACCGAGATCTGCAACGCGATCATCGCGGTCGTCGAGAACCCGGAGATCGGTCTCGAGAAGCTCCTCGAGATCGTGCCCGGACCGGACTTCCCGACCGGCGGCATCATCCAGGGCAAACGCGGCATCCTCGAGGCGTACGGGACGGGACGCGGACGCATCCAGGTGCGCGGCCGCGTGCACCGCGAGAAGGTCGGCACGCGCGAAGCGCTCATCATCGACGAGATCCCGTACCAGCTCGTCCAGAACAACCTCATCGAGAAGATCGTCGACTCCGCCAAGAGCGGCCGCATCCCCGACATCTCGGACATCAAGAACTTCTCGGGCAAGTCGCATCGCACGCGCATCGTGGTCTACCTGAAGAAGGGCGCCGATCCCGACGTCGTGGAGAAGCAGCTCTACCAGTACACGCCGCTCCAGTCGACGTACTCGATCATCAACATCGCGCTCGACCACGGTCGTCCACGCACGATGGGCCTCAAGCAGCTCATCCAGTGCTACGTCGATCACCGCAAGGAGGTCATCCGCCGCCGCACCGAGCACCTGCTCCGCGAGGCAAAGAAGCAGGCGCACAAGCTCGAGGGCCTGATCTTCGCGGTCTGCGACATCAGCGAGGTCATCGCGCTGATCCGCGCGAGCAAGACGCGCGAGGAAGCCATCGAGAAGCTGATGGCCCGCGCGTTCCGCATCCCCCGCGATCACGAGTACGCCTCCATGGTGCCGGAGCGGCTCCTCCTCGCCTCGGCCGAGGCGAACGACGGCGACGGCGTGAGGCTCACGCGCGTGCAGGCGGAGGCGATCGGCGCGCTGCGGCTGATCCAGCTCGTCGGGCTCGAGATCGAGAAGCTCACGGGCGAGTACGGCGCGCTGCTGGAGCAGATCGACGAGTACGAGGCCATCCTCGCCTCCGACCAGCGCGTGCGCGACATGATCCGCGACGACTGCGTGGACATCCGCGACCGCTTCGGCTCCCCGCGGCTCACCGCCATCGAGGAGGCGGAGTACGAGGACTTCGAGATCGGGGACCTGATTCCCGAGCACAACGTCGTCGTCACCATCTCCCACAACGGCTACGTCAAGCGATGCCCGACCGACACCTACCGCGAGCAGCGGCGCGGCGGGCGCGGCATCAAGGGGTCCGAGACCCGCGACGACGACTTCATCGAGCACCTCTTCGTCGCCTCGACGCACGATGACCTGCTCTGCTTCACGAACACCGGTCGCGTCTTCCGCAAGAAGGTCTACCAGATCCCCGAGCTGAGCCGGACGTCGCTGGGCCGCGCGATCGTCAACCTGCTCGAGCTGCGGGAGAACGAACGCATCGTCGCCTTCCTGAACGTCGAGGACTTCGAGCGCAACGAGAACTTCCTCCTGTTCGCGACCGCGTCGGGCAAGGTGAAGCGGACCGCCCTGAAGGACTACCGCAACGTCAACCGCGCCGGCATCAACGCGATCAACCTCAACGAGGGCGACCGCCTGATCGACGTGATCCTGACCACCGGCGAGGATCACGCGCTGCTGGCCACCGCGTTGGGCATGGCCATCCGGTTCGCGGAGAGCGACGCCCGCGTGATGGGGCGGACGGCGGCCGGCGTGAAGGGGATCGATCTGAGCGGCGGCGACGAGGTCGTCGGGCTCGTCCGCGTCGCGGACGACGCGGACCTGCTGACGGTCACCGAGAACGGCTTCGGCAAGCGGACCCCGATGGTCGAGTACCTCGTGCAGTCCGAGTCGGGGAACCGGCCGCAATCCCGCGGCGGCAAGGGGCGGCGGGACATCCGCACCACCGCTCGGAACGGCCCGGTCGCCAGCGTCCGCTGCGTCCGCGAGGACGACGGGCTGATCTTCATCAGCGAGAAGGGGATGATCGTTCGCGTGGCCGCCGCCTCGATTTCGCAGATCGGCCGCAATACGCAGGGCGTGCGGGTCGTGAACCTCAAGGACGGCGACCGTCTCATCGCGGCCGCGCGCGTCGTCGAAACGAGCGAGTCGGACGAGCTCGCGGGAGTCTCCTGATGCCGATCAACGAATGGTCCGAGTCGATCCTCATCGCGCAGCTCAGCGACGAACCCGCCTTCTCCGAGGACATGGACGCGCTGCACCGCCGCCTCGAAAAGATGGACGGCGAGCTCCCCGACGTGATCCTCTCGCTGGACGCCGTGACCTATCTGAACTCGACGAACATCGCCCAGATCCTCCGCGTGCGGAAGAAGCTGCTCGACAGCACCGCGCGCATTCGCGTGTGCTCGGTCAGCGACAAGGTGTGGTCGGTGCTCCTCGCGACGGGGCTCGACCGCATCTTCGAGGTGACCGAGGACGTGAGCACGTCCCTGGCGTCGCTGCAAATAGGGGATCTCTAGCGCGCTCCGTACGACGACGGACCGGGTCGGCCTCCGGGCCGAGCGAGGTTGATACTCGCTCCGTCGCAGCGGAACGCTCACCGCCACCCATGCTTCAACTGCGCCGTCCTGATCACGAGATGCGCGTCGAGATGATGCCGCTGATCGACGTCATCTTCCTGCTGCTGACGTTCTTCATCTACGCGATGGTGCTGCTCGTGCCGGCGGACCTGCTGCCGGTGCAGTTGCCGCAGTTCGTCTCGGGCGAGCCTGCGCGACCGGCCCCCGCGGTAACGGTCAGCATCGACCGCACGGGGACGCTGTACGTCAACCGCGAGGCGCTCGCGGCCGACGAGGTCCTCGCCCGGCTCCGGCAGGCGAAGGACGAGCACCCGGACACCGTGATCTACGTCGCCTGCGAGGAGGCGGGCGACACCGACCGGCTGCCGGTGTTCCTCGACCTCTGCGACCGGCTGGCGCTGGCGGGGCTCGAAATCAACCTCGTGGGGCGGCGCGACGAATGAGGCCTCGCGCGGCGTCCGGGCCTTGACGCGGCGCGGACGGCTGAGGTCCGGAGTCGGCTGATCGCCGTTCTTGCGTTCCGCGCCGGCTCAGACCGCCACGAAGCCCGGATCCCCCCGGCCGGCAGAAAGCGGAGTCCGGCAGGCGCATCGCCGCATGCTCCCGGGTCCGGGGACGCCGTGCCGGGCGGGACGATCGTGCCCGCGCGACGTCGAACTTCAGATTCAGGCCACTTAGAATCAGCATCGCCCGATACCCCGACATCCCCCTCCTCGCCGGCCTGGCCCTCTCGCTCGCACTGCACGCGCTGGCCCTGGCACCGGCCGTCTCCGTCCTGAGCGCGCCGTCCGGGGCCACGGCGATGTCCGCACGGTTCGAGCCCGACACGCTCGAGAAACGCAAACCGCTGTCTCCGGACGAGCTCGTGAATCTGGGCATCGACGAGTCGAAGCACTCCTCGCTGGCCTGGGTGGGATACGACGAGTACCGCAAGCACCTTGCCCGGCTCTCGGAGGTCGAGCAGGCGGCGTTCACCGAGTCGGCGACGGGCCCGCCCGTCGAGACGCCGCCGGCGGAGGTCGCACCGATCGAGGCCGTGGAAACGCCCGCCGCCGCTCAAGCCGACGAGACACCGTCGCCCGACGCTGAGGCGCGGGCCGAGGCCGAGGCACCGGCGGAGTCGGCCGCCCGGACCGACGCGCCGGAACGCGACGTCGCCGACCCGGCCCTGGTCGAGGCGGCGCTGCCGCTGTTCCGCGAGTTCATCGAAGCCGCGCTGGCCGCCGGCGTCTCGTCCCGGCAGCCCGAGGACGCGCCGCGTGATGAGCGCCGGGTCCAGGCCGCGGAAGCCGGCCCGAGCGGGGCCGCGCCGTCGCCGAAGCGCGAAGCGGAACCGCGCCCGCCCGCGCCGCGCCCCGCCGCCGACGCCGAGGTCGGCGCGGCGGCGACCAAGGAATCGGATCCCACTTCGCCGATCGAGGTCCCGCTGGAAATGCTCGGCCAGCCGCTCGCCGGGCAGGGTCTCATGCTCGAGCCGCGGCGTCCGAAGTTCCCACCGCTCGTGCGCGTGACGGCGGTCTTCGGCAACCCGCTCGTCGAGATCCGCTTCGCCCGCGACGGCAAGCCGGACGAGGCGGAGATCCTCGAGAGCTCCGGCGACGGACGCGTGGACCACGCGATCGGCGTGAGCCTCTACCGGTGGCGTGCAAAGGGAGCGGCGCTCGAAGACCTCGCCCCGGAGGAAACGTTGAGCGTGCGGCTCCGGATCATCCTGAACTCGAGGGCGCGGTCCCGGTAGCGAGGGACGCCAGCACCAGAAACTCAACATTCCCCCTCCCCGCCTTGCCGCTCTTCCCGCCCGTGATCGGGGACCGCGTGTGACCGATCGGCATCGCGCCGAGCGCGGGCATCGACTCGAGCACGCGCTCGAGCACGAGCTGCGCCTCCGCGGGGTCGAGTCGGCCCTCCTTCAGGAGCGTCGTCTTCTCCTCCGCGGTGAGCTCGTAATGCGGCTTCACGAGCGTCAGGATCCGTCCGCCGTCGCGCAGCCAGCGCAGCGCCGCCGGTATCGCGTGCCGCTGCGGGGTCCATGCGAGGTCGATCGTCACGAGGTCCACGCGCTCCGGCGGAGGGTCGGCGTGCAGCGCGTTCGTGCGCTCCATCGCGGTGACGCGGCCGTCCGAGCGCAGCGTGTATGCGAGCGTTCCGTAGCCGGTGTCGAGGGCGTACACCCGCGCGGCGCCGCGCTGGAGCAGGCAGTCGGTGAAGCCGCCGACGTTGCAGCCGAAGTCCGCGCAGACGAGGCCGGCCACGTCGATCGCGAACGCGTCGAGCGCGTGCGCGAGCTTTGTGCCGGCCCGCGAGACGAACGGACAGGTGCGTTCACGCGCCATGCGGATCAGCCGTCGACGCCGACGACGGCGATGCCCGCGCGATCGGCCGCCGCGAGGACCCGGGGCCGGTCCAGGAGGATCACGCGCCCGGCGCCGAGCGCGATGCACCCGCCGCCCGCCGCGGCGAGGCGGTCGATTGTGTCCACGCCGACCGTCGGCACGTCCGCGCGCAAGTCGTGGTCGGGCTTCGCGGTCTTGAGCAGGGTCCAGCCCTTCGCGCGGCAGAGCGTCGCGGCGCGTGCGATCATCCCGTCGGTGCCCTCGACCGCCTCGACGGCGATCACGTCGCGGTCGCGCACGGCGATCGACTGTCCGACGTCGAGCCGCGCGACCTGCGTGAGGATCGGCCAGCCGAACTCGACGTCGCGTCGCTGCTCCGCCGTGGGCGCGACGCCGCCCATGACGCCGGTCGTCGCGAGGTGATCGGGAATGTACGCCGTCGAGTCGATGAGCCTGATCCCGTTCGCCTCGAGCTCGTCCGCCACCGCCGCCAGCACCGCCGCGTTCCGCCGATCGTGGCGGAGACGACGGTACCAGATGTTGAGCGCGCGCCAATCGGGGATCTGACGCAGCAGCCGGAGCGGATCGTGCATCCGGATCTTTGCCACGCGACCGACCATCACGGCCTCGGTGACGCCGGCGCGTCGCAGCGTCCGGATCCAGCGCCCGATCTGCGCGATGCCCGCCTCCCGGAAGTCGTCGCACGCCGCCGGAAGCGTGCGATCGAACTGGTCCCGCAGCCCGACGCAGCAGACGCGGTGACCCGCCGCCTTCATGCCGCGCGCGACGATGAGCGGGAGCATGCCCTGGCCGGCGATCAGCCCGAGATGTTGACGATCCGGCGGCAAGGGCTCTCATTTTACTACCATCTACCGCCATGGTCGGCCCGATCCTCCTCCTGGTCGTCGTCAGCTTTCTGATCAGCGCGCCGATGACCGCGTTCCTCGTCCGGATCGGCCGACGCCTGGGCGCCCTCGACACGCTTGGGGCGAAGGGGCACGAGAAGACCGAGCTGCGCGGCGTGCCGAACATCGGTGGCGTCGCGATCTTCGCCGCGGTGGTCGCACCGCTGGCGGCCGGCCTCGCCGCGCTGTGGCTCGTGGACGCCGCGACCTGGCGCGAGCTGCTCCCGGGCGTCGAGCCGCACCTGCCGCGGCTGCTCCGGGGCACGGGCGACGAACGGGCGTCCACCGCGACCGGGCTCGCGCTCGTCCTCTGCATCGCGGCCCTTCACGTCGTCGGCGTGCTCGACGACCGTCGCGGAATGTCGCCCTGGCCCAAGCTCGCCGTCCAGGTCGGGGCCGCGTGCGTCATGGCGATCTGGTTCGACGTTCGGCTGCTGACGCTGCTGGGCGACGTACCGAGCATCGTCGTCACCGTCGCGTGGATCGTCGTCATCACCAATGCCATCAACTTCCTCGACAACATGGACGGTCTCGCCGGCGGCGTCAGCGCCATCGCGGCATCGCTGTTCCTCGTGGCGGCCGTCGTCAATCAGCAGTGGTTCATCGCGGCGACGCTCGCGCTGCTCGTCGGCGCGCTGCTCGGATTCCTCATCTTCAACTTCCCGCCGGCACGGATCTTCATGGGCGACGGGGGCTCGCTCGTGGTCGGCTTTCTCCTCGCCGTGCTCACCGCGCGGACGACTTTCTACGACCCCGGCGCCGAGACCGCGATCGGCGGCGCGTGGTACGGTGTCTTCATGCCCGTCGTGATCCTCGCGATCCCGCTGTACGACTTCACGACCGTCACGCTGCTGCGTCTGGGCCAGGGCCGGAGCCCCCTCGTCGGCGATCAGCAGCACTTCTCGCACCGGCTCGTAGGACGCGGGCTGAGCCGGCGCGGCGCGGTCGTCGTGATCTGGGGGCTCACGCTCGTGACCGGGATCGGCGGCATCTCCCTCGGGCGCCTCCTGCCGTGGCAGGCCGCGCTCGTCGGCGTGCAGACGATCGTCGTGCTGCTCGTGATCGCGCTCTTCGAGCACGCCTCGCGTCACGCGGAGCGGCGGCGGTGACGCGGGCGGCCGCGTCGGCGGCCCTGCGGTGGGGCGGAGGCGTCGCGATCGCGGTCGTCGCGGTCACGCGCTGCGTCGTGTTCTTCGCCGCGCACCTCGTCTTCGACATCGATCCGGCCGTCGACGCCACGCCGATCCAGGGGCTCGGGCCAGCGGGCAGCCTCGCGCTCGACGCGGTGCTGCTGCTCGCGTGCGGCGCGGCGCTGCTCGGCGAAGCGCTGGCAGGGCGCCGGCTCGAGTGGGCGCTGCTGGCGGCGGCGTTCGTGCCGGCGCCGGTCGTCCTGTGGCACGGCGCGTCCGACGCGGGCGACCTCTGGCGCGGCGCGACCTGGCTCGGGGCGGCGACGGCCGCGGTCGCGGTTGCGCACCTCGCGCGCGACCGCGGGCTGCGCGTCGTGCTCGCGTCCATCCTGCTGGCCGCGCTCGGACCCCTGCTCGTCCGCGGCACGGCCAACGTGACGTACGAGTACGCCGATACCGTCGCGATGTTCGAGACGCGCAGCGCGGAGATCCTCGCGGGCAACGGCTGGGAGCCGGGATCGCCGCAGGCGCGCATCTTCGAGCGCCGGCTGCGGCAGCGCCAGCCGTCCGGCTGGTTCGTGACGGCGAACATCTTCGCGTCGGTCATGGCGTTCGGCCTGGTGGCCGCCGTGGGATTCGCGATTGCGGCGGCCCGCGCCGGTCTCGCGAGCGGTTGGGTGGGCCTGATGATGCTCCTCGCACTCGCGACGGGTGTCGCGGTCTGGGCGACGGGCTCGAAGGGCGCGGTCCTCGTCTCGGCGGCGGGGATCGTGCTCGTGGCCGCGCCGTTCCTGCACAGGCGTCTCGCGGGACTGCTCCGCGATCACGGACGGATCCTCGCCGTGGTGTGCGTGCTCGCGGCGATGGGCGGCGTCGTCGTGCGCGGCGCCGCGCTGCCGGAGTCCTTCGCCGGCGACCGGAGCCTGCTCTTCCGGTGGCACTACATGGTGAGCTCCGCGGCGATCGTCCGGGCGCACCCCGGGCTCGGCGTCGGCCCCGATGGTTACCAGGCGGCGTACGTCGCGCACCGCGTACCCCGCAACCCGGAGGAGGTCGCGAGCGCGCACTCGGTCTTCTGGGACTGGCTCGCGTCGCTCGGGCTCGCCGGGGCCGGGTGGATCGCGCTGGTGACCGTCCTGCTGTGGCGTGCCGGGGGCGCGCTGGCCCGCGCCGACGACGACGCCGACGCCGACGACGATGATGCCGACGAACCGGGGCCGCGTCTCTCGACGCGGGGCGTCGGCCTCGTCGTCGTTGCCGCGCTCACGGGTCTCGCGATCGGCCTTCGCGCCGAGGCCGCGGGTCTCGACGCCTTCGTCGGGCTCGTCCGCGGCCTCGGCCTCGCGCTCGGCCTCGGCCTCGGCTTCGCTTTCGCGCATCTCGTGGTGCGCGCGGACGGCCGCGTGGTCGCGTGGGCGCTCGCCGCCGCGGCCGTCGCGCTGGCGGTCCACGCCCAGATCGAGATGACGCTGACGCAGCCGGGAGCCGCGGTCTGGGGGCTGTGCGTGCTCGGCCTCGCGGGCCGGTGCCACGACGACGGCGTGGCGGCCGGTCGGCGCGTCACCGGCATGCTCGCCGCGCTGATTCCGCCCGTCTGCGCCGCGTGGCTCGCCGTGACGGGGGTCGTGCCCGCGTGGCGCGCGCAGGGCCTGATGATCGACGCCGCCGAAACGGTCGGCGCGTCGGCGGACGGCGGAGAACGCGAGCGCGTCGAGGCGAGACGGCAGGCGGCGCGGACGCTCGCGGCGGCGCACGTGGCGATGCCGACGGACCAGTTCCCGCGCATCGTCGCCGCCCGGCAGCTTCGGCTCGCCGCCGCGGCGACGCGTCCGCCGAACGCCGATCTTCTCGCGGAGGCCCTCGCGCTCGCGCACGCCGCGGTCGAGGACGGCGGGGGTGCGCCGGCGCAGGCGGTCGCGATCTCCGTGCACCGCGCGCTGGCCGAGGTCACCGCCGACACGTCCGCGTGGGACGCGGCGGTCGCGCTCGCGCGCTCGATGGTCGAGGACGACCCGAACGGCCTGGGGCCGCGACGCCGGCTCGCCGACGTGCTGTGGGACGCAGGCCGGCGCGACGAGGCCCGCGTCGAGTACCGGCGCACGTTGGAGATCGACGGGGCGTTCGGGCTTGATCCACTGAAGCAGTTGCCGGTGCGGGAGCGCCGGCAGGTGGAACGCCGGCTCGGAGGGAGCTGACGCGACCCCTACTTCTTCGCGACGGTCGTTCCGAGCGCCTCGTCGATCCCGTCGAGGAGCATCTCCGGCGAGTACCAGTTCTGCGCGAACACCCGCTCGCCGCTCGGGCGGTACACCACGATCCACGGGATCGTCAGCGACCCGGATTCCTCGAGCTTGGCGGCGCCGGCCCTGTTGTTGCCCGTCAGGTCGACCTTCATCGGAACGACGTCGTCCTCGGCGAGACGTCGCGCGACGTTGCGGGAGTTGAGCACGCTGCGCTCGAGGAACTTGCAGTTCAGGCACCACTCGGCGGTGAACTCGAGCACCACCGCGTCGCCGTCGGCGAGTGCGGCGTCGAATGCGGCGGGCGTGTAGTACACCCAGGCGATCGTCTTGTCCTCTCCGGACAGCCGCACCGCGCCGTACGCCGATGCGAGCACCCCGAGCACGCCGATGCCGCCGAAGACGAGACGCTTCCCGCGCACGGCCGTGATCTGCACCGTGCGCCAGGCCATCCACCCGAACGCGGTGGCGACGAGCGCGAAGACCGGCCACCAGTACAGGCGGCTCGGCGGGGCCGGCGCCTCGGCGAGCCAGCCGCTGATGCCCACGCCGACGAAGTACCCGGCGGCCGCGAGCATGAGGAGGCCCATGACCTGCTTGATCAGCTCGCTCGCCGGTCCGGTGCGGGGCATGTCGTTCACGAGCTGCGGGAACGCGGCGAGCACCAGGTAGGGCAGCGCCATGCCCGCGCCGATCGCGCCGAACACCGTGAGGACGATCGTCGGGTGGCCGACCGCGGCCGCCGCCGCCGCCGCGAAACCCATGAACGGGGCGGTGCACGGCGTCGAGAGCACGGCGGTCATGATGCCGAAGCCGAACGAGCCGGTCGCGCTCTCCTGCGAGGGGCTGATCCGGTAGACGAACTGCGGAAGCTGCACGGAGAAGAGCCCGCACATGCCGAACGCCAGGATGCCGATCACCACGCCGACGCCGATCGAGAAGAGCGGGTACTGGAAGAGCTGGTTGACCGAGGTGAACTCGGTGATGGAGATGATCGCGACGCCCATCCCCATCCAGAACGCGACGATGCCGAGCGACATCACGATGCCGAGCATCAGCGTCCGCCGGCGGTTCCCGGCGGTGTGCGCCAGGCTCATGATCTTCAGCGGGATCACGGGCAGCACGCACGGCGTGAGGTTGAGCAGGAAGCCGCCCACGAGCGCGAGGAGCAGCGCGGCGAGCAGCCCGCCCTCGATCGCCATCGCGGCGTCGCCGGCGGCGGCTCCGCCCGCGGCGGTCGCGCCCAGCGTCGCCTGGAAGAGACGGAGCACCGCCTGGTCGCGCGGTCGCGGCACGACGGGCGAGCCCGCCGCGACGACCGTCGCGTCGCCGCGGGCGACGATATCGGTCGGCCTCTCGCACACGCCGGCGTCGCACGCCTGGTAGCCGACCTTCGCCGACACGGTGTAGTCGCCCGGCGCGCCGTTCGCGTCGATGGTGACGGGCACCACGACAAGCACGCGGCCTTCGTAGCCGATCCCCCGGATGGTGTACTCGCCCTCGCTGATCGTGAACGCCTCGCCTTCCGGCCACACGATGGGGCCGGCGACGCTCCAGCCGTCCGGCAGCGTCAGGTCCACCGTGGTCGCGATGAGGTCGTCCGGGACGCCCGCCCCGGCCTGGATGTGCCACGCGGGCTCGATGTCGATGATCACGCCGAGGTGCGCGGTGGCGCCGGGCTCGAGGCGGTCCTCGTACCAGGCGATCTCCGCCTTGACGCGCCCCGCTCCGAAGCCGGCGGACGACGCGGGCGCGGCACCGTGCGCCGGATCGTCGCCCGAGCGGTCGAGCGTCGCGGCGAACAGGTTCGCGATGTCCGGGCCCGCCGCGGCGGTCGTTCCGAGCGTGACGGTGCCGCGCGTACGCGTCTCGGTGGGCATGATGCACACGCTGTCGTCGCAGGCCTGGTAGCCCAGCCGGACGCTGATCGCGTGCGGGCCCGCGGCGGCGTCGGCGGGAATGTCGATCGGCACCGCCAGAAGGACGCGACCCTCGTACCCCGCGAGCCGTTCGGCGTACTTGCCGACCCCGAGCTCGAAAGTATGGGCGGCCGGCCACCGCGTCTCGCCGACGTTCCAGCCGGCGGGGGCCTCGACCGAGACCGTCGTGGCGAGGTACGGCGGCTGCTCGTCGCCGGAGCCCTCGCCGGCCTGCACGTGCCAGCGGGGCTCGATTTCGAGCACGAGGCCGAGCATCGCCGTCTCGCCCGCTGCGGGCGTCTGCCGCCAGGCCAGCTCGACCGACGCCTTGCCGGCGCCGCCCGGGGGCCCGCCGAACTGGGCTTGTGCGGGACCCGCGGTGGCGAGGAGGAACAGAACGGCAACGATGAAGGTGGGGGAGCGTGTCATGGGAGCATGGAAGCAGGATCGGCGAAATGGGGCCTCGAAGCCGGACCGGGAACGGGCGTTCGGAGCCCGCCCCTTCAAGCGGCGACCGGCGAACCTCCGATGAACCCAGGACGGGGGGTTCCTGTTCCGATTCGTACAGGGTAAGTGACCGTCCGCGGCAGGTTGCAACGCCCCGGGGCCCGGCCGCATTGCCGGGGCGCCCGTTTCCGGACGTTCACCCCCTTTGGCCCGTCCGCGCCGCGGGAGGGCATGAGCCATGTCCGACTGAGCCATGTCCGACTGACCCGTGTTCGACCGACCTATGTCCGACCGACCCGTGTCCGACCGACCCGTGTCCGACTGACCCATGTTCGACTGACCCGTGTCCGCCCGACCCATGTCCGACGTGCTCGACCAGACCGATATCGACGCCCTGCTCAACGCGGTTTCCGCCGGGGACATCGACGACGGCGGGTCGCGGGCCCAGATCTTCTCGCGGTCGCGCCGCGATCTCGACCATGTCGAGATCAAGGACTATGACTTCAAGCGGCCGGAGCGGATCAGCAAGGACCAGATGCGGGCGCTCCAGACGCTCCACGACACGTTCTCGCGGAATTTCGGGGTCTCCCTCTCCGGTTTCCTTCGCACGATCGTGGAGGTTCGCGTCGCGCACGCGGAGCAGATGACCTACTCCGAGTTCATCGCGGGCCTGCCGAACCCCACGAGCTTCAACCTGATCAACGCCGAGCAGCTCGACGGCCAGCTCTGCTTCGAGATCTCTCCGCTCATCATCTACCCGATCATCGATCGCCTGCTCGGCGGGGCGAACCACGATCTCTTCATCCCGCAGCGGCCGATGACGCTCATCGAGACGCGGCTGATCCAGACCATCCTCGAGCGCGCGCTCACAGCGCTCGGCGAGGCGTGGGAGGGCATCAGGAAGATTGACTTCAAGCTCGGGGAGATGGAGTCGAACCCGCAGATCATGCAGATCGTGCCGCCGAACGAGGTCGTCGTGGTGATCGGGTTCGAGATCAAGATGACGAACCGGGCCGGCACGATGAGCCTCTGCATCCCGTTCAACGCGCTCGAGCCGGTGATCGACGACCTCAGCACGCAGAACTGGTTCCTCGCCGGCCGGCTGGGCGACGATCACCAGTGGGAGACGCGGATCGCCGGGCGCCTGGCGGACGCGGAGCTCGAGCTGTCCGGGGTCCTCGCCGAGACCACCATCACGCTGGCGGACCTCCGGAACCTCGAGATCGGCGACATCATCACGACGGACGTTCCCGCCTCGTCCCCCGTCCTGCTCGCCGCCGAGGGGGTTCCGAAGTACCTCGCGGGGATGGGACAGCTCCGCGGCAACCGGGCGCTTCGGATCAAGCGGTCGATAACCCCTTCGGACCGGGTGGAGGGGTAGCGGCGAAACGGCCCGGTTTGTTGACAATGGAGGGTGAGCGACGATACCGTTCCCGATTCGCGGTCTCGTTTCGGCCGCGCCGTCCTTGAGAACCCGGAGTGTGATCCATAAATGGCACGCCCCCCAGAGCCTGTTGACCGCACGGCGACCCGCCGAGCCCACCGCCATGACGCTTGACCGTCAAACGTCAGGCCGCGTTGGTGGTTTCGGCGCGTCGCGCCCTTGCCGACCTGGTCGGACTGGTCGGACTGGTCGGAAAGGTCCGCCCGTGATCTGACCCAACGGGACAGATCGACGGTCGGAGGAATCCTCTCGCGTGTCCCGCGAAAGAGGACTCGCCGGCAAGCCGTGCGTCACGGGCGGTCCGATCGGACCGGCTCGTGATTTTGCTTTTTGTATCGCTCCCGAACATCCCGGTAATCCGACAATCCGACAACTCAACGACCCAGAGCGACGACGACCATGAACCCAGAAACCCTGCGCATCATCGATTCCATCGCCCGCGACCGGAACATCGAGCGCGAGCTCCTGATTAACGATCTCGAGCAGGCGATGATCTCCGCGGCGAAGAAGCACTTCAATTCGCTCGACGCCGAGGAGTTCGGTTGCCGCATGGACCCCTTGAGCGGCGAGATCACGATCTGGCGCAACATCGATTCCGATGATTCGGCTGATTCGGCTGATTCGGCTGACTCCGCTGATTCCGATGGCTCCGACGATGATCATCGCCATGATCCGGATAACCCCGATCGTCCCGCCCGCGAGCCGCAGCGAGAGATCATCCCGCTCGTGTCACTCGGCCGCATCCCGGCGCAGACCGCGAAACAGGTGATGATCCAGCGCTTCCGCGAGGACGAGCGCAGCAGTCTCCTCGAGGAGTTCTCAAAGCGGCAGGGCGAGATCGTCACCGGGACCGCGCACCGGTACGAGGGCGGCGCGCTGATCGTCCAGGTCGACCGGGCGGAGGGCTTCATGCCCCGGTCCGAGCAGATCCCCGGCGAGCAGTTCCACCCCGGGGACCGGGTGCGCTGCCTCATCCTCGACGTGCGCGAGGGCGGCAGCCAGGTGAAGATCGTGCTCTCGCGCAGTCACCCGGACTTCATACGCAAGCTGTTCGAGGCGGAGGTCCCCGAGGTCGCCGAGCGCGTGATCGAGGTGAAGGCGATGGCGCGCGAGGCCGGATTCCGAACGAAGATCGCCGTATCCTCGATCGATTCGAAGGTAGACGCGGTCGGTGCGTGTGTCGGCGTCCGCGGCAGCCGGATCCGGAACATCGTCGACGAGCTCGGCGGCGAGAAGATCGACATCGTCCGGTGGAACGAGTCGAGTCAGATCCTCATCGCCAACGCGCTCAAGCCGGCCGAGGTCGAGGACGTGAGCCTCTGCTTCGAGCTCGGACGCGGCACCGTCATCGTGCGCGAGGATCAGCTCTCGCTCGCGATCGGCCGGCGCGGTCAGAACGTGCGGCTCGCCGCGCGGCTCACCGGCTGGGACCTCGACATCCTCACGCCCGCCGAGTTCGCGAAGAGCCTCGAAACGCTGGAGCAGACGATCCGTCCGCTCGACGGCATCACCGACGAGATGCTCGACCG
This sequence comes from uncultured Isosphaeraceae bacterium, assembly GCA_964638815.1. GTDB lineage: Bacteria > Planctomycetota > Phycisphaerae > Phycisphaerales > SM1A02 > CAZXBB01. The sequence goes on from CAZXBB010000326.1 coordinate 16,223, forward strand.
CATGGGCGCGCTCGGCATGATCAGCGTGTTCGATGTGGAGGAGGTCGGGGCCGAGGTGCTCCAGGACGAGCTGGAGATGTCGTCGGAGCTTTCCAGGCAGGTCGTCGAGACGTGCAGCGCGCAGGCGAAGATCGTCGCCGAGCAGCAGCAGAGGGAGAAGGAGGAGTCCGAGGCGCGCAGGGCGGCGGAGGAGGCGGCCGGCGCCGCGATTCTCGCGCCGACGTCCGACGGCGCCGACAGCGGCGAGGCGGCCGCGGCTTCGATCCTCGGAGACTTCGACGCACCCGCGCGGCCCGCGGCGAAGGCGCACACGAGCGCGGACACGGACGCGAGCGCGGACACGGACGCGGAGACGGCCGAGGGCAAACCGGCCTCGGCCTGACGGAAACGGATCGGGACAGCGCAGAAGAGGGAATCTGGAGCACATGGTGGCGAAAAAGGGAACCAACACACGCGTCTTCCAGCTTGCGAGGGAACTCGGCGTTACCTCGAAGGACGTCGTTGCGAAGTGCAAGTCAGAGCAGATCCCGGGCATCACGAACCACATGTCCGCGGTGTCGCTGGGGCTCGAGGCCACCATCCGCGAGTGGTTCCACGAAGGCGGCTCCGTCGCGACCGCCGTCGAGATCGCGCCACCGGTTGACGTGCAGAAGGCCCGCGAGAAGGTCAAGCGGAAGGCCGCGAGGAAGACCTCCACGAAGGAGACGGCGGGGACGGCCACCGAGGGGAAGCGGGACGACACCGAACGGGACGCAACGGCCGGCGGGCGTGCGCTCGCTGACGCCGAGCCGTCGCCCGTGTTGACCGAAGCGCCGCCGGCCGCGCCGACGGTCGAGCCGGCGTCGCCCGCGAGGCCGAGTGACACGATGAGGCCGGGCACGGAGGAAGCCGCGACGGCGGCCGCCGCCTCGATGCCACCCGCCGGATCGCGGGATGGCGCCAGGCCGGTGATGAACGTGCCCGAGCGCCCGGAGATCGTCGGGCCGATGGGCCGAAAGCTCCAGCAGCCGACCAAGACGAAGCTCGCCGGGCCGAAGGTGATCCGCGTGGAGTCGCCGGAGGCACTTCCTGTTCCGCAGCCGCGTCGCGTCGCGCGAAGCGACGCGCCCGCGCGAGGCGGCGCCCGCACCGGGCGTGGCGTGCACGGCGGCGACGCCGAACTTCGTCCCGGTGTCGCGCCGCGAGAGGGGCGCTCCGCGGGAGCCTCCACCCGGCGCAACAAGCGTCGCAGCGCGTCCGCGGGCCGGGACACCGGCCGCACGGGTCGCACCGGGCAGGGCGTCGGCGTCGGCGCCAGCGAGGGCGAGGGGCGCCAGTTCAACTGGCGCGAGCAGGACCTGCTCGAGCGCGAACGTCGTCTCAATCGCTCGGCCGGCTTCCTGCGCGCCGTCCGTCGCGACAACCAGAAGCGAAGCGCCTCCGGCGGTCAGCGCACGCAGAGCGCCGCCCAGACCGGCGGCAGCGTGCGCATCGAGGAGCCGATCACGATCAAGAGTCTCTCGGCCGCGAGCGGCGCGAAGGCGGCCGACATCGTGCGGCACCTCGTCCAGATGGGCAAGCCGCTCGAGTACGCCGGCGCCGCGCTGGAGGCGGAGGTCGCGGCGGAGATCATGCTCAGCTACGACATCGAGCTCGAGGTCATCGAGCAGAAGTCCGCCGAGCGGCAGATCGAGGAGCAGTTCGAGGATCGCGAGCCGGTCGACGTGGGTCCGCGCTCACCCGTCGTCACGATCCTCGGTCACGTCGACCACGGCAAGACGTCACTGCTCGACAAGATCCGCAACGCGAACGTCGCCGCGGGCGAGGCCGGCGGCATCACGCAGGCGACAAGCGCGTTCCGTGTTCCGGTCAAGCTCGGCGAGGGCAACCGTACGGTCACGTTCATCGACACGCCGGGTCACGAGGCGTTCACCGAGATGCGCTCTCGCGGCGCGAAAGTGACCGACATCGTCGTGCTCGTCGTGGCCGCGGACGACGGCGTCATGCCGCAGACGGTCGAATCGATCAACCACGCCAAGGCGGCGGGCGTTCCGATCGTCGTCGCGCTGAACAAGATCGATAAGCCCGAGGCGACCGACAACAACATCCAGCGCATCCTCGGACAGCTCGCCGAGCACGAGCTCAACCCGGTCGAGTGGGGCGGCAGCACAGAGGTCATGCGGATCAGCGCCCTGAAGGGCGAGGGCATCCAGGAGCTGCTCGAGGTGCTCGACTACCAGGCCGAACTGCTCGAGCTCAAGGGCGACTTCGGCGGGCCCGCCGAGGGCTCCGTGCTCGAGGCGCAGCTCGAGGAGGGGCGCGGCCCCGTGGCCCGCATCCTGGTGCAGCACGGCAAGCTCCAGAAGGGCGACTTCGTCGTCGTCGGCCGCGCCTACGGACGCGTGCGCGACATCGTGGACGACCGCGGCGAGCGCAACAAGGAAGCCGGTCCGTCCATGCCGGTGGCGATCTCCGGCATCAACGACGTGCCCGACGCGGGCGACAAGTTCTACGTCGTCAAGAGCCTGCGGGCGGCGGAGGCTGCGGCGCAGGAGCGCAAGGATCAGGAGCGTCAGCGCGATCTCTCCCAGGAGAAGGTCACGCTCGACAACATCTTCGAGAAGCTCTCGGAGCAGGGCCGCAAGGAGCTGCCGCTCGTCGTGAAGGCGGACGTCCAGGGCTCGCTCGAGACGCTCAGGTCCACGCTCTCGAAGATCGGCTCCGACGAGGTCGTCGTCGTCGTCAAGCACGCGGCGGTCGGCGGCGTGAACGAGTCGGACGTCTCGCTCGCCGAGGCCTCGGGCGCGATCATCCTCGGCTTCAACGTCACCGCCCCGGCGAAGGCGCGCAAGGCGGCGGAGGCGAAGGGGGTCGACATCCGCTTCTACGACGTCATCTACGATCTCACCGACGACGTGAAGCGGGCCGCCGAGGGACTGCTCGACCCGGAGCTCAAGCTCGAGGTGCTCGGTCACGCCGAGGTGCGGGAGGTCTTCAGGATCTCGAAGCTCGGCATGATCGCCGGCTGCTACGTGACGAACGGCAACATCGAGCGGCACGCCCAGATCCGCGTCACGCGGGACGACATCGTCATCGAGAAGGACCGGCGGCTCGAGCAGCTCAAGCGCTTCAAGGACGACGCCAAGACCGTCAACGCCGGCCAGGAGTGCGGCATGCGGATCGACGGTTACGACGACATCAAGGTCGGCGACGTTCTCGAGTGCTATCGGACCCTCGAGGTCCGGCGGAAGCTCGAGTCTTCGAAGTCCTGAGTCGCGAGTCTCGAGTCCTCATCGCAAAGGCCCGAGGTTCGCGAGCTTCAGCCCCCCGCGGGGTGCGTCGCCCGCCTATCGTCATGGCTGGGGTGAGTTCAGGCCTACGGAACCCAGGGCCCGGAACCCAGGGCCCGGAACCCAGGACCCGGAACCCAGGACCCGGAACCCAGGACCCGGGAGCCCAGGACCCGGGAGCCCAGGACCCCAGTACCCGGAACGCGAGACTCAGGCCGCAGGCGCCAGGATCAATACGCAAGACGAAGCCCCATGGGAGTCCACAAGGAGAAGACGGCGTCCGTTCTCTGCCGCGCGATCCAGTCCGTGCTCAGTCGCGGCCTGAACGATCCGCGGGTGCGCGGCATGATGACGGTCACCGGAGTACGCGTGAGTGACGATCTCGCCAATGCGACGGTCATGGTGTCGGTCCTGCCGGCCGAGCACGCCGAGCTCACCGTTCACGGGCTCCGGCACGCGGCGCAGCACATCCGCACCGAGGTCGGCCGCGCCGTGCGGATGCGGCGGATGCCGCAGCTGACCTTCAGCGTCGACGAGTCGCTCAAGAAGGAAGCGCGTATCGTCAGCGCGATCAACGAGGCGATCCGCACCGACGAGGAGCGGCGCGCCCAACGCGAGATGATCGAGAAAGCCGAGCAGTGAAGAACGCCACGACATTTGGAAAGAAGCTTGCTGCCTTGCTCAAGAAGCTCCCGAAGGCGGAGCCGCCCGAGTTCGCGGACGCGCACGACCCGATCGCCGTGCTCGTCTTCTCCTTCCTCATGGTCGACTCGACGACCGAGAAGGCGCTCACCGGGTACGGCAAGCTGCGCGAGCACATCGTCGACTTCAACGACCTCCGCGTCAGCATGCCGCACGAGGTGGCGAGCTACCTCGGTGCCCGTTATCCGCGCGGGCTGGAACGCTGCCAGCGCATCCGCGCCGCGCTCCGCAACGTCTACCTGCGTGAGCACGCGGTCAACGTCGATTCGTTGAAGGAGGCCGGGAAACGCGACGTCAAGAAGTACATCGAATCGCTCGAGGGCATGGTGCCTTACGTCTCCGCCCGGATCCTGCTGATGAGCTTCGACACGCACGCGATCCCCGTTGACGAGCAGCTCCGCGCGGAGCTCGTCGCCGCGGGCGCGGCCGACGAGGACGCGGATCTCGCCGAGATCTCGGCCTGGCTCAGCCGGCAGGTCCGCGCCAGCGACGGTCTCGAGACCCATTACGGACTCCAGGCCTGGGTCGAAGCGAACGCCGGCGGGGAGAACCGCACGAAGCGCAAGTCCGCTTCCAAGGGCGGTGCCGGCAACACGAGGAAGAAGACCTCGTCCCGCAAGAAGTCGACGAAGGTCCGAAGCCGCACGTCATGACGAGCCGAGCGCACGGGGCCGCTCGCCCTCGGCGCTGCGACACCCTCTGCCTCCACGCGAGCGTTCCGATGTTCCGGAGCCGTGCCGTCCAGACTGCCTGCCTTCCGGTCGCGACGCTCGTCGCGGCTCTGGCCGGCTGCGCCGCGAAGCCCGGGCACGTAACGGCGCCTCCCGGGGATCCGGCCCCGCTCGTCGCGGCCACGGACGAGCGGTCGCAGGCGGCCGAAGCGGCGCTGGTGCTCGGACCCGTCGCGCCGCCGCCGGGGATCGACCCGGCCGTGCTCGAGCCGCGCCCGCCGTCGGACCCGCGCGCGAGGATGCCCCTGCACGATGCCCTGCGGGACGCGTCGTCGTCGTTCACGGCGCGCGGGACCCCCGCGCCCGAGCCGCCGGCCACCGACGACGCGCACGAGGCGCTTCTCCTGTACGTCGCCGCATGGGACGAGCTGCTGCAGGGAAAGGCCCTTGCGGCGGTGACGCGTCTCGAGCGCGCGAAGGAGCTTGACCCCACCTCTCCCGACATCCTGCGGGCGCTGGCCCAGGGGTATGTCGCGGTCCAGAACCCGGCGCGCGTGGTATCGACGTACGAGCGATTGGTCGAGCTCGCGCCCGACGACTCCGAGGCGCTGCTCACGCTCGGGCTCGCCGCCGTCAACCGCGGTGACGACGCCCGCGCGGTCGCGCGTCTCGCGGCGCCGCGGCTCGCCGGCCGTCGTTTCGATCACGATCCGGCCGCCGACGTGCTGGCCGACTTCGCACTGCACGTGACGCTTGAGCGTCTCGGGTACGACACCGCGGCGATCGAGCTGGGGCGCGCGGCGGCGGAAGTCTCCTTTCCGCGCGACGAGCCGACGGCGTACCGCGCGCGTCTCGCCTCGCTGTACCGGCAGCGGGGACAGATCTGGCGCGCCGTCGGCGACGCGCACTGCCGGCTCGGCGCGTACGAGAGCGCGATCCACGCGTACGAGGCGGCGGCGCGACTCCCGCTCGCCGATGACGCCGCGCTCGCCGGCCGGATGGTCTACGCGAACCTGAAGGCCGGGCATGCGCGCCGGGCGGGTGCGGCGCTGATCGGCGCGCTCGCGGCGGCGGCGCCGGGCGTCACCGATCGACACGTGCGTCTGTGCACGTACCTGGCCGCGAGCATTTCCGACCACCGATGGGTGACGGAAGGCGTGCTGGAGCTCCAGCGCGACCACCCCGACGCTCCCGGGCTCGTGCGCGCGGCCGCGGTGCTTCTGCCGTCCGACGAGGCGAACCGATACCTCAGGGCGTTCGTCCGCCGGCGTCCGCGCGCCGTCGGCGGCGTCGGCGAGCTGCTCGCGTGGCTCGGCGTTCGCGACGCGCAGGCGGCGATCGACCTCACCGCGACGCTGTGCTCGGAGGAGATCGACCTGGCGAGCTCGTACGTGCGGCGCCTCCTGCGCGCGCTGCCCTCGGCCGCGCCGCTGATCGATGCCGAGGCGTCGCCGGCGTCTGCCGGCCACGCGCAGGTGCGTGCGATCGCCCTTCTTCAGCTCGGCGCTCCCGCTCGCGCCTGGGCGGAGTGCGTCCGGGCGCTCGGGCGCTGGCCGCAGGACGATGCGCTCCGGCTCCTGCGCATCGAGATGGCCGGGCGTCTCGACGAGCCGCCGCTGCTCGACGAGGCGATCGCGGCGGCCACGGACCTGACGGGCGCCTGGGCATGGCTCGTCCGCGCCGCCGCGTACCGCGAACTCGAGGACAATGACGCCGCGCTGGCGGCGGCGACCAGGGCGTGCGACGCGTCGGACGCGGAGGACGCGCATCGCATGGAAGCGAGGCTCGAGCTCGCGCGCGTTCATATCGAGCGGGGGCTCGTCATGGACATCGACCCCGAGCGCATCAGCGTGTTTGACGACGTGATCGGGGCCGTCGAGGAGGCGCGGCAGATCGCGCCGGATCGCGAAGAGCCGTACGAGCTTCTCACGCTGCTCGTCGGGACGGGGGGACCTCTCGCGGATGCATTCAAGCTGCGACAGGTGACCACCCAGCTGCGGCGCCGCATTCCGAACGGTCGCCTGACGGCGCGGCTCGAGATCGCCGAGAGCATGGGGCGCCGCCGCTTCGACGAGGCGCTCGAGCGCGCCCGGGCGCTCGTTGACGCGGATCGCAGCGATGCCGCGGCATTGGCGCTTGCGATGGAGGTGTGGAAGCGGGCCGACCGCCCGGACGACGGCGAGGCGTGGCTGCGCGGGTTGCTGGAACCGCCCACGGCGGATCCGACCGTGCTCGATCAACTCGTGCGCTACATGCTCAGCCGCGAGCGCGCCGAACCGGCGCGAGCTCTGCTCGAGCAGCGACTCGCGAGCGCGCCGGGCGACCCGGCGGCGGAGCGGCTCCTCGAGATGGTCTGCCGGGTCGCCGGCCCGGCCGACGAGGCGATGCGGCTGGCCGAGACGCGTCTGCTGCGGCGACCCGAGGGGACGCGCCGCGCACTCCAGCTCGCCCTGGTGTACGTGCAGGCAGGCGCGCCGGAAGCGGCGCTCGGGCAGCTCGAGTGGATCGCCGCGCACGCGAATGCCGCCACGGGGCGTCACCTCGCGGGTGCGATCGGGCTGAGCAGCAGCATGGAAGCGTTGCCCGACCGGCGCGACGAGGTGACCGCGCGGCTTGTCGAGCGGGCGGCGCGTGTCGATCCCGGGGCGTCGATGTCCGTCTACGCGGCAGGCCTCCTGGCCCTCGCGCGCGACGGGGGCGTGACGGGCCGATTCAACGGGCTCGTCGCGAGCGCCGCGACCGAATCGAGGTCGGCGCGGGACGGCACCATCACCGGCGTGCTGCCGTGGCGCGATCTCGCCCAGCGTCTGATCGATCTCGGGAATCCGCGCGCGGCGGCGGCGGCGCTCCGCGCCCGGCTGGACGCTGTCCTCGAGGAGGGATACGCGCTCGAGCCCGGCGCCTTCGGGCTGCTCGTGTCGATGATCCTCACCGTCGACGCGGCGGCCACGACGGAGGCACGGGAGACCGCCGAACTCCTGCACGACCTCGCGGAGCGCGACATGACGCCCGCTCTCCCCGGCATGGCGGGGGAGCCGTCGCTCGCGGCGGCGTTCGCGGCCGCGGGCCAGCTCTTCGGCCTCGTCGGCAACGACGCCGGCGCGGAGTCGCTCCTCGCCGAGGCGGTCGTGCTCGACCCCGGCGATGCCATGTCCCTCAACAACCTGGGCTACCACCGCCTGGTGGCCGGCCGCGTCGATGACGAGGTGCGCGCGATGATCGAGCGCGCGGCGACAATGCAGCCGAACGAGGCGAGCATCACCGATACGAAGGCGTGGCTGCTCTACAAGGATGGCCTCTTCGAGGCAAAGGACGGTCGCCTCGGTGCGGTCGATGAGCTCGAGCGTGCGATCGGCCTGCTCGACGAGCCGAGCGCGGAGGTGCTCGATCACCTCGGCGACGCTCGGTGGCGCACCGGACGGCGGGAGGACGCCGCGGCAGCGTGGCGGCAGGCGGCGGTCCTGCTCGAGGATTCCGAACGGAAGGAACAACTGGTCCGGAACTACATGCTGATCCAGTCGCAGGTGTGGGGGCTGGTCGTCGCCGACCCGGAGGCGATGTATCATCGGGACTTCGGGGCGGTTCTCGAAAGAGTGCGGCGGAAACTGAGCGCGGCGAACGAGGGCGGCGAGCCGCCGGTGGCGCCGACGCTCGATGAACTGTCACGCACCGAGTGATTCGCACAGGGAGATTCCCATGGCCGGGCACAGCAAGTGGGCCAACATCAAGCATCGGAAGGCGCGGCAGGACGCCGTGAAGGGGAAGCTGTGGTCGAAGTGCAGCCGGGCCATCATCGTCGCGGCGAAGCACGGCGGTGGCGATCCCGACTCGAACCTGACCCTGCGCTACGCGATCGACGACGCCAAGGCCGCCAACATGGCCAAGGACACGATCCAGAAGGCGATCAAGAAGGGCACGGGCGAGGATGCGTCGGGCGCCGACTACGAAGAGCTGCGCTACGAGGGGTACGGACCGAACGGCATCGCGCTCATCATCGACTGCCTCACCGATAACGTGAACCGGACGGCGCCGGAGATCCGCCGCATCTTCGAGAAAGGGGGGGGCAAGCTCGCCAAGCCGGGGGCCGTCTCGTTCAGCTTCGCGCAGAAGGGGCTCATCGTCATCGACGGCGAAAAGGTCGGCGAGGAGCGCCTGATGGAGATCGCGATCGAGGCCGGCGCCGACGACGTCGTGCGGAGCGGTGACGTCTGGGAGATCACGTGTGAGCCGGGTGACTTCCTCCCGTTGCGCACCGCGTTCGAGGGCGCGCAGCTCGACGTGCAGTCGGCATCGCTGACCATGATCCCGGGCACTACGGTCGAGTGCGATGCGGACACCGCGGGCAAGGTCATGCGTCTCGTCGACGCGTTCGAGGAGCACGACGACGTGCAGAACGTGTACACGAACGCGGACATTCCGGACGAGGTCATGGCAGCTCTCGAATAGCCCTCGATCGCGGGCAGATGGCGCGCACACGCTACGACATCACGTTCACCGGCCGGGTCCAGGGAGTTTTCTTCCGCGCGACCGCCGTGGAAGTCGCAAGCGGCTTCGACGTCGCGGGCTGGGTGCGCAACGAACCCGACGGCTCGGTCCGGTGCGTCGTCGAGGGCGAGCCGGGCGACCTCGACGGATTCGTGGCGGCGGTGGAGGACGCGAAGCGGGCGAACATCCGCGAGACGAGGGTCGTCGAGGGGAACGCCACCGGCGAGTTCGAGGACTTCTCGGTGCGGTGATGAGGGTGACGATGCCGATGAAGGCCTCCATGAGGATCCGATCCGCCCTCGCCGCCCTGCTGCTGCTCGCGCTGCCCGGCGGATGCACGAGCCTGCGCGAGTACTTCGTCGATGCGCCGCCGGACCAGGTATGGGCCGCCCTCGTCGCCGTCGCCCGCGAGCCGAGCTACGAGCACCCCGATCCGGGCCGCCGCTGGACCGTGACGAAGAACAATGTGTGGGTCGACGAGCGCCACCGCCGCATCGAGATCGAGCGCCGCCTCGACCGCGTCATGCAAACCCCGGCCGCGGACCCGCAGCGCGAGCGCCAGAACTGGCAGTTCCAGGTCACGTTCAACGTCACCGACAAGCCGAACGCCCTCTTCATCAGTCGCCGCGCGGGTCTCCCGATCGAGGCGCGTCTCGAGGCCGAACGCTACTTCGACGAAGTGCACGCGCTGCTGGGGACGACGACCCGGCGGCGGGGCCCGGCGACGCTGGGACGGGAGGACGCGGAGGTGATCGGGACGGATGTGTATTGGGACGAGCGGTGACTTTCGGGGTCAGGAGGGAGCGGAGGGCGCCGGAGTCGGTTAACGCGGAGACTGGCGGAGCCGCGGAGGACGCGGTGGGGGATGGGTCGGCGCCCGGCGGAGCGTCCTCCTGAAGCAGCACCCGAACCACCTCGCTTGTGCTAAAGAATCCCGCCCTCCGCGATCTCAGCGGCTCCGCCAAGCTCCGCGTTAACCGACTCCAGCGGGCTCCGCCCCCTCGCC
>CAZXBB010000327.1:0-8564 GCA_964638815.1 uncultured Isosphaeraceae bacterium
TGCATGAACCGGGTCGTCCAGCGGGCGATCCAATCGCGTGAGCGCTCGTTCGAGCCTCGACGTATCGAGAGGATATGCCATCGGCTCGCCCGAACGCTCACGCGATCGGCTTGCCGCGCTGGTTGCGCGGCGCACGCCTTCGTTCACCCGGACGTCGGCCTCGCGTCCTGCACGGGTCGTCGTTTCGACCACCCACCGACCCGCTTCATGCATAATGCGGGCTAGGACTCCCAGGACGGCTTCCGCTTCTCCAGGAACGCCTTCAACCCGTCCTGCCCTTCCGCGGAGACGCGCCGCTGCGCGATGCGCTGCGTCGTCACGTCCGTCGCTCGCTCCCAGTTGACGGGCTGGATCTCACGGAGCACGGACTTGCACGCCGCCACGGCCTCCGGGCCGGTCTTCTTCAGGAGCGTGACGAACCACGCGATACGCTCATCGAGCTCCGCTTCGGTCCCGACGACCTCGGACACCAGGCCGAGCCGGTGCGCCTCGTCCGCATCGAAGCGCTCGGCGGTGAGGGCGTACCGGCGGAGCGCGCCGGCGCCGATCTTCTCCTGCACGTACGGCGAGATGACGGCGGGAAGGATCCCGAGCCTGACCTCGGTGAGCGCGAAGGTCGCGTCGCGGACGGCCACCGCGATGTCGCACGCCGCCGTGAGCCCGACGCCGCCGCCGAAGGTCGCCCCGTGGACGCGCGCGATGACGGGTCGCGGGCACTCGCGGATCGCGCGGAGCATGTTCGCCATGTCCGTCGCGTCGGCGACGTTCTCGGCGACCGAGTAGTCCACCATGCGCTTCATCCAGTGGATGTCGGCGCCTGCGCTGAACGACCTGCCGCGGCTCGCGAGCACGACGATTCGCACGTCGCCGTCGGCGCCCGCCTCCGCGAACGCCGCCGACAGCTCCGCGATCACGACCTCGTTGAACGCGTTGTGGACGTCGGGGCGATCGATCCAGATCGTCGCCACGCCGTCGCTGCGGCAGGATTGGACGAACTCGGCCATCCGTGGAGTGTACCGGGGCCGCGACGCGGCGACGAAGTGGCGACGAGGCGACGCGGCGACGCGGCGACGAGGCGACGAGGCGACGAGGCGACGAGGCGCCGAGGCGACAAGGCGCCGACGCGGCGGCGCGGCGGCGGAGGGACCGTCGCGTCCCTACATCCGGTACACGCTCTGCCGCCGCGCCCCGAACGGTGCATTGAGCGCCGCGGAGATGCCCAGCCCCAGCACCATCCGCGTGTCCACGGGGTCGATCACGCCGTCGTCCCAGATTCGCGCAGTGCTGTAGTACGCGCTGCCCTCCGTCTCGTACCGGGCGAGGATCGGGGCCTTGAACGCGTCCTCCTGCCCGGGTGTCATCGCGGGCTCACCGCGTCGCGCGAGCTGGTCCTTCTTGACGGTGCAGAGCACGTTCGCCGCCTGCTCGCCGCCCATCACGCTGATCCGCGCGTTCGGCCACATCCAGAGCTGGCGCGGACCGTACGCGCGGCCGCACATGCCGTAGTTGCCCGCGCCGTACGAGCCGCCGATCACCACCGTGAACTTCGGCACGTTCGCGTTCGAAACCGCCGCCACCATCTTCGCCCCGTCCTTCGCGATGCCGCCGGCCTCGAACTGCTTCCCCACCATGAAGCCGGTGATGTTCTGGAGGAAGACGATCGGGATGCCGCGCTGGCAGCAGAGATCGATGAAGTGCGTCGCCTTGAGCGCGCTCTCGGAGAACAGCACCCCGTTGTTCGCGAGGATGCCGACCGGGTAGCCCCATATGTGCGCGAAGCCCGTCACGAGCGTATCGCCGTAGAGCTTCTTGAATTCGTGGAACCGGCTGGCGTCCACGACGCGCGCGATGATCTCCCGTACGTCGTAGCCCTTGCGGATGTCCTTCTGAATGATGCCGTAGATCTCCTGCGGGTCGTACGCGGGATCGTCCACCGGCGCCATCCGGAGCTCGTTCTTCGCGCCGCCGTTCAGGTGAGCCACGATGTGACGCGTGATGGCGAGCGCGTCCTCGTCGTTGACCGCGTAGTGATCGGTGACGCCGGACGTGCGACAATGGACGTCGGCGCCGCCGAGTTCCTCCGCGGTCACCTCCTCGCCCGTCGCCGCCTTCACGAGAGGCGGCCCGCCGAGGAAGATCGTCCCCTGCTCGCGCACGATCACCGTCTCGTCGCTCATCGCGGGCACGTACGCCCCGCCCGCCGTGCACGAGCCCATGACGACCGCGATCTGCGGAATGCCCGCCGCGCTCATGCGGGCCTGGTTGTAGAAGATCCGGCCGAAGTGGTCGCGGTCGGGGAAGACCTCGTCCTGCATGGGGAGGAATGCCCCGCCGGAGTCGACGAGGTAGATGCACGGGAGGCCGTTCTCGGCGGCGATCTCCTGCGCCCTCAGGTGCTTCTTGACGGTGATCGGGTAATAGGTGCCGCCCTTGACCGTCGCGTCGTTCGCGATGATCAGGCACTCGCGTCCCTCGACGCGCCCGATCCCGGTGACGATCCCGGCTCCCGGCGCGTCGTCGTCGTAGAGCCCGCCCGCCGCCAGGGAGCTGAACTCGAGGAACGGGCTGTCCGGGTCCACGAGGCCGTCGATGCGGTCGCGGACGAAGAGCTTGCCGCGCTCCTCGTGTCGCGCACGGACGTCCGCGCCGCCGCCTTCGCGGACCCGCTTCAGACGCGCGCCGAGGTCGGCGAGGATCACTTCGTAGTGAGCGCGATTCTCCGCGAACGCGGCGTCGCTGGGGTTGACCCGAGACTGGAGGACGTCCATGCGCGCGATCGTATCAAAAACGGGCTCCGCGGTCGGGGCCGCATTCCGTTCGCCCCGGGCAAACGCTCAGACGATACGGAGCTCGCGCCCGAAGAACCTGAGGTTCGCCGCCTCCTTCGCGAGCGCCAGCGTCTGCTCGGCTGCCTCGTTCGCGCGCCGGCAGCCGGCACGCAGGATCTCGAGGATCGCCTCGTCGTTCCCCTCGTACTGCGCCCGCCGCTCGCGCATCGGGGCGAGCAGGTCGTTGATCGCCTCGGCGACCTCGACCTTCACGTGCCCGTCGCCGATGTCGTCGCCGGCGGTGTACTTGCGCTCGAGCTCCTTCACGCGGTCGGCGTCCCGTATGAACGTGCGAACGTAATCGAAGAGCGCGTTCCCGATGTCGCCGGGATCCGTCGGGTTCTGTCGGCCCGTGTAGAGCCGCCCCATCTTCTTCTTCACCTGCTTCGGCGTGTCACTGATGTAGATCGCGTTGTTGAGTGACTTGCTCATCTTGTTGACGCCGTCCGTGCCGACGAGCCGACCGACGGCGCCGACGTCCGCCCGGGGAATCGGGAAGACGCCGCCGAGCTTCTCGTGGTCGTCGTCGTCCGCCTGGTCGGAGATCCCGCAGTAGACCTGGTTGAAGCGGCGCGCGACTTCGCGCGTGAGCTCGATGTGCGGCACCTGATCGATGCCGACCGGAACGGCGTGGGCGCGAAAGGCGAGGATGTCGGCGGTCTGCCCCACCGCGTAGAGCGGGAATCCGAAGCTGTAGTTGTCGCCGAGGCCCTTGATCCTGATCTCGTCCTTGAGCGTGGGATTGCGCATCACCCGGTTGAAGGGGACCAGCATCGCGAAGAGGTACGTCAGCTCCGCGATCGCGGGGACCTCCGTCTGGAGGAAGATCGTCGAGCGTTCGGGATCGATGCCCATCGCGAGGTAGTCGCGCACGATCTCGATTGAGTCGCGGTGGATCTCCTCCGACCGGTCGGCCCGCGTCGTGTACGCGTGCATGTTCGCGATGATGAAGAAGCAGTCGTACGTGTCCTGAAGCTCCACGCGGCGGCGGACGGAGCCGACGTAGTGCCCGAGATGGAGCTGTCCGGTCGGCGTGTCGCCGGTGAGGATGCGGGGCCGGGCGGTCGTCATGGGTTGCGTAATGTAGCGGCTCAGCCGAGGGCGAGCGCGACGCCCAGGTTCCCCGCGTTGAACAGCACGTGCATCACGATCGGCGTCGCCAGACGGCCCGTGCGTTCGAGGGCCCAGCCGAAGCCGAGGGAAAGCACGAAGAGACCGACGACCGCGTGCGGGGCCGTGTTGTCCCAGTGCATGAGCGCGAAGGCGACGCTGGTCGCGGCAATGGCCGGCCACGGACGCAGACCGAAACGCCGAAGCCCGTCCTGGAGGAGCCCGCGGTACATCAGCTCCTCGAGCACCGGCGCGGCGACGACGACGAGCGCGGCCAGCAACGCGTACCACCCGTCCACCGCGCTGTCGAGGAGAAGCTCGAGCGTGTCGTGCGCGATCTCGCGCGGAGGCGGCCCACCGAACCCCCGCACGACGATCGCGGCGAACCAGCCCACCGCGTTGACGAGCGGCCAGGCGACGACGATGGCGATCGCGCCGATCCCGATCGCGCGCGGCAGAGCCGGGCGCGGATCGTCTGCGCCGGCCACGACGCCGCGCCGACCCGCCAACACCGAGAGCCAGGCTGCCAGGACGGCGGCCTGCGCCGTGTACGCCCCGAGGGCCAGCACCGCCTGCTCGCGCACGGTCGGCGTCCACTCGCCGTCGACGTCGATGCCGAACGCCTTGAGGGTCAGCCACGAACCGATCATCCCGAGCAGGAGCATCAGCGCCACGAGCCCGAAGCTCGCCTCCGGCGCCAGGACCGCGGGCCGGGCGGGCGCGCCCGACAGCCGGAGCCAGTCGAACCGCGCGATGAGCGCCGCGCTGAGCGGCGCGAGCAGTAGGAGGACGAGCGTGGTCGGAAACGACCCGACGCTCGCCGGTGGCTGGTCGGCGAGAGGCGAGGCCGCTATAACCTCTTCCGCCACCACGAACGCGCCGAGGAGCGAACCGACGACCATGACCGCGGTGCTGGAAGAGATCGTTGCCCGCAAACGCGTCGAAGTCGCCAGGGCAAAGGAAACGACGCCGCTCGAGACGCTCCAGAAGCTCGCGAACGACAGCACGCGGCCGCGCAACTTCTTCGCGGCCCTCGTCGACGCCCGCGCGCGGAGCCGGACCCACGTCATCGCGGAGATCAAGCGCAAGAGCCCCTCGGCCGGCGTGATTCGCGACGACTTCGATCCGGTGGACATTGCCAGACAATACGAGAAGGCCGGCGCTTCCGCGATCTCGTGCCTGACGGACGAGACGCATTTCGGCGGACACCTGGGGTACATCCAGCAGATTCGCCAGGCGGTCTCGCTTCCGGTCCTGCGCAAGGACTTCATCGTGGACGAGTACCAGGTCTGGGAGTCGCGGGCGGCGCAGGCCGACGCCCTGCTGCTGATCGCCGAGATCCTCAGCGAGGGTCAGCTCCTCGACCTCATGATCCTCGCGCAGACGCTCCGGATGACCACGCTCGTCGAGGTCCACGACGTCGAGAACCTGCTCAAGGTCAAGCGTCACATCGGGTTCCCGCACGCCGGGTACTCGCTGCTCGGCATCAACAACCGCGATCTCCGCACCATGACGACGGACCTGGGCCATACGTTCCGCCTGCTCGACATGGTGGACAACACGCACATCGTCGTCAGCGAGTCGGGCATTCGCAGCAGCGCCGATCTCGCGCGGCTGCGCAAGGCGGGCGTGAACATCGTACTGGTCGGCGAGCACCTGATGCGCCAGCCCAGCCCCGGCGGCGCTCTGCAGGAGCTGCTCGGTCATCCCCAGACGTGATCACCTGCGACGTCGTGATCCCTGCCTTCAACGAGGAAGCGAACATCGACGCGCTGTTTGACGCGATCGCGCCGCTGCGTGACGGCGTGATCGGCCACGTCGTGCTCGGCGACAACGGCTCCACCGACGCGACGGCGGCGAGGGCGGCGGCCCGCGGGGCCGTGGTCGTGAGCGAACCGCATCGCGGGTACGGCGCGGCCTGCCTCGCTGCGCTCGACTGGCTCGATGGGCGCGGGGACGCCGCCGACGCCGTCGCCTTCCTCGACGCGGACCTCTCGGACGACCCGACGGCGCTGCCGGACCTGCTTGCTCCGCTCGCGCGGAGCGAGGCGGACATCGTGATCGGCTCGCGCGTGCGTCGCGCAGATCCCGGCGCGCTCAACTTCGTCCAGCGGTTCGGCAACGGTCTCGCGTGCGCCCTGATGCGCGGGCTCGCCGGCCGGCGCTACCGCGACCTCGGCCCGTTCCGCGTCGTGCGGCGCGAGACGCTCCGGCGTCTGGCGATGGCCGACCGCACCTGGGGCTGGACCGTCGAGATGCAGATGAAGGCTGCGCTGCTCAACATCGACGTGATCGAGGTCGACGTGCCGTACCGGCGGCGGCGCGGGGGGCGTTCGAAGATCTCCGGCACCGTGCAGGGCGTCGCCGCGGCGGGTGCGAAGATCATCGGGACGATCTTCCTGCTGTGGTGGCATCGCGACGCGATCCGGCGGGCTGCGGCACGCCCGCAACCGGGGGACGAGTGACGGCGAAGGGGATCCGGGGAGCGGTGGAGTCGTAGACTTCATGGCCCCCCGGTCCCCCGTCGCCGAGTCCCCATGCTCCAGCGCAGTCGCAGAAAGCTCCGGCAGATCAGCTACTACTCGCGGTCGCGTCAGCGCACGGTGTGGACCCGCGCGCTGGACCTCGCGTTGCCCGCCTCGCTCGCCCTCGCCGTGCCGGTGACGCTCGCCGGTGAGGCGATGGTCGAGCGCGCGCGAACCGCGGAGGAGGCGACGGGCGTGCTCATCGGCAACCCGGCAGTCGAGGTCCGGGCGCCGGTCGTCGCGGGCGACCACCGGTGGAACCACGAAGACGGCGTTCCGTACGGCGAGTGGACCCTGGTCCGCTACGTGGTGACCCGCGGCTGGCCGTTCGCTTCGAAGACGAGCCACGCGCGCGCCAGCGTGGACATCAACATCTTCAGCGAGCCGCGTCTGCGGGTGAACGCCCGGCTCGACCGCGACGCGCCGGCGCGCGTCGCCATCGAAGACGCGCTCGTCGGTGCCGGTCGCGCCGATCTGCGTGAGGCGTGGGGCGCCGCGGACAGTCAATCCGAGCGGGAATGGCTCGGCAGCGCGCTCAACGTCGGGGCGTGGTGGGTGATGCTGTTCGTGGCGTCCGCGGTGGTCATCCGCGCCCTGAGCCTCTTCGCGCTCCTGTTCCGCGCGAAGCGGCACGTCGCGGTGCGCGATCGGTCCCGCGCGGGGGTGTGTGCCAACTGCAAGTACGACCTGCGCGGGCTCGAGTTCAGCGAACGGTGTCCGGAGTGCGGGGCGCTGGTGCATTGAGGCCTCCCGCGCCTTCGGGGGCGCGCTGGGGGTGTGACGGACGTTCGGGGGGGTGCGCGACGGGGGTGTAACGGACGTTCGGGGCGGTCGCGCGATGGGGGTGTAACCTGTGGTGCGGGGTCTTTCGAACGTTCGGGGGGCTGCGTCGTGCAGCCCCTTTGCGCGTGACGTGGTGTTTACACGTTTGCCCGTCACGCGCGGCGACGCTGCATCCTGCAGCTCACGCTACGACGTTCCGACCCGCTAGTGCGACGGCGGCATCCTGCCGCCTGCGCGTGCGAAGTCCGGGCGTGGGTCGGGCTGGTTTTCGCAGACCCTCCGGGTCTGCAGAAGTCGCGCGGCGACCGGCGGCATCCATGCCGCCTTGGTTTTGGACGTTCGGGGCCGTGCGCGATGGGGGTGTAACACGTGGTGCGGGGGTTTGTGGACGTCCGGGGGGCTGCGTCGTGCAGCCCCTTTTGGCGTCACGTGGTGTTCACACCTTTGGCCGTCACGCGCGGCGACGCTGCATCCTGCAGCTCACGCTACCACGTTCCGACCCGCCAGTGCGACGGCGGCATCCTGCCGCCTGCGCGTGTGAAGTCCGGGCGTGGGTCGGACGACACCATCAGCAGGACACGCACCTTCGAGCGACCGGTCGCCGGCGCGGAGCCGAATCGCCTGACGGGCGAACCGGGACGACGGTCTGCCTCGGCGCTGCCTGCGCCAGCCGCGACGCCTGCGGAATATGCCTGTCCAGGATACCACACTCAGGGGGCGTGCGGGCCCCATGGTGCATCGTCCGGGCAGTCTGGCGCGCACAAGCACGTCTCAAGGTAGTGAACGTCGATGTAGTGGTCCATCCAGCAATTGCAGTTGTCCACTTCTGCAGCGGAGCCGAGCTCCAGGCAGTCCTCGAACTCCTCCCATTCGGCCATTGTCAGGTCCGCCTCCTCGACAGCCTCCTCGTGTGTGTCCGGGGCGCACCAGTTGACGAGAAGAGCCAGCACATCGCTCATGCCGACATCTCCATTGGCGTCGTAGTCGGGTGGCACGCCAGGATCGGTACCCCATTGTGAGAGCAGGATCGGGAGATCAGGCATCCCGGCGAAGCCGTCTTGGTTGAGATCGTAGAACAAGTCGCATTCGGCCTCGTAGGCGCCCATGTCGATCGCGTCGAGCGCGATCCGAATGTTGAAGTCCAAATCTGGTGTTTCTTCCATCAGGTCCATGTCATCGTCCACATTGTGACTGTCGATCGGAGCCAGCTCATCGTCACCAGCATCCTGACACGGCGACGCACCGCCTAACCCGCCGAGACGATAGTTGCCAAAGTCGATGGAGAAGAGAGGATCTGCGTCGATGTTCCCGGTACCGG
>CAZXBB010000328.1:0-25241 GCA_964638815.1 uncultured Isosphaeraceae bacterium
AACGCGTCGTCATCGAGCCTGTCGGTGAGCACGTACTTGAGGAACTCGTCGGATGCGACCTGGTTGACCTCCACGAGCGCGAGGTTGCCGGTCTCGATGAGCAGGTTGCGGAACACGTGGATCACGCGCTGGGCCGGACCCGCCGCCGCCGTCGCGAGTCCGGCTACGACGAGCACCTCCTTGTCGCCGTCGCCGTCGAGATCTGCCGTGGTCGCCGAGGTCGGGCCAGGGCCCACGGGCATCGAGATGGCGTCGAACCCGCCGTTGCCGTCGTTCAGCGCCACCAGGAACGTGGACTCGACGCCGTCAGCCTCCTCGATCCCGGGGGCGGCGTACACGTAATCGATGTCCTTGTCGCCGTCGAGATCCTCGGGGCCGAGCTGGCCGGGCCCCCGCGCGCCCATCACCAGCGAGACGGGGCCGAAGCCGAGCAGGCCGTCGCCGGCGAGCAGGACGATCTCGCCGTCGCCCGCCGTCGCCACGAGGAGATCGAGCGTTCCGTCGCCGTCGAAGAATCCGAAGGCGACGTCGGTCGGGTCGTCGCCGACCGGGATCGCCGGGAGCGCGACGAAGTCACCGCTGCCGTCGTTGAGCAGTATCGTCACCGTGTCGTCGTCGCCGTTCGCCACCGCGAGATCGGGGGCGCCGTCGCCGTTGACGTCGCCGCTCGCGATGGCCGCCGGTCGCGCGCCGACGGGAATGACTGCGCCGGGCAGGAACGTGCCGAGGCGCAGCCCGTCGTTCCTGAGCACCGTGATCGTGTCGTCCCCGCCGTTCGTCACGATCGCGTCGGGTCCGTTCACGCCGTCGACGTCCGCCACGACGACGTCGCTCGGATCGGCGCCGACGGGGGTCTGGACCTGGAGGTACTGCGCACCCGAGCCGTCGTTGAGCAGCACGACGAGAAAGCCGGGCTCGCCCGCGATCGGCGCGCGCACGGTGACCACGAGATCCTGCGTACCGGCGCCGTCCGCGTCGCCGCCGCCGTCGAAATCACCGGTCGCGCCCGCGGTCGGCTCGTCGGTCTGGGCGATCTCCACCGGCGGCTCGAAGCGGAAGCCGCCGGTCGACGTCAGGTGGCGCGCCCCCCGGCCGAACTCCACCCGGACGCCGTTGTCGAGGAACGCCAGGTCGTCGAGCCCGTGGAGCACGAGGAGCGTGGCGACGATCTCGTCCTGGATCGCGCCGACGCCGTCGAGCGGAAGCAGCACGGGGTTCGCGACGAGCCCCCCCTGCGCGCCGTCGAGCGGAAGCGGACCGTCGAGGTTCTCGAGCGAGAACGGGATGGCGAGGAGACGCGACGAGGTGATCAGGTTCGGAAGGAGCCCGAAGAAGTCGTAATTCGCGAAGCCCCACTCGCCGCCGACGTCCTCGCCCGGGCCGAAGACCCCCGCGTCGAAGTCGATCGTCATGCTGTCCGCGCCGACCACGACCTTCCCGGCGAGGATGAAGGGATCGTTGAGATGCAGTCCGGGGCGTCCGAAGTCCCAGGAGATGCCGGTGAGGATCTGGTCCTCGCGGTCGAAGCCTTCCGGGACGCCGGTCGAGCGATTGCGGGCCCGGACCTCGAGCACTCCGGACTCCACCAGCGTGAACTCGACCTCCGCCGCCAGGCCGGAGGGATCCGACAGCTCGACCACGATTCCGGCGTGTGCCGCGGGCGCGAGCGCCGCGAGGGCGCCCGCCACGAGGCCGCGGCGCCTCGTCGCGGGGCGACACGAAAACAGGTTCATCTTCCGACCTCCTTCGGACTGGCTCTCTTCGAAAGCGACCCTCCAGTCTCCCCGTCGGAACGGAACTGTCAAGCACCCAGGTTCTGTTCGAGTTGGGAGGCGAAGGGAGGTATCCTCACGGAAGCGCAGCGCCGCGACCGGAGGCGGCGCCCCGCCGGGAGTCCCCCATGAGCCGCACCCGCCTCGACGTCGATGAGCTGCTTCGGGCCGTTCGGGGCATGACCGCCTTCGACCGATCGTCCTACCTTGACGAGGTCTGCGCCGACGACCCGGAGCGTCGCGCCGCCGTCGAGGCGCGGCTTCGGCCGGACGATCCGACGAGCCCGCTGCCCGCGGGCGACACGTCGAACGCCGCGGAAACCGCGGGCCACGTGTGGCGCAGCAGCCTCGAGGCGAAACCGTCGATCGGCGCCAACGTGGGCCGCTACCGGATCGTCCGCGAGATCGGCCAGGGGGGAATGGGTGTCGTCTATCTCGCTCAGGACGAGAAGTTCCGGCGCCGCGTCGCGCTCAAGGTGCTGAAGCGCGGCATGGACACCGAGGACGTGCTGCGCCGCTTCGAGCTCGAGCGGCAGCTCCTCGCGTCGCTGAATCACGCCGGCATCGCGCGGCTCTACGACGCGGGCGAGACCGAGAGCGGGCTTCCGTACTTCGTCATGGAGTACGTCGACGGCGTCGATCTCGAGCGGTACTGCGACACGAACCGGCTGAACATCGAAGAACGGCTCGAGCTCTTCGGCCGCGTGTGCGCCGCGGTCCACCACGCCCACCAGAACCTCGTCGTCCATCGCGACCTGAAGCCGTCGAACATCCTCGTGACGGCCGAAGGTCAGCCCAAGCTGCTCGACTTTGGCATCGCGAAGGTCGTCAGCGCCGAGTTCTCGGCGTTCACCGGCGATCCGACGCTGCCCGAGATGCGGGTCATGACACCGCAGTATGCAAGCCCGGAGCAGGTGCGCGGCGAGACGATCTCCACGGCTACCGACGTGTACGCGCTCGGCGTGATCCTCTACGAGATCGTTTCGGGTCACCGGCCCTACCGGCTCGCGACGCGCGTGCGCTCGGAGATCGAGCGCGTCATCTGCGAGGTCGAGCCCGAGCGCCCGAGCACGGCCATCAGCCGCGTCGAGGAAGACCGGCTCGACCTCGACGACGCCACGACGACCGTCACGCTCACGCCCGAGACGGTGAGCAGGACCCGCGAGAGCCGTCCGGAGCGTCTGCGGCGGCGGCTGAGTGGCGACATCGACAACATCGTGCTCAAGGCGATGCGCAAGGCGCCGCGCCGCCGGTACTCGTCGGCGGAGCAGCTCGCCGAGGACATCCGCCGGCACCTCGCCGGCCAGCCCGTGACCGCGCGAGCCGACACGTTCGGCTACCGCGCGAGCAAGTTCGTCAGCCGTCACCGCGGCGCGGTCGCGGCGGCGGCGTTCGTCGTGATCTCCCTCGCGGCAGGCGTGGTCGCCGCGTCGTGGGGGCTGATGGAGGCTCGAACGGCCCAGGAGGCGGAGCGGGAGCAGCGCATCGAGGCCGAGACGCAGCGCGGGCGCGCCGATCGCCGCTTCGACCAGGTTCGGGCTTTGGCCCGCACGTTCATGTTCGACTTCCACGACGCCGTGCAGGAGCTCGACGGCTCGGTGCCGGTGCGCGAGATGCTCGTCACGGCTTCGCTCCAGTACCTCGACGCCCTGCGGCAGGAAGCGGGCGACCAGCCGGAGCTGATGCGCGAGCTCGCGTCGGCATACGACCGGGTCGGCGACATCCGCGGCGGCATCCGCAACCCGAGCCTCGGCGACACGACCGGCGCGCTCGAGAACTACAACGCGGCGCTCGGCATCCGCGAGGACCTCGTCGCGAAGGCCGGGAACGACGAGGAGGTCCAGCGAGAGCTCTCCGACAGCCACATGCGGATCGGCGACATGCACCTCCACCGGGGCGACGCGACGGGCGCGCTCGACGAGCACCGGCAGGCGCTGCGCATCCGAGAGGCGATCGCCGCCGAGGCGCCGCACGACATCGAGGCGCGACGCGACGTCGCGGTGGCGATGGCGAACCTGGGCGCGGCGCTCGTGGCGACGGGCGACGCCGGCGCCGCGCGGACGTACTACGACCGCTCGATGGAGCTGCGCGAGACGCTCGCGGCGGAGCGTCCCGACGATCAGCGGCTCCAGCGCGAGGTCTCGGTGGCGTCGCTGCGGATCGGCGGACAGCTCGAGGAGACGGGTGACGCCGACGGCGCGCTCGCGATGTACGAGGCGGCGGTGGCTACCCGCGAACGGCTCGCAGCCCTGAACCCCGACAGCAGCCGGGCCCGGCGCGACCTTGCCATCGCGCGGTACTTCGTCGGCCGCAACCTCCTGTGGCGCGGCGCCCCCGACGAGGCGGCGCCGCACCTCGAGCACTACCTCGAGGTCGTCGAGCAGCAGGTGCGTGACAACCCGGAGAACGCCCGCGCGCGACGCGATCTCGCGGGTGCGTACGAAGTCGTGGGCGGTCTGCGCGCGGAACAGGGAGACACCGCCGCCGCCGCCGCGAGCTACGAGAAGATGCGGGAGATCCTCGAGCCGCTCATCGCGGCGGATCCCGCCAACACGCAGTACCAGACGCTCCTCGCAGTGGGCCACGAGAGGCGGGCCGAGCTCCTGGCGGACGCGGGCGAGATCCGGGATGCGATCGCGACGGGCCGCGAGGCCCTCGAGCTGATCGAGCCCGTCGCCAAGGCAGACGGCAGCGACGTGCAGCGCCAGGCAAACTACGCCCGCGTGCTCCGGAAGCTCGGTGCGTGGCTTGCCGCGGACGGGCAGGACCGCGAGGCGCGGCGCCGGCTCGACGCCGCATGGGACAAGTACCAGGTCCTGCTCAAGCTCGATCCCACGGATGTCGGGGTCCGCGCGGAGGCCGCGGCCACGCTCCAGCACCTGTCGGCGTTGCTCGCCGGGCAGGAGGAGCAGGGCGCCCTCGCGTTCGCCGAGCAGGCCCTCGAGCTCGACGACGAGCGCGACCCGGGCTGGCTGCGCGAGATCGCGAAGACGATGGCGGAGATCGGCCGGCGCGACCGCGCGATCGCGCTCGCCGAGGAAGCGCTGGCCGCGCTGGGAGACGCGGACGACGACGCGTCCCGATCGCTCCGTGCCTCCCTGGAGGCCGACCTGGCGCGATATCGCGCGGACGGGTGACCGGCCCGGCCCCGCGCCCGGTGCCGCCTGTGAGTCTGGGCAGCCGGGGATCCGCCCCCGCGCCCCCGTTATCGGGCATCCAGCCCGGGCACGCCCCGCGAGGACACGTCCCGCCGCAAATTCCTTTTGCCTGCCCGCACAAAAGGGAGGACGATACCGGTGGGGGACTGGAAACGAGGAGCCCTCCGCCGATGTCGATGCGTCTCCGCGAAGCTGCCGTCGGGACCGCCGCCGCCCTGGTGACTGGGGTGATGGCCCACGCTCAATGCGCGCCGGGCGTGCTCAGCTCCTTCGATACGCCGGACACCGCGTTCGACGTGGCCGTGGCGGGCAATCACGCGTACGTGGCGGACGGCGGATCGGGTCTTCTGATATTTGACGTGTCCGATCCGGCCAACCCCGCGGTGATCGGCGCGATCCAAACGCCGGGCACGGCCTTCGGCGTGGCAGTCTCGGGCGGCTTCGCGTACGTGGCCGACGCGGCCGGCGGTCTGCGCGTGATAGACGTGCAGGACCCGGCGATGCCGGTGATCGTCGGCTCGGTCGACACGCCGGACTTCGCGCAGGGCGTGGCGGTGTCGGGCACGTTCGCGTACGTGGCCGATCAGTTCGGCGGTATGCACGTGATCGACATCCTCGATCCCGCGAAAGCGTCGATCATCGGTTCGTTCAACACCCCGGACCGCGCCATGGCCGTCGCCGTCGCCGGTGACGTCGCCTACGTCGCAGATCAGCTCACCGGCCTCGTGATCCTCGACGTGTCCGACCCGAGCAACCCGACGCTCCTGAGCACGGTCGGCAGTGCGGATCGCGCGATCGGCGTGACGGTGCAGGGCACCACCGTATACGTGGCCGCGCGCATGGCGGGGCTCCAGGTGATCGACGCGTCGGACCCGGAGAATCCCGTCGTCCTCGGCGAGGTCCTCACCGAGGATCGCGCGATCGGCGTGGCCGTCGCCGGCACGCGGGCGTACGTGGCCGACGCGGACGCGGGTCTGAAGGTGATCGACGTCTCGACGCCGGCCACGCCCACGATCATAGGCGCGGCGCCGGCGCCGGGAGGCGACGCCAACCGCCTCGCGGTCCTGGGCACCGAGGTGTACATCGCGAACTTCGCCGGGCTGCGCACGATCAACGTGTCGCCGTGCTTCGACTTCGGCGCGTGCTGCGTGGACGGCCTCTGCATCGACTTCCTGACGAGCGCGAGCTGCGCGGGCGTCGGCGGCCGGCATCTCGGAAACGACTCGCTGTGCGGCGAGCGCTCCTGCTACAACGATGACTGCGCGGACGCGATCACGATCGCCGACGGCGACACGCCGTTCAGCACGATCGGGGCGACGACGGACG
Source organism: uncultured Isosphaeraceae bacterium (assembly GCA_964638815.1). GTDB lineage: Bacteria > Planctomycetota > Phycisphaerae > Phycisphaerales > SM1A02 > CAZXBB01. The sequence goes on from CAZXBB010000328.1 coordinate 6,257, forward strand.
GGCCGGCGCTGCCGCAGGAGTGCGACGAGGATCCCGCGGGCTTCGAGAACGACATCTGGTATCGGTACACGCCGCCGGCAACGGGAACGCTGACGATGAGCACGTGCGACCAGGCTGATTTCGACACGCGCGTGGCGGTGTACCGCGGCCCCTGCGAAGCGCTCGAGCTCGTTGAGTGCGATGACGAGGGCGCCGGCGTCTGCACGCTGGCTACGTCGCTGCTGGACGTCGCGGTGACGCGCGGCGAACCGCTGCTCCTGCGTCTCGGCGGCAACGGACCCTTCGCGGGCACGGGAACGCTGACGCTGACGCTCGAGGAGTGCCCTGCGGACAGCGACGGTAACGGTATCGTGAACGTCGCCGACCTGCTGCGCGTGATCACGGACTGGGGTCCGTGCCCGTAAACGGAATGCCGTTCCGATAAGGCGCACGGCACCTCCAGGACAGGACTCGTGCCGGCGCGTGTGATGCGCTCGCGCATCGCTATCGCGCATCGTTGTCGCGCATCGTTATCGCGCATCGTTGTCGCGCATCGTTATCGCGCATCGTTGTCGCGAATTGTTGTCGCGCACCGTTGTCGCGAATCGCTATCGCGAATCGTCGTCGTCATCCTCGCAGTCGTGGTTCGTCGCCGTGGTTCGTCGCCGTGGTTCGTTGCCGTGGTTCGTTGCCGTGGTTCGTCGCAGTGGTTCGTCGCAGTCGAGAGATCGGCCATCGAGCGGGCGTCCCCTCTTCGAACGCGCCCATGCCCCCGCGCGGTCACGCGGAATCCGCGTCGTCGCTCTCGCGAGGCCGGCCGCACTCGGGGCATCGATCGACGTCGGGCGGAAGCTCGTTGAGCAGGTAGCCGCACCCCACGCAGATGTCGTATCCCCGGTCGCGCATCGCCCGTCGGACCGGCTTCGCGTAGAGGTGGCCGTAGACGACGGCGGAGATGGGCCACGCGAGCAGTGCGACGACGCCGACCGCGATCGTGTGCGCCATCGATCCCCCGGCGTAGCCCAGCCACCGGAGGATCGGGGGCACGGCGAACGTGATGAGCAGCACGGTCGGCAGCACCAGCGTGAGCACCGTCCAGAACGCGAGACGCGCCCCGGGCATGTAACGCTCGTGCGCGAGCCACGAGACGTCCTTCTGCTCCGATCGCGGCAGCCGGTACTGCGGATCGGCGAAGTTCCCGATCAGCCAGCGAAGCCTCATGTCGTGTCGACCGCCTCCATCGTTTCCTGGATTGGAGAGGCAACAGCGCGGCAAGCCGGACTGGCCGCTCTGCCATGGCTCACGCGTGACGTCTTCCCTGGAGCTCCGCGTCTCCCACCCGACCCGATCCGGTCGGATCGTTGTCCCTGATCCTCGGCCATACTACGCTCTGCCCGCGCTGCGCCAAAGGCAGCGTGTTACGATTCCCGAGTTCATTTCTTGATCTTCGAGGACGCAGATCCGTACCTTCACTGCGCCGCGGCGGTCTGCAAGCCGGCCCCCCGAACGCGAACGATTCCGCTCCAGCATCTGCGACCATGCCGATCCCGAGCCCCTTCCATCCCCGCACGAGCCACCTGTGCAGGAGCCTGCGCTGGAAGGACTGGGCCGGCTATCACGCCGTGTGCTCCTACCAGGAGTGCCACGAGCGCGAGTACCACGCCTTCCGGCACTCGGTGGGGCTGATCGACGTGACGCCGCTGTTCAAGTACGAGGTTCGCGGCCCGGACGCGGCGGCGTTTCTCGCGCGGGTCATGGTGAAGGACATCGCGCGGCTCGGTGTCGGGCGCGTGAGCTACCTCTGCTGGTGCGATGACGACGGGAAGGTGCTCGACGACGGCACGGTGGCGCGGCTCGCCGAGGATCGATTCCGGGTCACCGCCGCCGAGCCGAGCCTCGCGTGGTTCCATCGCAACGCCCGCTCGTTCGACGTGACCATCGAGGACAGCACGGACCGGATCGCCGCCGCCAGCCTCCAGGGGCCGAACGCCCGGGCCGTTCTCCGCCAGGTGACGGACGCGGATCTCGACGCGCTGGGCTACTTCGCGCTCACGCCGGCCCGCATCGACGGCTTCGACGCGACGATTACGCGCACGGGGTACACGGGCGATCTGGGCTACGAGGTGTGGGTGGAGAACGAGCACGCCGTCCGCCTGTGGGACGCCCTCGTCGCCGCCGGGGGGTCGTTCGGTCTCGAGCCGGCCGGGCTCGACGCCCTCGACGTCACGCGGGTCGAGGCGGGATTCATCATGAACGGCGTCGATTACTTCAGCGCGAACCAATGCCTCATCGAGCGCAGGAAGTCCACGCCGTACGAGATCGGTCTCGGCTGGACCGTCGACCTCGACCGCGAGCGCTTCAACGGACAGGCGGCGCTGCGGGCGGAGCACGCGCGAGGCCCGGCCTGGAGGCTCGTCGGCCTGGAGATCGACTGGGACGAGTACGAGATGCGTTTCGCGCGTCACGGGCTGCCGCCCGGCGTCCGGGCCGGCGCGTGGCGCGACGCCGTTCCCGTCTACACGCCGCGGGGCGCGCAGGTCGGTCAGGCGACGAGCGGCGCGTGGTCTCCGGTGCTGAAGAAGAACCTCGCCCTGGCCTCGATCCGGGCGCCGCACGCGGCCGTCGGGACCGAGCTGCGCATCGAGATCACCGTCGAGTACGTGCGGGAGCGGGTGAAGGCGACCGTGTGCAGGAAGCCGTTCTTCGATCCTCCCCGCAAGAAAGCGTGCGACAAGCCGTGACGACCGCCGGGTACGACGCCATCATCGTCGGCGGCGGGCACAACGGCCTCGTCTGCGCCGCGTACCTCGCGAAGGCGGGACGCAGGGTGCTCGTCCTCGAGCGGCGCCACGTGCTCGGCGGCGCGTCCGTGACGGAGGAGCTGTATCCGGGTTTCCGATTCTCGGTCTGCTCGTACGTCGTCAGCCTGTTCCGCCCGCACATCATTCGCGATCTCGCTCTGGCACGGCACGGGATGGAGCAGATCCCGCTCGAATCCTCGTTCCTTCCTCTGCCGGGCGGCGACTCGCTCTGCCGGTGGTCGGACGCGCACCGGACGCGACGCGAGATCGCGCGGTTCAGTCCGCGCGACGCCGAGGTCTACCCGGAGTTCGGGCTGGCGATGGGCAAGCTGGCGCACTTCGCCAAGGCGCTGATCGACGAGCCGGCGCCCGACCCGACCTCGCTGAAACCGGCGGAGCTCGCCCGCCTTCTGCGTCTGGGCCGGGGCCTTCGCCGGCTCGGGCCGGACCTCGTGCACCTGAACATGCGGCTCCTCACGATGAGCGCGGTCGACTTCCTCGATCTCTGGTTCGAATCCGAGGTGCTGAAGGCGCCCATGTCGGTGAGCGGGATCATCGGGACGTTCCTCGGCGTCCGCTCCCCGGGCACGGCGTACGTGCTGCTGCATCACTACATGGGCGAGATCGACGGCGCGTTCCGAAGCTGGGGGTTCACCCGGGGCGGCAACGGGATGGTGAGCGAGGCGATCGCGAGCTCGGCGCGCGCGTTCGGAGCCGAGATTCGCACGGAAGCCCCGGTCGCGCACCTCATCGTGAACGACGGCGCCGCGGAAGGCGTCGTGCTCGAGAACGGGGACGAGCTCCGCGCCCGCACCGTCGTCTCGGCCCTGGATCCGCACCGGACGTTCCTGCGTCTCGTCGGTGAAACGCATCTCGAGCCGGCGTTCGTCGAGCAGATCCGGCGGTTCAAGATGCGCGGCAGCTCGGGCAAGGTGAACCTCGCCGTCGATCGCCTCCCGGAGTTCGCCTGCCGGCCGGGCGCCGACCATCTCCGCGGCGACATCGCGATCGCCCCGGGCATCGATTACCTGGAGCGCGCCTATGACGAGGCGAAGTACGGCGACTTCTCGCGGCGCCCGTACCTCAACGTCGTGATCCCGTCGCTCGTGGACCCGAGCGTCGCGCCGCCCGGCAAGCACGTCGTCTCCTGCTTCGTGCAGTACGCCCCATACCGGATCCGGGAGGGCGCCGAGCGCTGGCCCGAGCGTCGCGAGGCGTTCGGCGACGCCGTCGTCGACACGCTCGCCGAGTACTGCCCCGGCCTGAAGGAGTCGATCCTCTACCGGCAGGTGCTCACGCCGTGGGACCTCGAGCAGGAGTTCGGGCTCACGGAAGGCAACATATTCCACGGCGAGCTGAGCCCCGAGCAGCTTCTCTTTCAGCGCCCGGCGGCGGGATGGGCGCGGTACCGGACGCCGATCGAAAACCTGTGGATGTGCGCCTCGGGCACGCACCCGGGCGGCGGGGTGATGGGCGGCCCGGGCGAGCTCGCCGCGCGCACGATGCTGGAGACGGGCGGGATATGAGCGACAGCGCGCGTCCGTACAACGTCATCGTGATCGGGGCGGGTCACAACGGGCTGACCGCAGCCGCGATCCTCGCGAAGTCGCACGGCCGGGTGCTCGTGCTCGAGCGGCGCGCGGTGACAGGCGGCGCCGCCGCGGGCGAGGAGTTCCACCCCGGCTACCGCGCCGGCGGCGTGCTCCACGACACGGCATCGGTGCATCCCCGCGTCATCGAGACGCTCCGGCTCGCCAGGTACGGCGTGACGACGAGCCAGCCGCCGCCGGTGCTGGCGCCCGCGCGGAACGGCCCCGGTCTGCTGCTGCACGCGGGCATCGACATGGCGGCCCGCGAGATCGGCGAGCTCTCACCGCGCGACGCCGTGCGGTACCGCGCGTACCGCGCGTTCTTCGACCGCATCGCGCCGCTGGTCGCGCGCGTCACGACGCAGCCGCCGCCCTACGTGCCCGGCCAGGGGGCGGCGTCGCCGGCGACCCTGATCGGCAGCGCTCTCGCCGCCCGCCGGGTGGGCCGCTGCGAGCTGGTCGAGCTGCTCCGGATCACGCCGATGTGCGTCGCGGACTACCTGGGCGAGTGGTTCGAGACGGAGCTGCTCCGGTGCGTGCTCGCGGCGCCGGCGCTGGATGCGACGTTCTGCGGACCGTGGTCGCCCGGCACCGTCGCCAACCTCATCCGGCTGGAGGCGGGCCCGCGTCGCGCGGTGCGCGGCGGCGCGGCCGCGCTGATCGACGCCCTCGCGACGGTCGCGCGGAAGCGCGGCGTCGAGATCAGGACCGAGACTCCGGTGGCCGGGATCCGGATCGACGACGACGACGTCGTGCGGGGCGTCCGGCTCGAGGACGGCACGGAGATCGACGCGCCGATCGTGGCCGCCTCGTGCGACCCGAAACACACATTCCTCGACCTCGTCGAGGGCCGCCGGCTTCCGGCCCGCCTCGAGCAGGGCATCGTGCAGCACCGCATGCGGGGGACGACCGCGCAGGTGAATCTCGCGCTCGACGGGCCGCTTCGCTTCGCCGGACGGCCGGATCTCGAAATCGAGCGAGCGCGGATCGCCGAGACGATCGACGACATGGAGCGGGCGTTCGACGCCGTGAAGTACGGCCGCGTCTGCGATCGGCCGATCCTCGACGTGCACGTGCCGAGCGTGTCGGATCCGCTGTGCGCTCCCGAGGGAGGCAGCGTCGTCTCGATCCTCGTCCACTTCGCGCCGTACGCGGCGGCGGAGGGCGGCTGGAGCGACGCCGCCCGCGACGCGCTGGGTGACCGTGTGGTCGGGCTGCTCGCCGAGTACGCGCCGGGCGTCCGCTCGGCGATCCTCGCGCGCGAGGTGCTGACGCCGGTGGACATCGAGCGGCGATTCGGGCTGACGGGCGGACACCCGCACCACGGCGAGCACGCGCTCGATCAGCTCCTCGTGCGCCCCTGTCCCGAGTGCGCCCGGTACGCGACGCCGATCCGCGGGCTCTACCTCTGCGGCAGCGGCGTGCACCCCGGCGGGGGGCTGACGGGGCTGCCGGGTTACCTGGGCGCTCGCGCGATCGGGTGACCCCGGGGGGGCGGGGGGCGTGGGCGGGGAGGCGGGGAGGCGGGGGGGCAGGCTCAGGCGCTCGCCCGCGACTCACCCTCGGCGCGGGGCCTCGAGATCGCATGCGGCGCCGTCGGCGCGACGCGCACGCAGTTGCGCCCCGCCTCCTTTGCGTCGCACAGGGCTTCGTTCGCGGCCCTCAGCAGGTGATCCTCGCTCCGCATGTCGGGCGAACGCTCGGCGACGCCGATGCTGGCGGTGAGCGCGAGCGTGGCGTCGCCCGACGCGAACTCGAGCCGTTCGACCGCGGCGCGCATCCGCTCGGCCGCGCGTGTCGCCATGGCGGCGGTCGCCCGCGGGCACAGGATCAGGAACTCCTCGCCGCCGAGGCGGAAGACCTCCTCGGTGCCGCGCGAGTTCTCGCGGAGCGTTCGCGCGATCGCGCGCAGGACGCGGTCACCGGTGTCGTGCCCATGCGTTTCGTTGATGCTCTTGAGCTCGTCAACGTCCAGACGCAGGCACGCCATCGACCGCCCGTCCGCCACCGCCGCGCGCCATTGCGTTTCGGCGGCGCTCATCGCGGCCCGGCGGTTCGACAGCCCCGTGAGGTCGTCGATGCTCGCCATGCGGTTCAGCGCCGTGTTCGCCTCCGCGAGCGCTTCGTTCGTCCGTCTGATCATGTCGTTCGTGCGCGCGAGGCTGCGCTCGAGCTCGACGATGCGGGCGCCGGCCCGGACGCGGGCGATCAGCTCGCGCTTGTTGAACGGCTTCGTCAGGTAGTCGTCGGCGCCGGTCTCGAGCGCGGCGATCGCGCGCTCGCGATCCTGCTCGAGGGCAAGGGCGATCGTGTAGATCTCCTCGAGGCCCTCGGTGCGACGAAGGTGCCGGCAGAGGCCGATGCCGCTGATGCCGGGCATGCACCAGTCGGTGATGACCATCGTCGGCGGACTCCCGGACAGTCGGTCGATCGCTTCCTCGCCGCTCCTCGCGGTGAGGATGTCGTAGCCCAGCCCCGCGAGATGATGGTTCAGCAGACGCAGCGTCATCGGATCGTCGTCGACGACCAGGATGCTCTTGTTCCCCGACGATGACATGCTGATTCCCTCGCCTCCCGCGGGCCGCGGCCGGTATGGCTTCATCGGCCCCGGTCTGCGCGCGCTGGAGGGGCCGGTCGCGCGCCGGGTCGCCGGGCAGGGGGGGCGTGTCCATTATCGGAACCCCGTCGGAACCCCTGTCGGGACCCCCGTCGGAACGCCCGTCGGAGCGCCCGTCGGAGTCCGTGCCGGAACCGCTACTGAAATCCGGGGGTGAAGCGGTCCGCCGCGAATGCGGAGATGTCCTCCGAAGGCGCGCCGTCCAGGATGCACTCTGACGCGATGCGCCCGGCGAGCGGGCCGAGGGTGAAGCCCATCATGGCATGGCCCGTCGCGACGAAGAGGCTCTCGACCTCTTTCGTCCAACCGATCACCGGCAGACCGTCGGCGGTGCACGGTCGCAGACCGCACCACGGGGAGCCGGTCGATGCGGCGTCCACGCCGTCGAGGTACCGGCGTGCCCCGACGAGCAGCATCTCGACGCGCTTCGCGACGATCCGATCGTTGATGCCCGACAGCTCGAGCGTGCCGGCGAGACGGAGACGTCCGTCCATCGGCGTGCAGGCGACGAACACCTCGGCGAGGACCGCGGCCGTCCGCAGCCCCGGCCCGCCCGTGAGCTCGACGTGGTACCCCTTTGCCGGCTGCATCGGCAGACGCAGGCCGGCGCCCGCCGCGAGCCGCGTGGACCAGATGCCGGCCGCGAGAATCGTCGTCGACCCCTCGACGCGGTCGCCGTTCGCCGTCGTGACCCCGGTGCACCGCCCGCCGCGCACCGTCAGGGCGGCGACCGCCGTGTCGGTCCGCACGTCCGCCCCTCGCCTGCGCACCGCCTCGAGCATCCCGGCGATGAACGCGCCCGGGCTGGCGAACGCGTTCTCCTCGTAGAGCACGGCGCCCGCGACGGACGACGCGAAGACCGGCTCGCGCTCGCGCAGCTCGGCGCCGGTGAGCATCGTCGTGCGGTATCCGTGCACCCGGAACTGCTCCGCCGCCGCGCGACCGCCCTCGAGCCCGCGCTCGGTTCCGAACACCTCGAGCTGGCCCACCGGGGCGTATCCGCACTCGATCGCCTCGTCTGCGATCAGGTGCGCGATGCACGTGCCCGCGGCCTTGCCGTGGGCGGTCAGCACTTCCATGCTGCGCCGGTAATGCGGGCGCCGGCACGCCCGGTGGAACTGCCAAAGCCACCGCCCGAGCGTGAGGTCGAGCCGCGGTGGGATGTAGAGCGGGCTGCCCGGGTCGAACATCCACTTCATCGCGGAACCCGCGAGCCCCGGACGGGGAAGCGGCGGGTGGCCGAGCGAGATCAGCCCGGCGTTCCCGGTCGATGCGCTGTCGTGCACGTGCCCGTCATCGAACAGCGTGACGGCCGCCCCGCGTCGCGCGAGGAAGTACGCGGCGCAGAGACCGACGATCCCTCCGCCCACGATGATCGTGCGATCGGCCATCGAGCGGGCAAGGTTAGCGGAATGTGCGGCGCCCGGGCGCCCCGCAACGAGAACCGGCCCCCGCCGCGGAACGGCGGGGGCCGGTGAGGCGCCGGGCACTTTTTGACGTCGGTCAACCCGGATTGACCACCGTCGCGTCACCAAAAAAGGGACCCGGCCGGAGCCGGGTCCCTTTGGATCCCTGCGGGAGCAAAGTGCTCAGAACTTCGCCTCGTCCTCGTACTTCGCGAGCGATTCCCGAATGCCGTCGCCCATGGCGCCTTCGCCGGCGAACTCGGCGGCCTTGCGCTGCCACTTGAGGGCCTTCCAGATGTCGCCGTTCTCGTAGTGGACGCGGGCCAGCGTGTCGAGGATCGCGGGATCCTTGCTCCCCGTGAGCTCGTTCGCCCGCTCCGCCGCCTTCAGCGCGAACGCGAGGTCGCGCTTCTCGACGCGCTTGTCGTCGGCCACGGTCCACGCGACCGCGTTGAGGACGCCGGCCTCGTCCCAGCTTCGCTCGACGAGCTTCGCGCCGAACGCGTACGCGTCGGCGGGGCGGTTCGCGTTGAGCAGCAGCACGTTGAACTTGTTGAGCATGTACTGGAGGCTGTCCGGATCCTCCGCGAGGCGCTCGTCGAAGATGCCGAGGACCGTGTCCCAATCCTGGCTCTTGTACGCCTCCGCGAGCTTCATTTCGGCCTGCATGGCCTTCTTCCGGCTCATGGCGAAGGCGTCGCGGTCCCACGCGTCGCGCACGACCGCGGCGAGGGGCTCGTCCATTTCCATCGGGTGACCGATCCACTCGACCCGCGTGTCCTTGCCGATGATGAACGCGCTCGGAATGGCGCGCTGGCCGGCGGCCCGGAAGTAGTCATTCTTCACGGACTCGTCGGGATCGGTCGCGAGCACGTAGTTGGTGCGCTCGTTCTGCACCTTGCCGTCGCGGGGATCGGTGTCGAAGAGGAAGTTCACGACGGTCGGGAGCTGCTCGTCGCTGACGCCGATGATCGTGACGTCGTAGCCCTTGTACTTCTCCTGGAGTTCGGAGAGGTGGGGCATGCCCGCCCTGCAGGGGCTGCACCAGGTGGCCCAGAACTCGAGCACGTAGACCTTGCCGGCCTCGAACTCGGTGATGGGCGTCATCTTGTTCTCCTTGACATTGACATCGACGCCCTTGATCCAGTGGGCGATGTCGATGGCGGGAGCCTTGTCTCCGATTCCGAGCGTCGGGCCCGCCGCGTCCTGCTCGTCGCCCGCGAAGGCGAAGGCGGACGTGAGACCGAGCGTGGCGGCGGTCATGAGGGCAATGCGGGTCATGGGGGTTCTCCTTGGGTGGTTGGTCTTCCTCGCGATTGTATCGCCAGCGGGCGCCGGACCGGCGGGAGGCCCCTCGTTGGGCGTCTGAGGGGGGGCGTCCGGGGGGCGTCCGGGGCGGCGTCCGGGGGCGTCCGGGGACTTTCGGGGGGCCTGACACGCATCGCGAGGCGTTTGCTGCTACCGCCCGTCGGTAGGCAGGATGCGGGGCTAGTCGTCCGGCGCCGTCAGGGCCACGGTGACGATGTCGTAGAGGGCGTGCACGCCGACGACGATCCCGAATCCGCGGAGCAGGAAGAGCACGCCGAAGTACAGCCCGGCCAGCGCGAAGAACACCACCTTGCGGGTCGAGACATTCCCGTCCGGTCCGCGGAGCTGGTGGTAGAGCGTGAAGGCGGCCGCGGACGCGACGACGGCGATGAGCGAGCCGGTGAACTCCGTCATCTTCGCGAGATCCACGAGAAGGGCGTGGATCATTGCGATCAGGATCATGCGGAAGACGAGCTCCTCGTAGAGCCCCGCGCCGACGCTGATCGCCATCCGCGACGGCATGTCGAGCTGCGCGAAGCTCGGGGCGGCCGCCGAGAGCTCGGGCCGCGCCGCGATCACGTGGCTGATCACCAGCAGCGGTAACGTGAGGAAGATGACCTCGACGGCCATGAAGAGCAGCGTGCCGACGTCCACGTGCCAGCGCTCGTGCGACAGGACGTGCCACGCGAGGAGGACGATGACGATCGCCAGACCGCCGAGGTAGAGCCCGCCGGCCGGGGCGATGCCGAAGGCGGCGAAGAACGTGAGGAGTGTCTTGTGCGCCTCGACCGTGTTCACGCGAAGCCCGTCGCCGGTGGGCAGCAGCAGCGCGAGGCACAGCTCGTACGCCACGATGAGCGGGAACAGGAACGCGAGCACCTGGAGCGGTCGGCGCGCCGCGACCCAGTACTCGGTCAGGCCGCTCGATGCAGCACTGCCCGGCGGTGAAGCGGCGGTCGGTGGCATGGATGTCGGGCGGGGCTCGCCCGCCCGGTCAGGCGCCCTTCAGCGCGTTGAGCCGACGGCTCAGGCGGCTCTTGCGTCGCGCGGCGGTGTTGCGATGCAGCGTGCTCGTGCACGCCGTCCTGTCGAGCAGGCCGCACGTCTTGCGGTACTCCGCCTCGGCGGTCTTGACGTCCTGCTCCTGCACGGCCTTCAGGAAGGTGCGGATCTGGTCCTTGATGCGGAGCTTCCGCCAGCGGTTCACCGCGCGGCGGTGGGCGTTCTGGCGGACACGCTTCTTGGCGGAGGAGGTGTTGGGCATGGGGCGGAGTGACCGGGGGGTTGGTTTGGGGGACTGGCCGGTTTGGGACTGGCCGGGTTGTCGGTGCCGGCCGCACGGGCCGGGGCCGCACAACGCGAAGCGGGGGAGTATCGCAGAACCGCCGGGGAAATCAAGAACCCGGCGTCTCGGGACGCCGGGTTCGGTGAGTCGCGACAGGATGTGGCGGATCACCCGATCAGGTTCACCCCGATTGCCTCGCGGAACTCCGCGACGTTGATCGAGCTCGGGCAGACGGGGCCGAGAAGGACGTTCTCGCTGGCCTGGAGCTCGAGCGGGGTCACGCCCGTCGTCCAGAGCGCGCGGCAGAGGCTCTCGAGCTCAGTGAGGTACTCGAGCGCTTCGGGGTAGGTGCCGGCCTCGATCAGGTACGTGCGGAAGGCGGCCGGGTTGTTCGATCTCGTTCCGCCCTTGGTGTAGGCGTCCCAGGCCTGGCTGAGCACCTGGCGGACCTCCTCGCGTCGGGCCGCCAGCTCGCGATCGAAATCGGCCCGGGCCTCGTCGGAGTCGAGCGGCGGGACCGGGAGGAAGATCCGCGAGTGGATGTCGAGCATTCTCCGGACGGCCGCCAGGTTCAGGCGGTGGACGTTGGTGGTCGGCGTCTCGGGGGTCAGGCCGCCACGCTGCGTTTCGACGATGAGGTGGTTGCCCTCGAGCATGGACCGGAACTCTTCGTCGTCGAGGCCGGAGACCGCGATCCCGATCGCCTCGAGCGCTTCCGCGGTGAACGGGTCACGCAGCACGCGATCCTCGAACTCGAGCCCGTTGTCGAACGCGGGAGCCAGGTCCGAATCGTTCCGCACGGTGAGATCGAGCACCGGGTTGAACGTGAAACGCCCGGCGTCGAGGTCCGCGAAGGGCCGCAGCGAGAAGCCGAAGACCCCGTTGATGTTCGCGCCGGACCGGGTGGCGAACACCGGCTGCGCGCCGCTGCCGATGATCTGCGGATTCGTGCTCATGAAGATCGAGTCGCCGGCGATCACTTCCATCCCGCGGTCGGTGACGGTGTTCCCGTTGAAATCCAGCAGGTTGCCCGCGGCGCGGGCGCGGAGAAGGATCGTGGCGGCCATGACGGAAATGCTGTTGACCGCGTTGAGATCGTTCAGCGTGGCGATCCCGTTGGCGGCCATGATCGTGAGGTTGGCAAGCGACGTGATCTTCTCGTTCTCGCCGACGAAGATGTTGCCGGTCTGCGACGTGATCACGATGTTGCCCATCGCCGCGAGCGTGGCCACCGCGGCGGGAGCCGAGCGGCCGCCGGGGTTGATGAGGATGTCGCCGATCGCCTGGATGATCGAGCCGTTCACCACGATCGGGTTCTGGCTGATCGGCCCGGTTCCGCCGGCGTCGATCCGCAGTGAGGCGAGCGGCGTCGTGTCGCCGACGTTTCCGCCGAAGCGCACGAGCGTGTTGCTGCCCACCTGCACGTTGACGGCGCCGTTCAGCGACTTGTCGAAGTTCAGGCTGGTATTGCCGAAGATCGACGTATCGACGTTCGCGAGGACGTCGTCCCCGAAGCTGATCGCGTTGGTCTGGACGCTCGCGGCGTTGATGTTCGTGACGCCGATGGCGTCGGTCGTGAGCGTGCCCAGTCCGGAGACGTTCCCGCCGAAGTTCGTCAGCGGGGAGACGACGTTGAGGTTCTGGCCCGTGCCGGTGACGGACGAGTTGAAGTTGACCGCGGTCGTCCCGGTGACCGTGGAATCGGCGCCCATCACGACGGCGTCGTTCAGGTTGAGCGTGCCGGCGGTGATGTCGTTGCCGATGATGGTCTGGCCCGCGGCGTCGGTCGTGATCGAGGCGAAGGGATTGGTGCCGCCGACGACGCCGTTGAAGATCGTGCTGCCGCCCGTCAGGAACTCGAGACTCTCCGGACCGCCCGCGGCGGCGATGTTCAGCGCGTCGTTGAACGTGATGTCGCCGTTGAAGCGACTGACGAACGTCCGCACGACGGGACCGTCGGCGGGGTTCTCGAAGAACCCGGTCGAGAACGCGCCGTTGTAGGTCTGCGATCCGTTCGTGCGGATGCTCTCGGCGTTGAGCCGGATCGCCCCGTTGACCAAAAGGGACGCGAGGTGCCGCGAGGTCTGGCCGAGCGAGCCGTCGCCGCCGACGCGGCCGTTGAAGGTCGTGAGGTCGGCGTCGATCGAGAGGCTGTGGAAGTCGTCACGCGACGCGACCTCGCGGAAGAAGGTGATCTGGGTGCCGGAGAGCGCCATGTCGGACCCGAGGAACACGTCGCCGACGTACTGCTGCGTGCCGCCGCTGGCGATCGTGCCGCCCGCGAGGCTGATTGCCATCGCCTGGAAGAGCGCGTCGTCGCTGATTTCGAGCGGGGCGCGAACGAAGATGGTGTTCGTGGGGGCCAGCACCGTCAGGTCGCGGGCACCGACGATCCCGGCGTTGATGAAGATGTTGCCCTGTCGCGAGCGCATGAAGAGGTCGTTGTCGTTCGTCAGCGTCAGGGTCGAGTCGATGTCGATGTCCCGGCGGGCGTTGAGCGAGATCGCCCCGGTCGTGGACGTGAGGCTCGTCGAGAGCACGTAGCCCGTGAGCGAACGCGAGGTCGGGAGCGACAGGTCAAGGTCGTCGTTCATGCGGACGTCGGAGACGCGAAGCCCCTGCCCGTTGCCGCTCACATCGAGGATCGTGGTGCCGCCGTCGGCGAGGAGGTTGCCGTTCATGATGAACGACGGTCCGAAGATGCCGATCAATCCGCCGGCGCCCGAGACGTCGATCGTGGCGCCCGGGGTGAGTCCGGACGTTCCCTGGACGATCGTGATGCCGAGGTTGTCGAACGAGCCCACGCTGATCAGCCCGGACGGGGCCGAGAGCACACTCCCCGAGGTCAGGAAGGCATGGTCGTTCCCGAAGAAGTAGATCTGACCGGAGCCGCCGGCCGCCCGGATCACGCCGTCGTTGACGACGCTCGGGGCCTTGAACGTGATGGTGCCCCCGAAGAACTCGCTGCTCGAGTCGATCTCACCCTCGTTCAGGGCGAGACCGTCCACCGAGCGGACGTCGATCTGGCCGCCCTCGGTGTCGATGATGCGGCCGGTGTCGGTGTTGTGGAACGCGAAGGACGCGATGTCGCCGGCACCGAGGAAGGTGCGGCCGCCCGCGTTCTGGATGAGGCCGCTGTTCCTGATCCGGGCCGTGCCCTCGCCGGACGGATTGGAGGTGCCGAAGAACGGCGGGCGCGAGGGATCGCCGAAGTCCCCATCGTCGACGAGCGTCGCGCCGTCGACCATCACGGTGATGCGCGTGCCGAGCTGCTGGATGATCACCTCGTTGTTGCCGGTGACCATCGCGATCAGCCCGCCGCCGGTGCCCATGATCGTGCCGCGGTTCTCGATGGCCCTGCCGATGAGGTAGATATCGCGGGCGTGGATCTCGCCGCCGGTATCGACGAGCACGTTGCCGAAGTCGCTGCCGGCGTCGGCGGGGCTCGTGAAGCGATCGATGCCGTTCAGGAAGTCAGCGTTGCTGAGATCACCGGCGACGGCGTAGAACGCCTGCGCGTTGACCTTGCCGTTGGGCCCGATGGAGATGCCGGACGGGTTCACGATGTAGACGCGGCCGTCGGCGTTGATCGTGCCGTTCAGCATCGAGGGGTTGAACATGACGACCCGGTTGAGCAGCCGCGCGCTCGCGCCGCCCTGCACGAACTGGATCATCCGGTCCGCGTTAAGGCTGAACATGTTGTATTCGATGATCGAGCCGTCGCCGGCGGTGATCACGTAGTTGCCCATCCCGTCGCCGACGACGCGCGCATCGCCGTCCATGAAGGGAATGACGGTCTCCTGCGCCTGCGCTACATCCGCGTGTGCGCCGACGATGAGACCCACGGCAACGAGGGCAATCTGCGCAAGACGGTCAATCCCCAACGACGATACTTCTTTGCGTGAAGACATCTGGCCCACCTCTCCGTATGTGCCTGTGAGCGCTTAGCTTACCACAGGAACGGGGGGCGCAGAGCGGACAAGCCGCACAAAAGCAACCGGAAGAGCCGGGCCGGAGGACCGGGCCGGACCAGGCCGGACCGAGAGTAGTTCCGATAACTCCGCGGCTCGCGCGTCGTCGCCCGGAGGCCGGTCGCCAGCCGCGGGCCGTCAGCCGTCGGCGAGGCCTTCCAGCCGACGCCGCGGACGGCGAGATGACGTCCGGGAACCGGCGCCGTCAGAACAGCAGCGTCGCGACCACATGCAGCCGGTTGGATCCCGAGTTCACGTTCCGCGAGTCGAGGTCGTCGAGCGTGAAGCCCCAGTCCAGGCGGATGTTGAGATTCCGGCGGTACAGGAATTCGAGCCCGATACCCGCGCCGAGGAGCGTCTCGTCGCTTTCGAAGAACAGCGGATCGCTGATGATCACGCGGCCGACGTCGAAGAAGCCCTTCAGGATCAGGTCCCAGTCGGGCGTGCCGTACACGTACTGCGGCGCCGCGCGGAACGGCTCCCCGAAGATCTCCCGGGGCTGCGGCTGAATCTTGAACGCCCGCGGTACGTGGTATCGGTACTCGACGGAGGCGACGATGGACGAGTCGCCGGCGATGACCGACTCCGGGTAGCCGCGAACGGTGTAGAGGCCGCCTACGACGTACTGATTCTGCGGGATGAGGCGGTTGTCGAAGGCATACTGGCCCTTGAGCCCGAAGCGCATCTCGTGTGCGAGCGTGGAGCTCTCCGGCGTCGAGGGGTCCTCCCAGGCGGCGCGGTTGAGGACCGGCTCGAGGAAGACCGAGTGCGAGACGTCGTAGCGAAGGATGACCCAGTCGCGATCCGGCCGCGTGCGTCCGAGGAAGACGAGCTCGCCGTTGTCCACGTCGGTGACGTCGCCGACCTGCCATTCCAGGATGGCGCTGCCCTGCGTGCTGAACCACTCCGTCGTGCGGTCGAGGC
This sequence comes from uncultured Isosphaeraceae bacterium, assembly GCA_964638815.1. Lineage (GTDB taxonomy): Bacteria > Planctomycetota > Phycisphaerae > Phycisphaerales > SM1A02 > CAZXBB01. The sequence continues at coordinate 22,137 of CAZXBB010000328.1, forward strand.
GAAGGCCGAGGTACGGCACCAGGAACTGCTCCTCGCCGCGAATTCCGAACGCCTGGTTGTCGGTCTCGACGTTCTCGAATCGCACGCCGCCGAGGAGATCGACGAAGAGCTCGCGCTGCTGGTAGATGTTCGCGACGATCTCGCCGCCGACCGACCACTGCGTGCCGCGGAAGATGTCGCTGAAGAAGCCGACCTCGGTCGCGTCGTACTCGCTGTAGGCGCCGTACACGCGCCAGCGGACGCGATCGTTGGTGAACGGGCGCTCGTACGATGCGGAGACGGCGTGCACTTCGTCGAAGTTGGCCGTCGTGTAGTCGATGCCCAGGATGTCGTCGTTGTTGCTGAACTGCGTGGTGAACAGCCCGATGCGCTCTCGCCAGCGGTCGGTGGACGGCGTCCCCGTATTGCTCACCTGGCCGTAGATCACGAGGGGGCGATTCTCGGTGACCATGTAGTCGAGGGCGATTCCGCCGACGTCCTGGGCGGCCGCCACCGAGGCGTCCACGCGTCGGCCCGGGTGCCGACCGAGGTGGAAGAGATAGCGATCCAGCTCGCTCTTGCGGAGCAGGTCCATGCGTTCGAGGTCGCCCTCGGAATGGGGCTGAATCGGCGAGTTCTCGATGATCCGCCGGTGAAGCGGGTTGTTGATGCGGTCGGCCGGTTCGATCTCGCCGCCCTCGGCGACGCGCTCGCCCGAGCCGACGGTGCGGACTTCCGTGAGGACGCCGGTCGTGACGATGATGGAAAGCGTGGTGTTGCCGCGAGCCCGCACATCGGCACCCGTCTCGTTGATCTCCGTCGGATCAGGGGCGACGTACACGCCGAGCAGGTCCTGGCCGACGTAGTAGTCGCGCAGGGCCTCGAGGATCCGCTGGATTCCGCTCGCGTGGTAGACCTCAGTCGGTCGATCCGCGATATCGGACAGCCGCAGCGTGATGGGCGGAACGTCCTCGCGCGGGGCGACATACCCGGTGTCGGTCTGACCGAGCTCGACCTCGATCGCGAGCGCGCCCTCGATCGGCGGGTGCATGGGATTGTCGCGCAGGTAACGCAGACGAATGTCGCTGACCGGGTACGTCGGGCCGTCTTCGGGGAGTGCCTGCGCCGCCCCCGCGGGTGACGCGAGGGCTCCGACCACCGCAACGATGCCCATCGCGATGCGGAGCGCGAGCGCGACGGAACGTCGACGTATGGGAATGACTTGCGTTTCCATGCTTCTCAGGTCCATCCGTTCTGGTCCGGGACCGACCGCGTCCATCGGTCCCGGGATTGCGTGAGGAGGCAGCGGGAGTGATCGCCCGGCGGTCCATGCGGTGTTCGCATGATCGGCCATTTGGACTCCCTCCCATGATCCGGACGTGATCCGGACGTGATGCGGACATGATGCGGACGTGATGCGGACCCGCGATCGGAAGGTCCGGAAGTCGGCAGCGTAACCGCTCGTCGGGGGAGACGGCAACTCCTGCCCAGCGCGGGATATGCGCCAGGTAAGAAAGGAACGGCGCGCAGGCGGGCGCAGAGATTGCGGATTCGATAATCTCCTTTGCGACGCCGTGGTCGCGGCGCGACCTGGGGAGGCATCCGGCTTCCGACGGGCGATAACACGTCGGAGCGGGCTCGCCACGCCATCGTCCCTTCAGCGACTGCCCGAGGATGACGATACGGGCCGTCAAGCGGGGCAGCTTCATCCGTCCCCGCAGACGGAGTCACACCATGAACCGCATCACGACTGTCGGTCTGCTCGCGGCTGCCGCTCTGACCGGATGCAGCACGCAGAGCACGTCCTCGAGTCCGGCCGTCGCGTTCGGCGCGATGCCCGCCGTCACGCGCTCGCCCTCCGCGGACGTCTACTTCTTCGGCGCCGGCGACGCGCTCGGGCAGGAAGTCTTCACCACCTACGTGGCGTCGATCCGGGCGATGGATGAGTTCTACGCCACCGGCGAAAGCGCGTACCCGGTCAGCGAGTAAGACCGGTCCCGAGTCCTGAGTCCCGGGTGGACCCTGGGCTCCGCGCCTTAGGCCGGAGGGACTCGGGAGGGCTGAACGGCTCCCATCCGGGCGACGGCCGCGCCGGCGTCGATGACACGGGCGCGGCCGTCGCGCGCGCGGTTGCCCGAGCCCCTGTGCCCCAAGCCCCAAGCCCCGTGCCCCGAGCCGCGCGTCCCTACGCCGTCTCGTCCGCCAGCCTGTCGAGCACGCTCGGCTCCGGCGGATTCTCGAGGCGGTACACGCCCTTGATCAGGAACCCGTACACAAGGCCGAACGTGCTGTTGAGCAGTCGCTCGAGATCGTCGCCGGCATCGTACTTCGTCCGGGTGAACGCCATCCCGAGCGGGCGGCCGACGGAGCCGATGTCAGGCGCCGTGACCGCGGCGTCAGTCTGGTGCGCGTAGCGTTCACGGAGCGCATCGAGTTTCCGCAGTGACCGGATGACGTCGTCGGGGATGACGTCGAAACCGTTCACGAGCTCGAGCTTGTGCCGGTAGGTCAGGCCGGCATGATCGACGACGCGGTCGCCGCGCGGGAGAGCCGCCTGGATCATGCGCTCGAGCTGGCACTCCGTGACGAGGTGAAACCGCAGCAGCTCGCCGATCATGTCGCTGCCGGCGCGCAGCGCCTGGCGCAGGCTCGCACTCTCGCGGTCGCTGAACTCCTCGAACGTGAGGCGGCTGTCGTTATCGGGCATGGCGCGCCACTCCGGTGCCGCGGCTTCGGCCGTTGCGATTCCGGGATACATCGACGTTCCCGGCGGGCGTCTTTGGTGGCAGTCGCCAGGGGGCGTCAGGGGGGCCCGGGGGCCGGACGGATCAGGGGCGAATACCGTCTGCCTGAGCCGCAAATGTCGGATGTTTCCCGTCGGGAATCTCGGAGTACGACCGCGCGACTGGCGCGCTCACTCAACGGCATCCCCGAATCAGGGGCAGGACCCCCACGTCCCCAGCACGACCAGGACGTCGGAGAACGCGACTTCGCCGTTGCAGTCCACATCCTCCGGACACGGCCCGCCTTCGTCGCACGGTCCCCATCCGCCGAGTATCGCGAGCACGTCGGCGAAGGCCACCTGGCCGTCGCCGGTCACGTCGGCGGGGCAGGGGTCCGCCGCGG
>CAZXBB010000329.1:0-5194 GCA_964638815.1 uncultured Isosphaeraceae bacterium
GGGGGACGCGGGGGAGGTGCTCGCCCGCGGTCTCCAGATCGACACGCGGGCCGGCCGGGCGTGGCGCGACACGCTGAGGCGTCTCGAGACGCTGCCGCCCGCGACGACCGACGTCGCCCGGATGGAGCGGCTCGTGCTCGCGGCTCGTATGAACGAAGCGGCGCTGATCCTGACGGCGCGGCAACGCGCCGAGGCGGAAACGCTGTTCGGCGAGGTCGAGGCGACGATCGCGGAGCTCGGATTGCGGGCGCGCTCGGCAGGGCCGTTCTCACCGGTTCTCGCCGGCAGGGGATTTGCGGCCCCCGCGCGCGGCCAGGCCCGCGGCACCGACGGCGAATGGGCGGCCGCGTACGAAGCTGTCCGGCTCAACACGACCGAGAAGCTCAACTGGCTGCGCGCGCTGCGCAACCAGGCCGGGACCGACCTGGGACCGCTCGATGCCGAGGTCTTCGTCCACGAGGTGTACCAGGGCGCGCCGCAGGAGGTGCGCTCGGTCGCGCGGTCGATCGTCATCGAGCAGTTCTCCGACGGCCCCGAGGTCGCGCTGGAAATGCTGGACCAGTTCCCCGACGCGCCGCGCGCGGATCGTCACATCACCGACCTCGTGCAGCGGCTCACCGGCCGGCTGCTGCCGTCGAGCCGGAGCGAGAAATGGGCGGCGGAAGCGCGGCTGACGCTGGTGCGGCACGCGCTGTCGCTCCGACGCGACGCGCCCGACCTCGTCGACGATCTCGCGGTCATGCTGCACGAGACTTACGCGAACCGGGCGGGCATCGTGGACCGCGCGACCGTGGCCGGCATGACGGCGGGAACGCCGCAGGCCGCGGCCACGCAGCTCGCCGACGCGTGGCGCGACCGCGCGCGCGGAGCGATCGCGCGGCGGGCGGTGCCGGACGATCTTGCCGGGCTGGTGCGGCGACGGGTCGCGCGGCGCCGGCTCACCCAGGGTCCCGCGCAGCTCCTCGTCGCGGAGCAGATCACAGTCCTCGACTACCACGCGTACGTGGCGGCGGCCGAGTAGCCGGCGCTCGTGGGCGCCGTGCTCGCACTGCTGGCCGAGTCCTCCTCACGGCGTCGCGAAGCCACGCACGTGCTCGACCAGGCCGTCGAGGCGGAGTTCGCGATGGGCCGGCTGTGGGTGATTCGCATGGGGTTGTCGCCGGCGAACGGGGGTGAACCGTGATGCGGCGCGCGGCCGTGCTCGCCCCCGGCGTCGCGATCGCGATCGTGACGCTCGCGGTGTTCGCCCAGGCTCCCGTCGGCGCCCCCGGCCCCGTCGACGAGCGATGGACGCAGCGTCTGGAGACCCTCCGGCCCGAGGATCCCCTGGCGTACTTCGAGCTGGCCGAGGAACTGGCCGACCGCGCGGATGACGAGCAGTCGCGGACGCTGGTACGGCATCTCTTCGCGCTCGCCGGCGCGCTCGACCCGCCGCACCTCGGGCGCAGCGCGTGCCTGGCCCTGGCGGACCTCGAGACCGACGTGACCGCGCGGCGGCGTCTGCTCGCGCTGGCGTCCCTGCTCGGCGGCGGCCCGCTCGGATCCGCCCTGGGCACGCAGGGGGCGGACGGCCTCGGGGGCGACGCGTCGCTCGGCGCGGTGGTCGCGCTGACGGAGTCGTTCAGCCATTACCGTCGGGGCGAAGGGCCTCGCGCGCTCACGGCGATCCGCACGCCCGGCGCGACCGAGCTTCTGACGGCGTACGAGTGGGTGATCCCGGGCGGTGTCCGCCGCTATCTGGAGGACGCGCGGCTGCACCGCGGGCGGCTGCGTCCGAGCATCTCCGGGGCGCAGCTCGAACGGATGCTCGAGTTCGAAGTCGCGATCCTCGCGGGCGCCGACCGGTCGTGGTCGAGCGACCTGCTCCTCACGCGCGGGCGCCCGCTGATCGAGGTCGATCCCGACCGCCTCGCGCAATCGCTCGGCGTCAATCCCGATCGACCGCTGTATCGCGGGGGGCGCTGGGTCGCCGGCGAATGAACGGCATCCGGATCGTGATCATGGCGAAGCGACCGTCGTCCGGCCAGGCGAAGACGCGTCTCATCGCCGACGGCTTTCTCGACGCGGCCGGCGCCGCCCGCGTGGCGGAGGCCATGCTCGACTGCACGCTCGAGCGTCTGGCGACGCGCGGGGACGTGCTGCTCGCGGTGGCCCCGGACGGCGCCGCGGACGAGACGTGGCCCGCGCGCCCACGCGGAGGCCGGGTCGAGATCGTCGACCAGGGGCCCGGCGCCCTCGGCGCCCGGCTCGATCGTGTCTGGCGTCGGCTGGACCCGGACGAGCCCGTCGCGTTCTTCGGCGCCGACGCGCCCGACGTCCCGGACGCCGCGCTCGCGGCCATCGCGCCGGCGCTCCGCGAGGCGGACGTCGCGGTCGGGTCCACGTCGGACGGCGGATACTGGACGCTGGCGGCGCGGGCGTACGCGCCCCAGGTGCTCGCCGACATCGACTGGGGGAGCGATGCCGTGTACGATCAGACGTGCCGGCGGGCCGTGGGGGCGGGCCTTTCCCTTCACGCTCTCCCCGTCTGGCACGACATCGACCGACCGGCGGACGTGGTCGCGCTGCGGCGCCGCCTCGCTCGGGCGACCGATCCGCCGCTGCGTCGGCTTTCCCAACGGCTCGCGGCCGTGCTCCCCGCATCGTGTCCCGACTCGCAGGATCGCACGGACTCCGATCATGAACCAACGTGACGCGTCGATCGCGCTCGAGAGTCAGCTCACGGAAGCCGATCTTCCGGATCTCGCAGAGGCGTCGATTCTGCTCGTCGACGACAACCTCCAGAATCTCGAGCTGATGCAAGCGTATCTCGAGGACCTGCCGTGCCGGATCTCGACGGCCACCGACGGTCTCGCCGCGGTCGAGATCATCGAGCGCGAGGCGCCCGACCTGATCCTTCTGGACGTGATGATGCCGCGCATGAGCGGGTTCGAGGTGTGCCAGAAGATCAAGTCCGCGCCGCGCACACGCGACATCATCGTGATCATGGTGACCGCGTTGCACGAGGTCGGCGACTTCGAGCGCGCCGTCGAGTGCGGGACCGACGACTTCCTGACGAAGCCGGTCAACAAGCTCGAGCTGCTCACACGCGTCAAGTCGCTTCTGCGCGTGAGCCTGCTCCGCCGCAAGCTCGACCAGGTGCTGGCGCTGCGCCGCCGCGCCGCCCCGGACGAGCGCCCCGAGGCTGAAGATCCGGTTGACTGACGGCTCGGTGTGACGGATCGGCGCCCACGTCGTGCCGCCGCGCCGTTCGTGCGCTCGCGCCGCGCCGGACACACGGATCATTTTTTTTTTAGGGCCCCACGTCACCCCACATACTGGGCCCGCCGTCGCCGCGGTTCCCGCATCTGGTGGCCGGTGCGCCCGGGCGCGTCCCGCGGTCGTGGTCCGCCGCGATTATCGGTTGCACGGAGCGCGACGGCGTATCCGATTCCTCGTGTCAATCGGATCCGCGGACGGAGCAACTCTCGATGCATACCAAGGCGCAGCTGATCGACGGCATCCTCCAGCTGAATCCCACGGCCCGCCACGACTGGCTGGACCGCTTCGACACCGCCGCCCTTCACCGGTACCTGAACCACCTGCTGCACGCGTACGAACCGCGGGGTCGCGACAGCTTCTGGATACGGGACGCCGAGACGACGGCGGTGGTCACGCGGCGCCCCGCCGCGTGACGTGTGCGTGCAGGCAGGATTCCGCGTCACAGCCGTCGCTCAACGGGAGAGACATCTTCCTCAGCTCCTGAGCCAGTTCGAGAGCTGAGGCGGAGGTGCTCGGCCGTTTGGCTTCCGTGACGCAGACTAGCAACTCACCGCCGGAAGCTCCCGCGCCGCCTCGCGCGCATCGCGCACGCTCCCGCGGAGCTGGGCGATGCCGACGGCGAGATACCCGGCGGCGAAGAGCAGGATGAACGGCGCGCCGACCAGCGTGTACGGCTCCGTCAACGAGAGGCCGAGGCACGCCAGCATCACGAGGCCCATCCCGATCTCGAACACGCCCGCGGGCAGCCGGTGCCAGTGACCGGACTGCGGATCGGGCGCGCTTTGCGTCGCGCCGTTGTACTTCGGCGTGCGAACGAAGGGGCTCCGGCGTCCCATGACGGCCTCCGCCATGGCCCGCGTGTTGAGACCGCTGATGCCGATCCCGACGGCCATGAGCGCCGGGAGGCGGAGGATCGTGCGACCGACCGGACGACCGAGCGCCCACTGCGCCGCCACGAGGTAGACCCCGGCGGCGCCGGTGCCGAGCGACAGGGCCGCGACGCCGAGACCGAGCGCCGTCCCGGGCGCGATGCCCGTCGAGGGCAGGCCGATCGCGAACGCCGGCGCGACGAGCAGCGTGAGCAGGAACATGGCCGCGTAGGGAAGAGGCGAGGTCAGGTGGAAGAAGGCGTCGATCTTCGTGCCGATCGGGGCCTTGCTGCGAAGGATGGCCGGCAGGAGCTTGATGGCCGACTGAAAGAGTCCCTTGTTCCAGCGATGCTGCTGGCTGATGAGCGCGCCCATCGTCGGCGGCAGCTCGGCGGGGCAGGTGACCCCCGGGAGGAAGCGGAACTTCCAGCCGGCGAGCTGCGCCCGGTACGAGAGATCGGTGTCTTCGGTGATGGTGTCGCCGTGCCAGCCGCCCGCCTGTTCGATGCAGGTGCGACGCCATACCCCGGCCGTTCCGTTGAAGTTGAACCAGCGATTGGCGCGTGACCTGGCGGTCTGCTCGACGACGAAGTGGCCGTCGAGGCTCATCGCCTGGAGCTCGGTCAGCAGCGAGTCGTCGCGGTTGAGGTGGGCCCACCGCGTCTGCACCATCCCGATGGATTCGTCCGTGAAGTGATCGATCGTGTCGTTCAGGATGCCGGGGGGCGGGACGAAGTCAGCGTCGAAGAGCAGCAGGAACTCCCCGGTCGCGGACGCCATGCCGGCGCCCAGAGCGCCGGCCTTGTATCCGGAGCGGTTCGTGCGGTGGAGGTACTCGATGTCGTGACCGGCCGCCGCCATGCGCCGGCAGCAGGCGCGGGCGATCTGCGCCGACTCGTCGGTGGAGTCGTCGAGGACCTGGACCTGGAGGCGGTCGCCCGGGTAGTCGATCGCGCACGCGGCCTCGATGATCCGCTCGGCGACACGCCACTCGTTGAACATCGGCAACTGCACGGTGACGCGGGGCGGCCGCTCGAAGCGGCCCGCCGGGGCGGGATCGGCGC
>CAZXBB010000330.1:0-7865 GCA_964638815.1 uncultured Isosphaeraceae bacterium
CGCAGGGGGCCGCGGTCGAGACGGCGATCGCGGTCGCGTCGTGGATGCGGCGCGTCGAGAAGACCCGCGGCGGCGGCGCCGGCGTGCGCCACCTGCGACCGTTCCCCCGCGGCGCGCGCGCCGCGGCGCTGCGCGATGCGCACGTGGTCGCGGTCCTCGAGCGCGTGGCCGGGCCGCCCGGCGGTGACGGGCCGCTCGCCCGCGAAGTGCGCTGCGCGCTCGATCACGAGCGCGGCGAGCATGCGACCTTCCGGAAGAAGGACGGGCCGCGTATCGTCAACGTGCCCTGCGGTCTCGGCGGACTGCCGGTGCGCGTCGCCGATCTCGTCGCGCTCGTGCGCGAGCTCGCCGCGCCGCACCGTCCGACCGTGTACCTCGGCCTCGACTTCGTGCGGTCGAACTCGGCGTACCCGAAGCGCGAGGCGCTCATGGATACGCTCCGCCGCGCGCGGCCGGACGTGGCGGCGCTCGGGCTCCACGCCGCCGCCGACCCGCCGGACGTGCGGCCGGAGGGCGCGGTGACCATCGCGCTGCACCGGCTCGCCGGCGCGGACGAGACCCTCGCGGGCGCGGCGGCGACGCTCGTCCACGAGGCGGCCGGCGGATTCCTCCGCACCCGGCCGGGACTCGCGTGGCCGCGCTCCGGGATGCCGTGCCGCGACGTGCTCACGTTCGCGTCGTCGCCGCTCGGGGATCCGGGCGACGACGTCGGCATCGATCTCGCGATCATCGCGGAGCCCCGCCTCGCGACGCGCGTCGATCCGGCGACGCGGCTCGCGACGGGCGGCGCCCTGCTCGTCGTGACGGAAGCGTCGGAGGACGCGGCGGTGACCCTCCCGGGCGCGGTTCGCGACGCGATCCGCGCGAAGGGCGTCGCGGTCCACGCCGTGCGGATGGCGCCGGCACACGGCGAGGTTGCGCTCGACGCGGACGCGCGCCGTGCCGAGGCGGTTCTCGCCGGCCTGCTCGCGCTCTTCGCGTCGAAGACCGGGAGGTCGATCCCGCCGGAGCGCGCTCGGAGTCTCCGGGCGGCGTCCCTCGACGAGGACGCGACCGAAGAGAGCGAGCGCCGCCTCGATGCGTTCGGCGCCTCTTATGCGGCCGTCACGCGGATCGACGACGCGAACGTGCGGGAGGCCGCGCTTGCGTCGTCCGAGCCGTTCGTTCCGCCGGCGCTGCGCGATCTTGACCGCGCCGACGGCACCATCGGCTGCCTGTCGAGCTTCTGGGACCGCACCGGCATCCTGTACCGCACCGGCGCGACGGACGAGCTGACGGCCGACCCGCACGCGGCGATGGGCGCCGTGCCGGCGCTCACGTCGTCGTTCCGCGACGCCGGCGACGCGTGCGACCGCATCCCGGTCCTCGATCCGGCCTCCTGCGACGGGGATCCGCGTCTGTGGACGACCTGCCCGGACGGCTCCGTGGCGGCCATCGCCATCGCGCCGCGCGCGCTCATCGACACCGGCATCGACCTCGCCGCCCGCGCCGGCCATGCCGCCGATGCGCTGCGCAGCGTCGCACCGCGTCTCGCCCGGCAGGTTGCCCGCGCCGCGTCGCAGCGGCCGGCCGCGACGTCGGCGGCGGACCTGCTCCGCGCCGGGTTCGACGCGATGGCGGCGAAGGGCGACCTGTCCGCGGACCGGCGGGCGGGGCTCACGGCCGCGCTCGACGGCGTCGTCGCCGCGGTCGGCGCGCTGCTCCTCGTGCGCACGGCGGCGCTCTTCGACGAGCCCGAGGCGGCCGCGGCCGGAACCGGCGAGCTGCTCACGCTGGCCGTCAATCCCGACGCGTGCCGGTGCCCCGATCTCCTCATCCGCCGGTGCGGCGGGCACGGCATCGCGACCGCGCCCCGCACGCCGGACGCCGTCGCCGCAGCGCGCGCGCAGTGGGAGCTCTTCTGGCAGCTCCCCGACACGTCCGGCGCGACGATCGCGCGGGCCCGCGCGCACCCGGCCATCGGTCCGCTCGCCGGCCTCATGCTCTCGCGTCACTGCGCGCAAGCGATGGCCGCCGGCGACGGCGCGGAGCCCGGCTCCGGGGCCAGCCTCGTGCTGCGTCACGTGCTGGCGATCAGCGAATTCCACGTGGGCCCGCGGCTCCAGACGCATCTCGACGACATCGAGCAGCTTCGCCGGAAGCTCGCCGGCTGCATCCAGGCGGCTCTCGCGACGGCGCTTCCCACGGAGGACCTCGACGCGCTCGCCGAGGGGCTGGACGTCCTCGGACGCAGGGAAGTCGGCCTGACCGCTCTCTCCGCTCGCGTCGACGCCGCGGTCGAGGGCGGGCGCGTGGACGGCGCCCGGCTCGGTCGTCTCGTGGACGCGGCCCGGGCGCTCGCGGACCTGCACTGGCGCGTGTCGCGCGGCGCCGACGGCCGCGGTCGCGCGCGGGCGGGCATGGTGCTCGCGGCGGATTCGACCGGAGCCGGGTCCGGCGTGTACCCGCACAATCCGTTCGCGTGCCCCGTGATCATCGACTCGAGCGGGGAAACGGCTGACTTCGCCCGCGGCCTGCTCGAAGGGCACCTGCGTCACCTCATCGCGGGGTTCCGCGCCCGGCGGTGGGCGCAGCGGCTCGTCGAGGATTCCGACGCGGCGACGCCTCCGGATCTCCATTTCCATGAGCTCACCGAGGAGGAGCGCGCGGTGTGCCCGCCGATCCTCCTCGTGGGGGACGGACGTTCGTTGGGCGTTCGGGGCCTCGCGTCGCTGACGTGGCTGCTGCGCTCGGGTCTGCCGGTCAAGGTCCTCGTCCTCAACGGCATCGGCGGCGCGGTCGCCGGCGACCGCGGCGTGGACGCGTTCGGGGCGTACCCCGACCGCCAGCCGTTCGATCTCGGGCTGCTCGCCGTGCTCGGGCGCGAGGCGTTCGTCGTGCAGACGTCGCCGGCCCGCCCCGATCACCTCGCCGACGGCGTGCTGGCGGCGCTGCGATTCGACGGGCCGGCGCTCGTGCACGTCCACGCCCCGAGCCCCGAGCGAGACGGCTTCCCGGCCGAGCGGCTCTTCGCGCAGGCCGAGACGGCGGTCGCGACGCGCGCGTTCCCGGTCTTCACGTTCGACCCGCAGCGGGAGGGCGTCTTCGGTGCGAAGCTGAGCCTCGCGGGCAATCCCGCGCCCGACGCGGACCGCGCGCCCGATGCTGCGGGCGGGTTCCTGACGCTCGCCGACTGGTACGCGTCCGAGACACGGTTCGCGGCGCACCTTGCCCCCGGCGCGGACGGGCGACCGGCGCCCGACGCGGCGCTCGCGTCCGACGCCGAAGAGCGTTCGCGTCTCTGGCGCACGCTCCAGGAGCTGGCCGGGATCGTGACGCCCTTCACGGCGACCGTGCGCGCCGACGTCGAGCGCGACGTGGCCGACGCGCACCGGGCCGACGTGCAGACGCTGCGGGACGCGTACGAGGCGAAGCTCGCGAACCTGCGCGGCGATTTCGAGCGGGAGGCCGCCGATCGCGTGACGGCCGGGCTCATGGCGCTTGCCGGGTACGGGACGAGCGGTGCGGACGGGGAGACGTCCCCATGAAGCTCGATGTTCTCGGCGGCGGCTTCGCCCACGGGGTTCACCCCGCCGGGCACAAGGAGCGGACGCAGCACCTGCCCGTCGCGCGCATGCCGTTCGTCGCGCGCTACACGCTGCCGCTGAGCCAGAACGCGGGCAAGCCGTCGCGACCGGTGGTGAAGGAACGCGATCGCGTGGTCCGCGGCCAGGTGATCGCGGAACCCGACGGCTTCGTCTCGGCGACGCTGCACAGCCCCGTGACCGGGCGCGTGGTCGCGCTCGCGCCGCGTCGCCATCCGAACGGCCAGCTCGTCGCGTGCGTCGAGATCGACGCGGACCCGTTCTCGACGCAGCAGCTCGAGCGCCGGCCGCCGATCGACTGGCGGGCCCTCACGCGCGACGCCTTCATCGCGCACGTGCAGCGGGCGGGCCTCGTCGGCATGGGCGGCGCCGCGTTTCCCACCCATGTCAAGTACCGCCTGCCGGAAGGCCACCGGTGCGGTCGCCTCGTCATCAACGGCTGCGAGTGCGAGCCGTACCTGACGTGCGATCACCGTCTCATGGTGGAGCATCCCGACCGCATCATCCGCGGCATCGAGATCGTCGCGACGATGCTCGGCGCGGACACGAGCGTGATCGGCGTCGAGCTCAACAAGCCCGACGCCATCGCGGCCCTCGAGCGCGCCCGGGACGGCGTGTTTCCAGTGGACATCGTGCCGCTCGAGGTCAAGTACCCGCAAGGCGCGGAGAAGATGCTCATCAAGGCGCTCTTCGACGAGGAAGTGCCCGCGGGAAAGCTGCCGCTCGACCTCGACATCCTCGTCAACAACGTCGCCTCGATGGCGGCGCTCGCGGATTACTTCGACCGCGGACAGCCGCTGATCGAGCGACTCGTGACGGTCGACGGCCCCGGCGTGACGCATCCGGCCAACCTGATCGTGCCGATCGGCACGCCGGTGCGCGAGGTGCTCCGCCACTGCGGCATCCGACCCGAGACGCGACAGGCGATCATGGGCGGGCCGATGATGGGCATGCCGCTCGCATCGCTCGACGTTCCCGTCCTCAAGGGCACGAGCGGCCTCCTCGCGTTCACTGACGAGGTCATCGAGCATCCCACGGAGTACGCGTGCGTGCGCTGCGGCAAGTGCCTCGAGGCGTGCAGCAACCTGCTCAACCCGTCCCGTCTCGCGCGGCTCGCACAGGCGGGCCGGTGGGAGGAGCTCGAGAAGAGCTACGTCCTCGACTGCATGGAATGCGGCGCGTGCACCTATGCGTGTCCCTCGGGGGTTCCGATCGTGCACCTCATCCGGGCCGCGAAGTCGACTCTGCGCGGCCGCCGCGAGAAGGCGGCGCGGCTTCCGAATGACGCGGCGGAAGCGAAGCGCGCGGCGGAAGCGCAAGGCGCGCCGGAAGCGAAGGGCGCGAAGAAGGAATGACGCCGCGCGATCCCCAACTGCTCCTCCAGTCGGCCCCGTTCCTCCGGCGCGGGGTGACGACGCGCGGGCTGATGGTCGAGGTCATGCTCGGCCTCGCGCCGCCCCTGATCGCGGCGGGCTATTTCTTCGGCGTCGGGGCGCTGCTCGTCGTCGTCGCGACGACGCTCGGGGCGGTCGTCACGGAGTGGCTCTTCGGCGCCGGCCGTGTCCGCGGGGCGACGCTGCTCGACGGCAGCGCGATCCTCACCGGCATCATCCTCGGTCTCTGCCTGCCGCCGGGTCTTCCGCTCTGGATGGCGGCGCTGGGCGGCGTCGTCGCGATCGGTCTCGGCAAAGTCGTCTTCGGCGGCCTCGGGCAGAACCTCTTCAACCCGGCGCTCGTCGGGCGCGCGTTCCTCCAGGCTGCGTTCCCCACCGCGCTCACGGCGTACGCGCCGCCGGAGACCGGGGCCTTCGCGGCCGTGCGCGACTCGAACTTCGCGCTGCCGTTCACGTCGCCCGCCGCCGACGCCGTCTCGACCGCGACTCCGCTGGGGCTCATGAAGTTCGAGAGCGAGGCGACGCCGCTGGGCCGGCTCTTCCTCGGCGAGCACGCCGGATCGCTCGGCGAAACCTGCGGCGCGGCGATCATCGTGTGCGGCGTCGTGCTCGCGCTGCGACGCACGTTCGACTGGCGCATCCCGGTAGCGATCCTGCTCGCGGTGACGGTCTCGTCGGCGCTCGTGTGGACCTTCGACCGCACGGCGCCGTCGCCGCTCTTCATGATCGGCTCGGGTGGTCTGCTCTTCGGGGCCGTGTACATGGCGACCGATCCCGTGACGAGCCCGATCGCGCCGCGGGGGGCGTGGATCTTCGGCGCCGGCGTCGGTGTGCTCGTCGTGCTGATCCGGCTCTGGGGCGGGCTGCCCGAAGGGGTGATGTACGCGATCCTCCTCATGAACGCCGCGACGCCGCTGATCGACCGCGTCACGCAGCCGCGCGGGTTCGGACGCGGGCGTGCAGGGGGCGCGGGGCCATGAACGGGCGTGACGTGACCCGCGTGGACGTGACCATCTCGGCCGGCGCCGGGAAGGAGCCTTCGAGCGTCCGTCTCGTGGCGACGCTCGCGCTCGCGGGGATGCTCTCCGGTCTCGCGCTCGCCGGCGTCTACCAGGTCACGAAGCCGACGATCGACGCGAACAAAGCGCGGGCGCTTGAGCGAGCCGTGTTCGAGGTCGTCCCCGGGGCGACGCGCATGGAGAAGCTGGTGCGCGACGGGGGCGGTCTCGCCGCGGCCGGCGACGCGCCGCGCGGCGTCGGCGAAATGGTTTTCGCCGCGTTCGACGACCGCGATCGGTTCCTCGGCTACGCGATCGAGGGGGCGGGGGCGGGCTACCAGGACACGATCCGCCTGCTGTTCGGCTACGACCCCGCGGCCCGACGCGTCATCGGCATGTACGTGCTCGACAGCCGCGAGACGCCGGGCCTCGGGGACAGGATCTTCAAGGACGCCGCGTTCGTCGGCAACTTCGCGGATCTCGCGGTCGATCCCGGCATTGTGCTCGTGAAGGGGGGGCGAGCGGCGGACAACGAAGTGGACGCGATCACGGGCGCGACGATCTCGTCGCGCGCGGTCGTCCGCATCGTGGACGCGGCGCTGGCGGCCTGGCGGGACGCGTTGCCGGCGGCCGGGCCCGCGGCGCGCCCCGCGGCCCGTCCGGATGCAGGGGAGGGCGGCTGATGGCCGACGCCGGTGCCAGCCTCGAGCAGCTCCACGCGGACTTCGTCAAGGGACTCTGGAGAGAGAATCCCGTCTTCATCATGGTGCTCGGCATGTGCCCGGCGCTGGCCGTGACGAACAGCGCGATCAACGCGCTCGCGATGGGGGCGGCGACGGCCTTCGTGCTCGTCGGGTCGAGCCTGCTCGTGTCGCTGCTGCGGTCGTTCATCCCCAGGCAGGTCCGCATCACGACGTACATCGTCATCATCGCGACGTTCGTGACCGTGGCGGACCTCTCACTCGAGGCGATTGCTCCCGGCGTGCACCGCGCGCTCGGGGCGTTCATCTCGCTCATCGTCGTCAACTGCCTGATCCTCGGCCGGCAGGAGGCGTTCGCGAGCCGCCACCGGGTCGGCCCCGCGGTGGCGGACGCCGCCGGCATGGCGATCGGCTTCACGCTCGCGCTGCTCTGTCTCGGGGCGGGTCGCGAGATCCTCGGGTCGGGCTCGCTCTTCGGCGTCGAGCTCTTCGGCGACCGCTTCGAGCCGTGGGTCATCATGATCATGCCGCCGGGCGGGTTCTTCATGCTCGGCTTCATCCTGCTGTTCTGCAACTGGCTGAAGCGCCCGCGAGCCCTGCGCACGCGGCGGCCGCGCCGGCCGGGAGAGGGGGGCGCCGGATGAGCGACCTGTTCTGGATCTTCATCAGCGCGATGCTGATCAACAACTTCACGCTGTCGTATTTTCTCGGCCTGTGCCCGTTCTTCGGCGTGTCGGGCCGGCTCACGACGGCGTTCCGTCTCGGGCTCGCGACGATCTTCGTCATGGCCATCACGTCGCTGTGCGCGTCGTTTCTGAACGCCTACGTGCTTCCGTACGCGCCGTACCTGCGTCTCATCAGCTTCATCGTGGTCGTCGCGAGCACGGTGCAGTTCGTGGAGATGGTGATCCGCAAGCTCAGCCCCGTGCTCTTCCGCGCGCTCGGCATCTTCCTGCCGCTCATCACGACGAACTGCGCGATCCTGGCCCTCGCCCTCTTCCAGACGAGCCGGGACTACTCGCTCGTCCAGGGCATCGCGTTCGCCCTCGGGGCGGGCAGCGGCTTCACGCTCGCGCTCGTGCTGATGGCGGCGCTGCGCGAAGAAGCCGAACTCTCGAGCGTGCCGGCCATCGTGAGGGGCACGGCGCTCAACATGTTCATCGCGGGCCTGCTCTCGCTGCCGGTCAT
>CAZXBB010000331.1:0-11758 GCA_964638815.1 uncultured Isosphaeraceae bacterium
GGTGACCGGCGAGCACGTCCTCCGCGCCGGCGAAGAGCCCGCGGTGCGTCTGGGGCACCTGGTTGCCGCCGTGCTCGCACGTCACGATCACGAACACGCCCGGCGCGCCCGCCGGACCGTCCGCGGCACGCTCAGTCGGCACGGAACAGCCTCCCGCCCCGGAGGCAGTCGGCCAGCTCGACGTACACCGCGCGCAGATCGTCGCGCGACGGTGGCCGCGTCGCATCCCCGGGCAGCGCGCCGACGATGCGCGACGACAGCGTACCCGCCCCGAGAATCCGGCGCAGCAGCGGCGTCGCCGGATCGTCCGGCAGCACGCGGTCGAGCACGCTCGCCCAGACCTCGCCGGCACGAAGCGACCCGCCCGGCAGGCCGACCGCGGCGAGCAGATCACGGTCGCGGATGACGGTCCGTTCGGCGTCGCGAATCGTCTCCAGCAGCACGGCGTGGAGCGCCTCCGTCGGCACGCGTTTCTGCTCGTCTGCGCCCGACCAGCGCTCCTCGACGATCGCCTTCACCAGCGCGCTGACGAGCGCGACGACCCCGATATCCGCGGCCGGGCACTCCTGGAGGTCGATCACGCGGATCTCGATCGCACCGCGATCGAACCGCGCCATGCCGCCGCGGGCGTTCGCGAACTCGTCGTGCAGGACGCCGTCAGGGTCGAAGGGACGCAGGTCCTCGTACAGCCGCCCGAGGATGTCGCGCTCGTACCCGGCGCGCGTATACACCGGCTCCGGGATCACGAGCCCCGCCATCATCGGCACGCGCAGCGAGTTTGTGCGGTACACCTCCATGCGATGGTCGAGCATCGGCGACCGCCGGCCATCGACGATGGGCGAGCTCGCCGCGAGCGCCGGGATCAGCGGCAGGACGATCCGGATCGCCGCGTGCAGACGTCCGAACTCCTCGTCGTCGCCGAACGGGAGGTTGACGTGCGTGGCCTGGAGATTGCCCCAACCGTGCCCGCGGCAGCCGAAGATGCGGTCGTACGCCCGGTAGATCTCGTTGCACTCGTGCGGCCAGAGCTTCGTCTCGCGGTCCGGATCCATCCACGGATGCATGGCGGTCGGCAGCAGCCGGCACCCCATCGGCTCGAGCAGCGCGTCCACACGCCGGACGTGCTCCTGGAAATGGTCGGCGAGACCCTCGAGCGTCGGCGCCGGACGCTGCGTCTTCAGCTCGACGACGTGCAGCGCCAGCTCGTTCGACCACGAGATCGTCCCGGCGGGCCCGTCCGGCTCGACCGCGGACGTCGCGTGCCCGGCGGCCGCCGCGAAGACGGTGTCGGCGAGCGGGCGCACGTCGAGCGTCGCGCGGTCGACGATCATGTACTCGAGCTCGACGCCGAAGGCCTCGAAGAGACGGATCGGGTAGCTCCAGGTCCCCGGGACGATGCTCACGTGCCCGCCTCCATGCGTTCGACGAAATGCTGCATCACGCGCCGGTAGAGGTCGTCTCCGAGCGCCTCGTCCTCGACCCCGGCGTCGATGTTCGGGTTGTCGTTCACCTCGATCACCACGGGCCGGCCGCGGACGATCTTGAGATCGACGCCGTAGAGCCCATCGCCCATCAGGTTGGCCGCGCGCACCCCGAGCTTCACGACGTCGGCCGGCGCGTCCTCGGTGAGCATCGTGACGGACTCGCCCTCGTGCACGCCGTGCTCGTCGCGCTTCATGATCTGCCAGTGGCCGGGCGCCATGTCGTACCGGCACGCGAAGAGGGCCCTGCCGGCGAGCACGCCGATCCGCCAGTCGAACTCCGTCGGCACGTATTCCTGCGCGATCAGAAGGTCGGACGTCTCGAACAGCTCATCGAGGCGGGCGTCGAGCCCTTCGGGGGAATCGATGCGCACGACGCCCGCCGAGAACGAGCTGTCCGGCAGCTTCACCACGCACGGGTAGCCGAGGGCGTCGATCGTGGCGCGGGCGTTCTCCTCCG
Organism: uncultured Isosphaeraceae bacterium; assembly: GCA_964638815.1. GTDB lineage: Bacteria > Planctomycetota > Phycisphaerae > Phycisphaerales > SM1A02 > CAZXBB01. The sequence continues at coordinate 1,942 of CAZXBB010000331.1, forward strand.
AGAGGATGCGCGTCTTCGGCATGGCGACGCGGTGGCGGGCGAGCGTCTCCGCGAGGTACACCTTGTTCGTGCAGCGAAGGATCGACCCCGGGTCGTCGATCACGACGAGGCCCTCGGCCGCGGCGCGCCGGGCGAACCGGTACGTATGGTGATCGACGTAGGTCGTCTCGCGCACGAACAGCCCGTCGTACTCGGCGATGCGACCGTAGTCGTTCTTCACGACGAGATCGCATCGCACGCCGAGCGATTCACCCGCCGCCATGAACTTCCTGATCGCCTCGGGATTCGACGGCGGCAGCGGATCCGCCGGGTTGTGCAGGATCGCGAGGTCGAAGCGGCTGGGCGGCGCGGCCCTGTTGCGTCGCGGCGCGCGCCGCAGGTATCGCTCGGCCTGCGCGATGACGAACGCCCGGTGCGCGTCGGGGACGTCCGCGAGACCGAGCACGCGGATGTTCGACAGCCGCCACCCGCCGTTGCGATCGAACTTCGCGCGCAGCAGCGGCGCCGGGAACGCGTTGAACAGCGCGAGCGCGAGCCGGTTGTGCCCGACCGCGAGATTGCGGGCGAAGTAGACGCTCAGCTCGAACGTGTCGGCCCTGATGCGCTTCAGACTGGACTCGGTGAGCTCGGCGAGATCCTGCGAGACCAGCTTCACCACCGGAGCGAGCTTGAGATCCTGGATCACCGACACCGACGGCAGGGGCCGGTGGCCGCGCGCCTCGGCGAGAAGCGAGACGTAGTAGCCCGCCGCCTGGTAGCGGAACGATCGGCAGAGATTGAACACCTTGCGGCCCGGCTCGCGGGCGAGCGCTTCGTCGGAGAGATAGCGGAACGCCGGCACGAGCTCCGTGCCCGGGATGTCGAGCGGCCACGTCTTCGGCGAATCGACCACGACGAGCGGCTTCATCGTTGCTCCGTTCCCGCCGCGCGACGCGACGCCGGCTCGATCACGAGCAGGTTCGCGTCGTGCGTCAGCACGCCCAGCATGATCGCCGGGACGAGCCGGGTCATTGAGACGGTGTAGCCCTGCGATGCGAACCCCGGGTTGCCCGCGAGCGGGTCGGCGACCGTCACGCGCCGGTTCTCGTAGCCGTGGAGCACGACGAAATGCCCGACCGCCTCGCCGCGAATGTCATCATAGTCGTCGTTCGGACCGTACTCGCGCGGACACCGGTAGAGGTAGGTCGCGCTCAGCCCGGTGAGCACGGGGCGCCCGTCGCGGATGAAGCGGGCGATCATCCGGCCGGTCAGGTCGCGGAACCGGATCGAGCCGCCACGGGCCAGGAACTCCTCGTACGACGCGCTCGCCGCGTCGAAACGCTCGTCGCGGCCGCGCTTGGCCGCGGCCTGAGCCGCGATCCGCTCGGCGAGCCGCTCGCGCGGGGCGGAGCCGTGCCCGTCGAACCAGCTCGGGTCGAAGACATGCAGGTTGAACGTATACAGCGTCGCCCGGTAGCCGCGGGTGAGCGCATCGATGCCCAGCATCACGGCGATCGTGCCACGGCCCGCCTCCGCGACGTTGAGCGATCGCGCCGATGCGATGACGTCCTTCAGCGCGACGTCCTCGCCCCAATAACGGTAGACGGCGTGCAGGCAGGTCGGGCCGCACGTCTCGTCGTCGGGCTGCGGGAGGATCTGGACGGGAAGGACGCCGGGCGGCGCCCTGGAGGGCAGCGACGCCGGACCATCGGGGTCGCGGGATGACGGGGGTGGCGACAAGAGTGGGGACAAGCGTCGGGACAAGCGTCGGGATAAGGGTCGGGATAAGGGTCGGGACAAGGGTCGGGACAAGAGTCGGGACAAGAGTCGGGACAAGCGTGGGTACGAGCGTCGGGTACGAGCGTCCCGAGCAGGGCGCGCGCGTAGGGATAACCTCGGGGCCGTCGCGACGCAAGCGGGCCGCGGACGGCGTAAAGTGCTCGCGGTCGGCCGCACCTCCGGCGGCGCGGGATACCCGACCCCGGAGCCCACCGCATGTGCCGATTCGTACTTTACCTCGGTCCGCCGCTCATGGTGTCGAGCCTCGTGACCGAGCCGGCTCACTCGCTGATCAATCAGAGCATCCACTCCCTGGAGCGTGACGAGCCGCTGAACGGCGACGGGTTCGGGCTGGCGTGGTACGTGCCGCAGGTGCGGGGCGAGCCGGGGCTGTTCCGTTCAGTCACGCCCGCGTGGAGCAACGCCAATCTCCAGAGCCTCGCCGACGTGACGCGCAGCCCGTGCATCCTGGCGCACGTCCGGGCGGCGACCCAGGGACTCCTCGTCTCCGAGATGAACTGTCATCCCTTCGTGCGCGGGCGCTATTCGTTCATGCACAACGGAGACCTCGGCGGCTTCGCCCGGATCCGCCGCGACGTCGTGAACGCCTTGTCGGAGGAGACGTACGATCAGATCCGGGGCTCGACCGACAGCGAGCACCTCTTCGCGCTCGTCCACGACGCGCTCGAGCTCCCGGCCGACGCGGCGACCGCCCCCGGCGACGGCGCCTGCTCGCAGATGTCCGCCGCGATCGTCCGCGGCATCGATCGGGCCCTGGGCTTCGTGCGCGCGGCGGGCGTCGAGGAGCACTCCTATCTGAACGTCGCCATGTCGGACGGCACGAGCGCCGTCGCGTGCCGGTACACCACCGACGTCGCGGAGAACGCCGACTCGCTCTACATCCATACAGGTCGTCGCTACGTCTGCGAAGACGGGACCTGCCGCATGATCGAGCCGGAGGCCGGTCAGGGCGCGGTGCTCGTCTCGAGCGAACCGCTGAGCGCCGACCCTGGCTGGACGTCGGTGCCGGTGAACCACATCGTGTCGATCCACCCCCGCGACGGCCTGCGTGTCGCGCCGTGGCCCCTGCCCGCTCCCGCGTGAGGCGAACGTGATCCCATCGCCGGGCGACCTTGGGGCGGAAAGCGACGCATGCGCATCGGCATCGACCTCGGCGGAACGAAGACCGAATGCATCGCCCTCGATGACGACGGCGGCGAGCGATTCCGGCGTCGGATCGCCACGCCCGCGGGAGACTACGACGCCATCGTGCGCGCCGTCGCCGGGCTCGTGGTGGAGGCCGACCGGGCGACGGGGACCACCGGCACCGTCGGCGTGGGCGTGCCCGGCGCGATCTCGCCCGCCACCGGCGCGATCAAGAACGCGAACACGGTCTGCCTCAACGGCAAGCCGCTCGACCGTGATCTCGCCGCCGCGGTCGGGCGCGCGGTGCGGCTGGCCAACGACGCCAACTGCTTCGCGCTCTCGGAAGCGGTGGACGGCGCGGCGGCGGACGCCGGCGTGGTCTTCGGGGTGATCCTCGGCACGGGCGTCGGCGGCGGCGTGGTGGTCGGCGGCCGGGTCCTCACCGGCCCCAACGCGATCGCGGGCGAGTGGGGGCACAACCCGCTGCCATGGCCGGAGCATGGGGAGCTGCCCGGCCCTCCCTGCTACTGCGGGCGCCGCGGGTGCATCGAGACCTTCCTGTCCGGCCCCGGCCTCGAGCGCGACTACCGCGCGGTCACCGGTCGGGTCCGCGGCGCCATCGACATCGCGCGGGACGGGGCGAAGCCCGGCGCGGCGGGCGACCCGGCGGCCGCCGATGCGCTGGACCGCTACGAGCGTCGCCTCGCCCGTGCGCTCGCCACGATCATCAACGTGCTCGACCCCGACGTGATCGTGCTCGGCGGCGGCCTCTCCAACGTCGATCGTCTGTACGAGCGGGTGCCGGTCCACTGGCCTTCGTTCGTCTTCTCGGATCGGGTCGATACGTCGCTGCGCCCCGCGCGGCACGGAGACTCGAGCGGCGTGCGCGGCGCGGCGTGGTTGTGGCCGAAGCGGTGACGCCCGCACCGGCCATGTTCATGCCACGCGCACGCCGGCGAAGTGACAGAAAGTCGTTCCTCCGCGCCGAGATCCCGGCAGCCGATGCGTACCTCTCGTGCCGCCAGGACCTTGCGGCCCGAAGGAGGACCACGATGTTCTATGCGCCACGACGCGCCGTGCTTGTCGGTGCAGCCATGACGCTCGCGCTGGCACTGACCGCTCACGCCGATACGATCTTCGTCGACGCGGACGCCACCGGCGTCGCGGACGGCTCGGATTGGGACAACGCATTCATCGCGCTCCAGGACGCCCTCGCGGCCGCCGCCGCGTCCGCCGGGACGATCGACGAGATTCGCGTCGCCGGGGGCACGTACGCGCCCGACGTGACCGGCGCCACGGCCTCGGGCGACCGCCTGGCCACCTTCCAGCTTCTCGACGGCGTCGCGATCCGCGGCGGTTTCGCCGGGGCGGGCGCGCCGATCCCCGACGCGCGCGACCCCGAGCTCTACGAGACCATCCTCACAGGCGACCTCGCCGGAAACGACGCGGGCGCGCCCGACGACCCCTCGCACGGTGAAAACAGCCTCCACGTCGCGAATGGGAGCGGCGTGGGGGCCACCGCCGTGCTCGACGGCGTCACGATCACCGCGGGCCATGCGAACGCGACCGGGCACACGACCGGCGGCGGCATCCTGAACGTCGGGGGAAGCCCGACGATCATCGACTGCGTCGTCCGCGGCAACGCGGCGACAACCGGGGCCGGCATGGAGAACGCCGACGGCAGCCCGCGGATCGCCGGATGCCGCTTCACCGGCAACCTCGCCCAGATCCGCGGCGGGGCGGTGCGGAGCACCGGCTTCGGCAGCCCGCACTTCGTGCAGTGCCTCTTCGACGCCAACAACGGCGGGGCCGTCGGCGGCGCCATCGAGTCGGACAATTCCGGCAGCGGCACGCCCGAGGTGATCGCGTGCACGTTCGTCGGCAACTTCGTCACGCTCGACGGCGGGGCGATCAGCGCCCGGCGGCGCATCAACGTCACCAACTCGCTCTTCGTCGGCAACATCGCGGCCCGCGGCGGGGCGATCCGCGCGCAGGTGCAGAACAGCGGCGCGTTCATCCGAAACTGCACGTTCAACGCCAACCTCGCCCACGATGAGGGCGGCGCCGTGAGCAGCTTCTGCAACAGCGGCTGCACGACGAACACGCGTCTCGTCAACTGCGTCGCGTGGGACGACGTGCCCGACGAGATCGCCGGCCAGCAGTTCGAGGTGACGTTCTCCGACATCCAGGGCGGCCTCGTCGGCGCCGGCAACTTCGACGCGGATCCGCTCTTCATCGATCCGGTCGGGCCCGACAGCACACCCGGCACCGGCGACGAGGACCTGCGCGTCCAGGCCGGGTCGCCGATCATCGACGCCGGCGTGAACGGCGGGCTCACCGCCGACGTCGGTGACGTGGACGGGGACGGCGATCTCGCCGAGATCCTCCCGATCGACCTCGACGGCACGCAGCGCATCATCGACGGCGACGGCGATCTGACAGCCACGGTCGACCTCGGCGTCTACGAGTTCGTTCCGAACTTCGCACCCACGGCCGACGCGATCGTCCAGCAGTTGACCGACATCGGTGACGACGCGCTCGTCCGCCTGGACGGCACGGGCTCCTCCGATGTCGAGGATCCGTTCGCGGATCTCCATTTCGAGTGGATCGTCGACGGCGGAACGGTCATCGCGGGCCCCGCGAGCGAGTGCGCCGTCGTGGAGGTCGCGATGCCCTTCGGGACCCACACGGTCGAGCTGATCGTGACCGACACCGGATCGGCCAGCCACACCCGGATGCTCGCGGTGAGTCTCGACGCCGCGGCCCTCTCGCTCGTCGAAGTGCAGAAGCTCAAGGTCGAGTTCGGGCACGATCCCGCGCGAGCGAAGCTGAGCGGCTCGGTGGGGCTCCCCTTCGGAGTCGACTACACGGAAGTCGCGCCGCTCGTTCTCATCGAGCTCGAGATCGCGGGCTTCCCGGTCGTCGATCCGGTTCCGGTCATCCTGGAGCCGTCCGGGGATCACAAGTGGCGGTACCGCGACGAGGCGGCGCCATTCGGGATTGCGAAGCTCGACATCGACTGGAAGGGCGCCCGTTTCAAGTTCAGGGAGCACGGATTCCCGATCGAGATCGAGAGCGAGATCATCGGCTCGGCCGAGACGGTGCTCGATCTGAAATACCGGACCGATCACATCTGCGGCGCCGTCTCGATCGACATCGACGGGCTCGCGACCATCGAAATCGACGCCGACGGCGTGGTGACCGGGAACGTCCCGATCGAGGTCGAGAAGCCCGGGCGCGAGGTCACGCTCGCGCTGCCGTTCCCGCTGCTCTCGACGAGCGTGGTGACCATCACCGGCGCCGTGGAGGCCACGGTCCCGGTCGCCGATCACTACCTGAGCTCCGTCGGCCGCTTCAAGCTCGACGTCGAGTTCGACACCGCGCTCTTCCCCGACGGGTCGGCGACGGATCCGCGCACCGTCGACCTCTCGATCGCCGCGGGCGACCAGTTCTACGCGGGCGCGGCTTCGCTCGGCGATATCGACGTGCGGATCGACGGCGACAGGTGGAACGAGCAGAAGTGACGTGAGACGGCGCGGCTGCCGCCCGCCGTTTCACATTCTCCCCCGACCGCTCACCTCGTCTTGTGAGCGCCGGCCGGCCCAACTATGATCCCGGGCGTGGTCAACGCCGCGCGTCATGCCCGCTCGATCCGCACGGCCGCGGTCAGACCAAGGCGGGCGCACGGGCGGATGCGTCCGGCGGTCGCCCTCGCGATCGCCCTCGCGGCGGTCACCGTCGCCGCAGCTCGCGCGCAGGAGCCCAAGCCGCAGCGCATTCCGATCACCGGCGATCGCCTGAGCGGCAGCGTGCTGCCCATCGCGCCCCTCGACGGTGACATCGAGCTCGCCGCACGACGCGGCACGGCGTGGACCGTCGCCGACACGAAGCGTCTCCTCCTCGAGGGCGACGTCGTCGTCACCATCGACGCGCACCGGTTCACCGCCGACAACGCGGTCGTCTGGATCAACCGCCTGCCGACCGCCGAGGGCGTCGTGACCCAGGTGGCCGTCTTCTTCGATCGCGTCAAGAACTACCGCCACCGCGCCGGCATAGGCGTGGCCGGCGAAGAGCTGCTCATCACGGCGAGCGCGCGCGGTGCGGTCCGGCTCGAGGTCGCGCTGCTCGATCGCGACGAGCGGCCGCCCGCCGACCCGCTCATCGGGCACGGCGAGCAGCGGCTGGCGCTGCATCTGCGCAAGCTCCTCGGGGATCCTCCGCGGCTCGCGGAGCGCCCGCAGGTTGACCGTCCGCCCGCCCCGTCGGCATTCGCCCCCGAGCCGGGGCGGACGATCCAGCCCGCCGACTTCGCGCTGCCGACCACGATCGATCTCCCGTCGCTCGCGGAAGCGCGACCGTGGCTGCGCGATCCCGGGGCGACGCTGCGGTTCCGGTACGGCGAATTGAAGGTGACCCCGGGCGAGAGCGAGAACACGATCACGATCATCGATTCGGTCGTCGTCGAGTACTTCGCCCAGGATCTCGGCGAGGACATCTCGCAGCTCACCTTGTCCGCGGAGCGCGCGGTGCTCTTCACCGATCCCGGCCCGCTGGAGGAGATGGCGGCGTGGGAGATGAGCGCCGACAAGGTGCGCGGCATCTACCTCGAGGGCAACGTCAGCGTGATCGCGAACCGGGGCGACTACACGATCCGCGCTCCGCGGATCTACTACGACTTCGAGAACGACCAGGCGATCATGCTCGACGCGGTCCTGCGGACCTACGACCGCCAGCTCGACGTGCCCATCTACGCCCGCGCCGCCGAGATGCGCCAGGTCGCGAGGAACCAGTGGGACGCGAGGAGCGTGCGGGTCTCCACGAGCGAGTTCCGCGTCGCGCACCTGGCCCTCGGCGCGCAGCAGATGACGATCACGCAGCCGCCCGCCGTCCCCGGTGCGGAGGACGAGCCGACGCGCCTTGATGCGAGCAACATCACTTTGCGCGCGGGGAACTTCCCGTTCTTCTACTGGCCCTCCTTCTCCGGCAAGCTCACGGACGTCCCTCTGCGTCGCGTCAAGATCGGCCACCGCGAGAACGACGGCGTCCGCATCGAGACCGAGTGGGACCTCTTCTCACTGCTCGGCACGGATCGGCCCGACGGGATCGAGGCGATCCTCGAGGCCGACGTGTTCACCGAGCGCGGCGAGGCCGCCGGCCTCAGGCTCGAGTACGGCATTCCCCTCGGCCTCGGCCGGCTCGAGCTCTACGGACTCGCCGACGACGGCGTCGATCTCGTCTCGACCGGCGCGTTCGTGGACGCAAACTCGGACTACCGCGGGCTCGCGATCTGGGAGCACACGACGAAGCTCTCCGACAACTGGCTCTTCCAGGGACAGGCGTCGTTCATCAGCGACGAGATCTTCATCTCCGGCTGGCGGCCCACGGAGTACGCGAACCGGCGCGAGTACGAAACGAGCGCGTACTTCAAGCGGCAGAAGGGGACGGGCGCGTTCACCGCGCTCGGGCGCTACGAGCTCAACGGGTTCATCTCGAATGACTACCTGCTTGCCAGCACGCAGTACAAGGTGGACAAGTGGCCCGAGGTGACGCTCCGGCGGTACGGCGAGGCGATCTTCGACGACAGCGCGGTGTACTCGGGCGAGACGCGGGCGGGCCGGATGCGCATCGTGCCGCAGGGGAGCTCGCCCCGCGAGATCGGCGTGAACGGCAACGCTTTCGGCACGGGACCGGACGACCAGTTCATCGACGTCTTCCGCGCACGGGGGGTGCCGCTGGACTTCGTGAGCCGCTTCGACACGCGTCATGAGCTGATGTTCCCGAACGAGCTCGGCATTTTCGACGTCACGCCGTTCTTCGTCGGCCGCATCACGGCGTACAGCGACGACTTCGACGCGTTCTCACAGCAGAGCGACTCCACCCGCGTCTTCGGCGCCGCGGGCGTGCGTGTCGGGACGAAGTTCCAGCGCGTGGACAACGACGTGGAGAACCGCGTGCTCGATCTGCACCGGCTCCGTCACATCGTCGAGCCGACCGTCACGGTGTGGTACGGCTACAGCGACGTGAGCGAGGACGACCTGCCCGTGTACGACCTGGAGGTCGAGTCGCTCGGCACCGGCGCCGCCGTGAAGATGGGTGTGCGGAACACGATCCAGACGCAGCGCGGCGGACCGGGCCGCTGGCGCTCCGTGGACGTGCTGACGCTCGACACCGACTTCGTCCTCAACTCGGGCGACGTCAACACCGAGTCTCCGACGCCGCAGTTTTTCGACTACCGGCCGGAGTACTCGCAGTTCGGCAATCACGCCCGCGCCGCCGGGGCGTGGCTCATCAGCGATACGCTCTCGGTCACCGGCGAGATGACGTACGACTTCGACGACTCGCAGATCGAACGCGGATCGATCGGCACGGCGATCCAGCACTCGCCGGTCCTCTCCTTCGCGATCGAGTACCGCTTCATCCAGGCGAGCCGCAGCCAGCTCCTCGGCGTCGGCTGGTACTACCAGATCACGCCGAAATACTTCGTCGCGATGCTGCCGGAGTGGGACTTCCAGAAGAGCACGCTGCGCGGCCTCTCGTTCTGGCTCACGCGCAGCTTCCCCAACTTCGACATCGTCTTCCAGGCGCGGCATGACGACATCCTGGATGAGACGACGTTCGGGGCTTCGCTCGGGCTGGTGCGCTTTTAGGCGTGGGGCCGTCGCATGTAACAGGTTACACCCCCATCGCGCACGGCCCCGAACGTCGCAAACCAAGGCGGCATGGACGCCGCCGGTCGCCGCGCGACTCCTGCAGACCCGGAGGGTCTGCGAAAACCAGCCCGACCCAGGTCCAAACGTCGCACGCGCAGGCGGCAGGATGCCGCCGTCGCACTAGCGGGTCGGAACGTCAAAGTGTGAGCTGCAGGATGCAGCGTCGCCGCGCGTGACGGGCAAAGGTGTAAATACCACCTCAC
>CAZXBB010000332.1:0-4034 GCA_964638815.1 uncultured Isosphaeraceae bacterium
CGCGCGGCGCGGCGCCGGACGAGCACCGCGACCAGCGTCGCCAGCGCCGCGGCGAGCAGCCCGCCGCCGGCGATGAGCCACCAGAACCCGGCAGGCAGCGGCACGTCCACGTCGGCGGCGCCCTTGATGTCGTGGATGTCCGCCGGCGTCTCGTCGCCGCGGAGGACGGACGTCACCGTGACCGGCACCGATCCCGCGCTCACGCTCGAGCCTTCCTCGCCCGCGCCCCCCTCGGCATCCGGACGTCGATCGACAAACGGGACCGTCACCTCGGGGATCTGCGTCTCGCCCACCGCGAAGGTGTCGAGTGTCCACACGTGCGTCCAGCGTCGCCGCTCACCGTCCGGCACGTCCGGCGGCGCGACGACAGCGCGCACCGCGAACGGACCCAGGGGATCCTCCGGCTCCGGCATGGTCACCTCGACGCCGGGCGGCGCGGAGACGTCGATCGTCAGCCTCAGCTTCTCGCCCACGGTGACGGTGTGCTTGTCGGCGCGGACCGAGAGCTGCACCGGACCACGCTCGGCGCTGCGCTCGACGGGCCGCGGGGCGGCCGTGGATTCTGCGACCGGAGCGTCGCCGGAGTCGCACGCGACCAGGGTCAGGACGAGGACGAGCGTCAGGACGAGGGTCGGGAGGACCACGGCGACCCTTGCACGGACGCTCTGCGCCGCCACGCCGCGCGCCCGCACGCCGTGCGGGCTGACCGCGGAGAGCCGCGATGAACGCCGTCGAGCGCAGCGGGCCCGGCCGGAGCGACCGACGCGGCGACATGACGTGACGGCGCGCAACATCACGACCTCCGCGTCTCCCGTGTCCGGAAGAACCGCACCAGGGGCTCCACGAACGACTCCCCCGTGGCGACGTCGATGCTGTCCACCTTGAGCTGCCGCAGCAGCCGCTTGTGCTCCTCCGCCGCCGCCCGCGTGATGGCCGCGTACGCGTCCCGCCACCGCGCGCTCGACGTATCAACCACGACGCGACGGCCGGTCTCGGCCTCGATCAGTTCGACCAGGCCGGCCCGCGGCATGTCGCGCTCGCGGCGGTCGTGCACGTTGACGAGGATCACGTCGTGACGCCGCTTCGTCCGCCGCAGCGCCCGCTCGTACCCCGTGTCCTGGAAGTCGCTGATCACGAAGACGACCGACCGGCGCCGCATGATGCGGCTGAGGTGGTCGAGCGCGCCCGCGATGTCGGTGCCGCGTCCCTCCGGTGCGAACGCGAGAAGCTCGCGGATCACCCGCAGGACGTGGCCGGTGCCCTTGCGCGGCGGCACGAACTGCTCGACGCGGTCGGTGAAGCACATGAGGCCGATCTTGTCGTTGTTCTTGATGGCCGAAAACGCGAGCGTGGCGCCGATCTCCGCGACGAGCTCGCGTTTGCGCTGCTCGTTCGAGCCGAACTCCTGGGAGCGGCTCAGGTCCACGACGAGGAACACGGTCAGCTCGCGCTCCTCGCGGAAGACCTTCACGAAGGGCTCGCCGTAACGGGCGCTGACGTTCCAGTCGATCGTGCGGACGTCGTCACCGACCTGGTACGGCCGGACCTCTTCGAACTCCATCCCGCGCCCCTTGAACGCGGAGTGGTACTGGCCTGCCAGCGCGTCGTTCACCATGTGCGACGTGCGGATCTCGATGCGACGGATCTTTTTGAGGAGTTCCTTCGGGATCATGGCGGGCAGCGTCGTGGTGCGCGGACCGTCGCGAGCATCACGGGACGGGCACGTGGTCGAGCATCGCCCCGACGATGTCCTCGGACGTCTTCTCCTCCGCCTCGGCCTCGTACGTGACGATGATCCTGTGCCGCAGCACGTCCATCGCGACGTCCTTGACGTCCTGCGGCACGACGTAGCCGCGCCCGTCGAGGAACGCGTTCGCCCGCGCGGCGATCGTCAGGTTGATCGTCGCACGCGGCGATGCGCCGTACTGGACGAGGTCGTCGAGGTCGAGTCCGTACGCGCTCGGCTTGCGCGAGGCGAGGACGAGGTCGACGATGTAGTCCTTGATCTTCTCGTCGATGTAGATCTCATCGACGACCGACCGCGCCCTCGCGATGGCCGCCGGCTTCATGACCGGCTCGATCGTGGGCGCCGGGCCGGTGTTCGACATCCGGTCGAGGATCTCCCGCTCCTGCGTCTTCGTCGGGTAGCCGACGATGAGCTTCAGCATGAAGCGATCGACCTGCGCCTCGGGCAGCGGGTAGGTGCCTTCCTGCTCGACGGGGTTCTGCGTCGCCATGACGAGGAAGGGCTCGTCGAGGGGGAAGGTCTCGGTGCCGATCGTGACCTGTCGCTCCTGCATGGCCTCGAGCAGGGCGCTCTGGACCTTCGCCGGCGCGCGGTTGATCTCGTCGGCGAGGATGATGTTCGAGAATATCGGGCCCTTCTTCACGACGAAACGGCCGTCGTTCGGCTGGTAGACCAGGGTGCCGATGAGGTCCGCCGGCAGCAGGTCGGGCGTGAACTGGAGCCGCTGGAAGCCGGTGTCGATCCCCGCCGCGAGGCAGGAGACGGCGGTCGTCTTGGCGAGGCCGGGCACGCCCTCTATGAGGATGTGCCCGCGGGCAAGCAGCCCGATCAGCATGCCGTGCAGCAGATCGTCCTGGCCGACGATGACGCGGTGCATGCGCTCCCGCAGCTCGCGGAACGGCGCGCTGGCCGCCTGGACCTGCTCGCCGACGTGCTTCACATCCAGCTGGGTGGTGGTCATGGGTCCTCTTGGGCTCGATGAGGGGATATCCCCCGTCGGGGTGAAGACTATATCAAAGGCTCTGCGATGGCCGCGATCGAGCGGGCGCGCAACGGCGCCGGCAATCCGCCGCCCATCCGACCCCATCCACCCCGATCCGCCCGCGTGGATGCGCAGGCGATCACGATCTTTCGCCTGGATCGGCGGCATCCTGCTCTGGCATCATCCCGCCCGAGCCGGCACGCCTGAGCCAGCACTCGCGAGCCGGCACGCCTGAGCCGGCAAGCCCGAGCCGGCAAGCCCGAGCCGGCCCGCACGAGCCATCACGCTCGACCCAGCCTGCCCGACCGGCGCGACCGCGACCGGCCGGAGCTTCCCCAGCTTCGCCCGCCCGCACGAACCGTGTCCCGACACGCGGAAACCGCGTTCGCGTCTTGCCGGCTCTCCGCGCGTGGGGCACGCTCGAGGTGTTCACCCGCACGACAACTGAAGAAACAGGAGCCGACCAATGATCAAGATCGTGAACAGCCTACTCTGCATGGCCTGCATCGCCGGCATCGTGGCGATCGTCGTCGCCCACCGCAACGACGTTCGAACCGCCGAGGAACAGGAAGGCGCCGCGACCGGCTACTTCGGCGGCAGCTCGTGGCGCACTGCGTCGAACGACGCGTCCACGGGAATCCTGGCCAACCCGTTCGTCGCCCGCGCGACCGACGGCATGAGCGCCGGCGACCTCCCGCCGCGGGAGCGCGAAACCGGCATCCGCCGGTGGCAGGAGCTTCGAGAGCTCGCGGAGGAGGCCCCGCCCGAGGCGACGGCCCCCCGCTCGAACGGACGGAACCGGAGCGCGCTTCGCGAGGCGCGCGCGGCCAGGGCCGCCGCGCACAGCCGGGCGGAGAAGATGAAGAACCGCTCGCACCGCCGCACGCGAACGCTCTTCGAGCAGAGCCGTCACTACCAGCGTTTCAAGAACACCTACGAGCACGGCAACAGCGGCAAGCGTCGTCGCGGCGGTCTCCCCGCCGACCGCCTCCCCCGCTCCCGCTTCCGTTGAACGTACCGCCCGCGCAACGGATCGCCACGGACCACAAGACGGCTCCTATGGACCGGACGGCCGCGCTCGTTGCGCGGCCGTCTGTGTTTTTGTGCTCGCTCAGGCCCGCCGGAACCCGGCGCGGCCGTGCCGCAGCGAGTGTGCGGCCGGAGGCCGCTACGGAGCGCTCAAGAGAATCACCGGACGGCCGCGCTCGTTGCGCGGCCGTCTGTGTTTTTGTGCTCGCTCAGGCCCGCCAAAGGCACACCACCCGTCCCGTCAGGACATCAAAGGTCAACGTGTGCCCCGGTCCT
>CAZXBB010000333.1:0-2051 GCA_964638815.1 uncultured Isosphaeraceae bacterium
GCCGACGGTCGCGGCGTTCAGCGGTGTGCGCGGCTGTTGGACCGCGTCCCCGACCGTGGAGAACGGTTCGCCCGTCCTGATCGACCACAACGTCGCGTACGTGCGGCGTCCCGGTCCGCTCTTCACGTACCTCCCGTGCGCCTACAGCGCGTATACCGGTGCGTGGGCGACGTCGCCCACGTCGCACACCATCTCGAAGCCGCAGACCATTTCGGACAACCTCGTCGTCGTCGGTGGTCCGTCGCTCGCCGTCGGTCCGCCCGACGCCTTCGGCGCGGGTCACGGCACGTGGCACCTGGCGCCCGTCGACACCCTGCCGATGTACATCGACGCGGACTACGCGTTCGCGCGCCATGTCATCACGAACGACGTCTCCGCGACGAGCGGACTCTGCGGCGGCGCCTGGATCTTCGAAGCGAACGGCACGCCGGCGTTGCCCGCGCCGCTGACGTCGCCCGATCACATGGGCGGCTTCACGGCGGACGGCTTCCTCCACGTCTTCCGACCCGCGAAGAACCTGTGGGCGCCGCCGGTCGCGCTCGGACCGGGCGACGTGGTGAACGTCGCCGACGCGGTGATCGAGGTGCAGAGCGCGGCCGGCGTGCTGGCGATCTCGGCGCGGTGGGGGAACTGGTTCCCGGCCGGTCCTCTCGCTCCCTCCGCCGGCGGCACCGGATCGGTGATCGCCCACCTCTCGGGGGGCGGCGCGTTCGACGCGTACGACGAGCGTTGCGACGACTGGAACCCGACGACGGCGCTCGGTGCGGCGCACATCGCGACGGCGGGTCGCAACCTCGTCGTGTTCTCGCCGTTGCCGGGCGGTCCACCCGCCGGCGTCTCGGCCTACAGCGTCCAGCGCGGCGACGTCACCTCACCGGGACCGGTCGCCACGCCGCTCACGATCCTCCCGATCGCGCAGGAGAACGTCGCGGCGTTCGTCGACGGCGGCGGCGCCCTGTGGGCGTACGGTTCGGTGAACGACGGCCACACCTTCTACCAGTGGCCGAACGGGACCGAGTACCACACGAGCGAGAAGGACCCGACGTCGCCGTGCACGCCGCCCCTGTTCGGCTTCGGTGTGCGCGCGAACCCCGGCAGCTTCAGCTACCTACTGCTCGGCACGGGGATCGCGTGCCCGCCGCTCGCGGTCCCGGGCATCGGCGGCGACCTGTGGCTGCCCTTCGCGACGGCGTCGATCTACTCGCCCATCGGCTTCCACGACGCCGACTGCATGGCGGAGTTCGAGATCGGCGTCACCGGCCTCGCGGTGACGTGCATCCAGCCCTGGTTCCAGCCGATCACGCTCGACGCGGTGACCCTCACGCTGTTCTTCGGCTGTCGCCGGGCGGACCCCGCCTGGGTGTTCTGACGCTGCACGCGGCCTTCACCCCGGACCCTCGCCGCGCGGCCGACCGCGTCGTGCGGCGGACCTTCGCGCCCCCGATCACCCTCGAGGATCGGGGGCGCCTTCGTTCCACGTCCCCGTCGCGCGATCGGCTACCCTCTCCGCCCCGTCCACGGACCCCGCACGGAGCTCATGTCGATCGCAAGCGTCCTCACCGTCCTCGCCACGGCGTTCCTCGCCCTCCCGGTCCCGCAGGACGATGCAGGCTCGACCACGCCCAGCGCGGTCATGTTGCGGTACCCCGCGGCGTCCGCCGACACCATCGCGTTCCGCTACGCGGGCGACCTGTGGGTCGTGCCGCGCGAGGGCGGGCAGGCGACGCGGATCACGTCGGCGCCGGGCAGCGAGTCGTTCCCGAGCTTCAGCCCGGACGGCACGCGCATCGCCTTCATGGCGGACTACGACGACGGCACGGACCTCTACGTCATGCCCGCCCTCGGGGGCGTGCCGCGGCGCGTGACCTGGCACCCCACGCAGGAGGTGCTGTGCGGGTGGATGCCGGACGGCGAGCGACTGTTGTACTGGTCGTCGGAACGCTCGGGCCTCCAGCGCGCGCCGCGACTCATGACCGTCGACGTCGGCGGGGGCGAGCCGGTGCCGCTGCCGCTCGCGTACGCGACGTTCGGTTCGGTCGACCCGACCGGTC
>CAZXBB010000334.1:0-12211 GCA_964638815.1 uncultured Isosphaeraceae bacterium
AGCCGCCTCACGCTGTTCGCGTTCGTCGCGCTCGCCCTTCCCGCCACGGTGCTGGCCGTGCAGTCCGGGACCCGCGTCACGGCCGAGATCTACCGCACCTACGAGCACTCGGCGGCGCAGATCTACCAGTTCGAGAGCACGCCGGTGAAGCTCAGCACGAGGACGGGCGCGCTCCACTGGCTGCGCGGCAACGCGGGCGCCCAGGGCACCGGTGGGAGCTGGACACAGAACGTGCCGCCGGTCGGGGACGGGATCTACGAGATCCAGCGCGCGGGCGCCGGAATGGACGGCGTCTTCCTGGTGGACGTGGAGAGTGGCGCGACGTGGATCCTCCGCTGGCGCGGCAACCAGAACGGCGCCTGGCATCCGCTGCCCGAGAACTGACGCGCCCGGCGTGACGATCCGCGCCGCCGCCTCCGTCGTCACGTCGTCTACAGCCCCGACCCGATCGAGATCCTGAACCGCACCACGCGCGGCTCGCGCCCTGCGCGTCGATGCTCGACCGTCAGCATCTCCGTCACCTCGACCTCGGTCTCGCCCTCGTATCGCGCGCGCGCGCGAACGAGGAGTTCGGCGCCTCCCCCGCCCTCGACGACCTGCGGTCGTCCTTCCATGCCGAGGTAGAGCGAGTCGTACGCGGTCACGCGCCACAGGCGGCTGCCGTCGTCCCGCAGCGACAGACGCAGCTCGACGAGGTCGCCGACGCTGACGAACCGCGTCTCGCCGATCGCGAGGCCCGACAGTCGCGGTCCCGACGCGCAGCCGGCGATGACGGCGACGGAGAAGATGAGAAGCAACGGCAGGCTCGTGCGCATGGCGTTCGACCTCGGGGTTCCGCGTCTCCGGGGTTCCGGGGTTCGGTGGGTCCGGGAGTCCGGCGGTCCGGGAGTCCGGCGGTCCGGGAGTCCGGCGGTCCGGGAGTCCGGGGTTCCGGGAGTCCGGGGTCCAGCGGTCCGGGGGTCCGGGAGTTCGGTGACGGATCGGACATCGTACCGCGCGCACCCGGGAAGCGCGCACCGGGCGTCCTCGCCGGTATCCTTGCGTGGTATGACCGAACGGGAACCCGTCTACGCTCTCGTGTGCGCCGGTGGCGGCGCGCACGGCGCCTACCAGGTCGGCGTACTCAAGTACATCCATGAGCATTTCTGCCGCGGCGACGCGAGCCCGTTCCGGATCTTCTCCGGCACCTCGGCCGGGAGCCTGAACACGGCGTTCTACGCCAGCCGGTCGTACGACGCGCGGCACGCGCGGCTCGAGCTGGAGCAGATGTGGCTCGACTTCCATGTGCCCGAGTACCACCGCAACACGAAGCGGAGCCTCTGGCGCTCGGTGTTCCGGCGCTGGGCCAGCAAGCGCCAGCGCGAATGCGGGTGGTCGCTCCTCGACCCGGGCCCGCTCGAGGCCGTCGTGCGTCACGGCTTCCGGCGCGCCGCGTTCGAGCGCTCCGTGGCCGAGGGCACCACGATCGGGGCCGCGATGTCGGCCACGGAGCTCCGCTCGTCGAGGCTCGTCTGGTTCGCGGACGGCCCGGCCGCGTCGGCGTGGCACTCGGGCAGCGCCATCTCGATGGAGGTCAGGCTCGACGCGCCCCACATCGTCGCGAGCTGCAGCATCCCGCTCGTCTTCCCCCCCGTGAAGATCGGCGATCACTACTTCTCCGACGGCGGCGTCGCGAACAAGGTCCCGTTCGGCGCGCCGATCACCATGGGGGCGACGCGGATTCTCAGCGTGGCGACCGACCAGCCGCTGCCCGATCACCTGCCCGAGTATCGGCCCGGCTTCCGGCCAGCCTTCGGGGACATCGCCGGGATGATCGGCAACCAGTTCAGCCACGATTACGCCACCCACCAGGCGCAGTGGATCGAGCTCGTCAACTACTTCCGCCAGCAGCTCCCGGACCGGCCGATCCCGGAGGCCGCCCGCATCATGACCGGCCGGCGGCTCGAGGCTTCCCACTACCGACCCGTCGAGATCGAGCTGTTCGCCCCGTCGAAGCGCATCGGCCACACGGATCTCTTCCACCCCGAGTACTTCGATCCCGACCTGAAGGGAACGGTGACGGGGCTGCGGTTTCACAGCGACTTCGAGAAGCGTCTGATCAGTTTCGGCTACGAGGACGCGAGCGCGCGTCACGAGACACTCGCGGCGTTCTTCAAGATCGACCGGCCGCAGCGGCCCTCTTCCTTCTCCTGAAGCTGAGCGGGCGTCCGGGCCGATCGCCGTGACCGGGCAGCCCGGATTGCGGTCGCAGCGCGGCCCGCTATCTTGGGCCGGAGTCGTTCCACGGCCCCGGAGCCCGTCCATGTCCCAAGGCGACATCTCCCTCCCCCAGGCCCGGAAGTTCCTCCAGACGAGCCGGCGCGACGGCTGGTGGATCCAGCCGCTGCTCACGTTCCTCGGCCTCGGCGGGTTCGTCGTCTATGCGACGTGGCGAGCGGCGATGAACGAGCACTTCATCTACGGTTCGCTGCTGTCGCCCTTCTACTCGCCGTACCTGATCGGCGACTCCGACCACGCGTGGATCCGCGTCGCCGTTGACTGGAAGCGCTACTGGCCGCTGACGCCCGCGCTGCTCATCCTGATCTTCCCCGGCGGCTTCCGGTTCACCTGCTACTACTACCGCGGGGCGTACTACAAGGCGTTCTGGGCCGACCCGCCCGCGTGCACGGTCGGCGAGCCGCGCAAGGGGTACCGCGGCGAGGCGTCGTTCCCGCTGATCCTCCAGAACCTGCACCGCTACTTCCTCTACTTCGCGGTGCTCTTCATCGGCATCCTCGCGTTCGACTTCGGGAAGTCGCTTTTCTGGCTCCAGGAAGACGGCTCGCGGGCGTTCGCGCTGCACGTCGGCTCGGTGGTGATGCTGCTGAACGTCTTCTTCCTCGGCGGCTACACGTTCAGTTGCCACTCGTTCCGGCATCTCGTCGGCGGCGGGATGGACGTGCTGGCGGGACGGCCCGTCAGGCGCAAGGTGTACGACTGCGTCACCTGCATCAACAGGCGTCACATGGTGTGGGCGTGGATCAGCCTCTTCTGGGTGGCGTTCACCGATCTTTACGTCTTCCTCGTCGCCCGCGAAACGTGGACCGACATTCTCATTTTCGGCGCCAGGGCCTGGAACCCGGAGATCCATTGAGCGGCTATCGAATCCACGAGCACGATGTCCTGGTCATCGGGGCGGGCGGGGCCGGGTTGCGGGCGGCGATCGAAGCGTCCGCGCGGGGCGTCTCGGTCGGCCTCGTCTGCAAGTCGCTGCTGGGCAAGGCGCACACCGTCATGGCCGAAGGCGGCGTGGCGGCGAGCCTCGGCAACGTGGACGACCGCGACAACTGGCGCGTCCACTTCGCGGACACGATGCGGGGCGGGCAGTATCTCAACAACTGGAGGATGGCGGAGAACCACGCCAGGGAGGCGGCCGATCGCGTGCGCGAGCTCGAGGCGTGGGGCGCCGTCTTCGACCGCACGCAGGACGGCCGCATCCTCCAGCGGAACTTCGGTGGTCACAAGTACCCGCGGCTGGCGCACGTCGGCGACCGCACCGGCCTCGAGATGATCCGCACGCTCCAGGATCACGGCATCCACCAGGGCGTCGAGGTCTACATGGAGACCACGGTCACGCGGCTCCTGAAGGACGGCGACCGGGTCGTGGGCGCGTTCGCGTACGAGCGCGAGCGCGGGCGGTTTCTCGTCTTCCGCGCGCCGGCCGTGGTCCTCGCGACCGGCGGCATCGGCCGCGCGTACAAGGTGACGAGCAACTCGTGGGAGTACACGGGCGACGGGCACGCGCTCGCCTACGACGCCGGCGCGGACCTCATCGACATGGAGTTCGTGCAGTTCCATCCCACCGGCATGGTCTGGCCGGCGAGCGTGCGCGGCATCCTCGTGACCGAAGGCGTGCGCGGCGAGGGCGGCGTTCTCAGGAACAGCGAGGGACGCCGCTTCATGTTCGACGACATCCCCGAGCTCTACCGGAACCAGACCGCGGACAACGAGGAAGAGGGCTGGCGCTACGTCACCGGCGACAAGGATGCCCGCCGCCCCCCGGAGCTGCTCACGCGCGACCACGTCGCGCGGTGCATCGTGCGCGAGGTGAAGCAGGGTCGCGGCAGCCCGCACGGCGGCGCGTTCCTCGACATCGCGTGGATCAGGGAGAAGATCCCGAACGCGGAGGCGCACATCAAGCGCAAGCTCCCGAGCATGTACCACCAGTTCAAGGAGCTTGCCGGCGTCGATATCACGAAGGAGCCGATGGAGGTCGGGCCGACGACGCACTACGCGATGGGCGGGATCCGCGTGGACGCCGACACGCAGATGTCGACGGTGCCCGGTCTCTTCGCGGCCGGCGAGTGCGGGGCCGGGCTGCACGGAGCGAACCGGCTCGGCGGCAACTCGCTGTCGGACCTCATCGTCTTCGGCAAGCGGGCCGGCGAGCACGCGGCGGTCTGGGCGAAGGAGCACCCGGCCGGCGTCGCCGACGACGCGGAGGTCGAGGCGACGGCCCGGGCGGCGTTGACGCCACTCGACGCCAACCGCGGGAACGGCGGCGAGAACCCGTACGCGATCCAGCACGAGCTCCAGGACCTTATGCAGGACCTCGTCGGCATCGCCCGCACCGAGGCGGACCTCGCGCAGGCGATCGACGGCATCGCGAAGCTGCGCGTCCGTGCCGCGAACGTCGCGGCTCCCGGCAACCGCGAGTACAACAACGGCTGGCACACGGCACTCGATCTCGGCAATCTTCTCAGCGTGTCGGAGGCCGTGGCCCGGTCCGCGCTGGCCCGCCGGGAGAGTCGCGGCGCGCATTCGCGGATCGACTACCCCGAGAAGGACCCCGCCCTGGCCCGCCACAACACGGTGATCTCGCGCGGCGCCGACGGCGCAATGGCCGTGCGCGAGGAGCCGATTCCGCCGATGCGCGACGACCTGAAGCAGATCATCGAGGAGATGGAGTGATGGCGAAGGCGTCCTTCCGCGTGTGGCGCGGCGATGACAAGACCGGCGACTTCGTGAAGTACGAGACCGAAATCGATCCCGGCATGGTCGTGCTCGACGCGGTGCACCGGATCCAGGCGGAGCAGGCGCCGGATCTCGCCGTGCGCTGGAACTGCAAGGCGGGCAAGTGCGGCTCGTGCTCCGCCGAGATCAACGGCATGCCGCGGCTCATGTGCATGACGCGGCTCGACAGCCTGCCGCTCGACCAGCCCGTCGTCATCGAGCCCATGCAGGCGTTCCCACCGGTCAAGGACCTCGTCACCGACGTCTCGTGGAACTACGCGGTCAAGAAGAAGATCAGGCCGTTCAAGCCGCGCTCGCCCGACGCCCCCGACGGCACGTGGCGCATGGACCAGAAGGACGTGGACCGCGTCCAGGAGTTCCGCAAGTGCATCGAGTGCTTCCTCTGCCAGGACGTCTGCCACGTCCTGCGTGATCACCACAAGCACGACGAGTTCATCGGGCCGCGGTTCCTGGTGTACGCCGCCGCGCTCGAGATGCACCCGCTCGACACGGAGGACCGCCTCGAGGATCTGCGCAAACGCGACGGCGTCGGCTACTGCAACATCACGAAGTGCTGCACGAAAGTGTGCCCCGAGCACATCACGATCACGGACAACGCGATCATCCCGCTGAAGGAGCGCGTCGTGGACGAGTATTTCGACCCGGTGCGCAAGCTGTTCAGGATCTTCCGGCCGAGAGGCTGATCGCGGTCAGAAGCGCATCCCGAGCCGCGCGCCGAGAATCACCGCGCTGTCGGTGGCCGCGAAGAGATCGTCGACCACCTGGAGGTCCACGGTCAGCGCCGTGCTCGGTGCGAGCGCGAAGCTGTAGAAGGCCTCGAATCCGTCGGTGTGATCCTCGGCGAGGCCGGCGCCCGCGAGACGGTCGAGATTCACCTCGGAGTAGTAGTAGCCGAGCCCGAAGAGATCGTCGTCGCGCCCCGGTACAATCCCGCGGCCGCCGAGGCCGATGCTCGCGTTCCATTCGACCGGGTTCGTGTCCCTGTCCGCGAAGCCGAAACGGGCGAAGAGGCCGAAGCCCTGGAGGTCCGGCCGCCGATCGGTGAGGTTCATCGGGCCGTCCGCCGCCGGCGCCTCCGTCCACAGGTACTGCCACCCGCTCCAGTAGACGTACCACGACTCGTCCGCCTGCGGCGCGTTCAGGCCGATTCCCGGCGTGAAGACAAAGCGGCTGCCCAGCCGCAGGAACTCGCGATCCGCCGCGTACAGCCCGCCGACGTTCTGACCGCCCGGCAGACCGCCGAGCCGGTACTGGAACTGCGTCTCCATCGCCAGGTTCCAGCCCTCGCCGAAGCCGTCGAAGCCCGAGTTCGTGGAGGCGTCGGCGGCGTTCATGACGGTCGCCGCGATCGTCACGTGCGGGTTCGGCGCCCAGAGGGCGCCGGCGGCCAGCGTGCTGTAGGGCGTGGTCAGCGCCGTGACGGTGTTGTAGACGAGCGCCCCGTTCTGGAATTGCGTCATCCCGCGTCCGGACGCGAACTCGTTCGGATCGCCGTCGAGCGTGTCGAGCTTGCCGAGGAAGAGCGCGCTCGTGCTCGAGAGGTACTGCGTGTAGCTGAGCGTCGTGAGCGCGATGTCGATGTCGTCGTCGGGCTCGTCGCTCAGCGGAAAGAACGCGTCGTTGTTGACCGGAAGCAGCGGACCGGCGGCGGCGTTGACGCTTCCGCCGTACCGCGTCTCGGCCCGGACGCTGATGACCGCCCCGGGCATCACGCCCATCCGCATGAGGTCGAGGGTCAGGTTGTAGTCGAGCGCGCCGCCGTACCGCGTGGTCTCGTCACGCCCACCGTCGACGACGCCCTGGACGGTCTGGGTCCAGTCGACGAGGAACTGCACACCGTTCCCCGCGAGATCGCTCCGCCCCCCGTCGAGGTCGCCCAGCAGGTGGCTGCGCGTCCGGAGGTCGCCATCGTAGGAAGGCAGCGGGACAATTCCCTCCGGGGCGGCGGCCCCGTCCGGCGCCTCGTCCGACTGCGCTGCCGCGGGGACGGGGAGGAGCAGGGTCGCACCCAGAAGGACAGAAGCAAGCGGGACCTGCATGGAGATGGACCCTCTGGTGAACAACGCCGGTCGGTTACCCGTCGTGCGCGGGGCGTACGCTGGCGCGGCGCAGAGATTAGCACGCCGTTCGTCGCCCGGCCATTTGACGACGTGTCCTTGGCGGCTGCGCCCCGGGCGCGTGCCGTGACCGCCGGGTGGCATGCGGCTGAAGCGTCGTCGGAGCCGGGACACCGGGCGCCGCAAGCTCAGCGATCCGTCGGCGTCGCGCCGACGCCGAGCGGCAGCACGTGGACCTCGGGCTCCGCCGTCGTGCCCGTGACCTGGTACTTCAGCAGCCGGTCGGTGACGGCGCCGAGGAGATCGCCGACCGCGCCGAGGCCTTCCTGGATCCGCTCCATCGGCCCCGCGTTGACGAGCAGGTCGAGGCGCCCGTCGTGCCACACGGAGCCCGCGCCGCGCACCGCCATCGACACGCTGACGACGTCGAGGTCCGCGAGGTCGATGCGGTCGCCGTCGAAGGTGACCCGGGCCGACCCGTGATTGGTCGTCTCGCCGCGCCACGGCCGCAGCCGCAAGAGCGAGAAGAGCCGGGTCAGCCCCGGGTCGTCGACGGTGACCCCGTCCGCGAGCGCGACCGTTCCGCCGCCCGCGAGCGAGGCCGGCAGGTCGACGAGATCCGCCGCGGCGTCGAGATCCAGCCGGACCGCACCCGTGTAAGGCGGCTTGTCGCTGCCGGTCCGGTGGAGGATCTCCTCGAGACGCAGGTTCTCGGCGTCCACGGTGAGCGTTGTCCGCATGGGTCCGCGTCGCTCGAACCGGCCGTCGATCTCCACCGTGCCGCCGAGCATCCGGCCGCGGAGCGCGGTGAGCTCGTACGCGGTGGCATCGATGCGTCCGCTCACGTCGAGCGCCGCGATCGGCAGGTGCCAGTCCCCGATGACCGCGCGGGCATCGGTCAGGTCGAGCGTCCAGTCGAGGTCGAGCCCGTCGTTCCCGAACGGGATCATTCCGCGCCACGTCGTGACGAGGTGCGCCTCGACGTCGTGGGCGCGCGCCAGCTTCTGGAGACCGGGCGGCAGGTAGTGGTACTCCGTGGCCTCGAGATTCGCGCGGCCCACGGCGTTGACGATCCGCAGCCATCCCTCGTCGATCTCGAGCTCCGCCTGCGCCTCGATCTCTACGATGGGCGCCCGGTGCAGCCGGCCCGTGAGCGCGTAGAGGCCCGGGCTCAGGGGCGAGGGGGCGACGTCCGTCGTGATGTCGATGTCGTCGAGCACCATCGGCTCCGCGTCGGCGGGCTCGAACGTCAGCGTGCCGTCCACGATCTCCAGGCGGCGGAGCGAGAAGATGTCGCTCGGCACCGTCGAGCCGCCGTCCTCGCGCAGTGTGCTCCCGCCGGTCCTGATGAGGTCGCTGAGCCCGAGCAGCCCCGCGCCGGGCACCGGAATGAGACGCACGACCGGCGTCCCGAGCCGGACCGACTCGAAGACGATCGGCTCCCCTTCACGGGGGATCTTCGCGAGCTCGATCCGCGCGATGTCCGCCGTGATGATGTCAACGTCGCCCTCGCGGAGGCGAACGCCGCGGGCCACGAGCGTGCGCGGATACTCGTACGTCACTGACTCCATCGAGAAGGTCGGATTGAGGAGATCGCCGGCGATCGCGGAGAGCTGGGCGGCCGCCCACGCCCGGACGCGGTCGCTTTGCATCGCATCCACGATCATCCCGGGCGCCGGCCGCCCCGTCCTCAGCCACGCCCGCGCCACGAGCGCGACGGCCGCGCCGGCGATGACGATCGCGATGATCGCGGTAACGAGCGTCACACGGCGCATGGGGTCGTCATTCCTTACTGGGCGACTGGGCGACTGGGCGACCGGGCGACCGGGCGACTGGGCGATGAGCATGCCGACGAGCCGCGGGCCGGAGGATACCGCATCGCCGTACGCCGTGACCTGACCATCGGGCTTATGATCGCAGCCCACGTCATGGATGCCTCCCAGGCCATCGCGGTCGCGCTGCGGATCATCGTCTGGTCGATCGTCGGGATCGGGGTCGCCCTCCTGGCGACCCTCGCGACGCTCTTCCTGTTCGTCGCGAGCTTTCCGTGGGCGTGGGCGCGGATCGCGATCGCGATCGTCTTCGCGCTCGGGGTCATCGGGCTGTTCGTGTTCGTCGAGCCGCGCTGGCGGGCGCTGATCGCCTTCCTCTTCGTCTTCGCCCTCGTGTGCGGGTGGTATGCCCTGATCCCGGCGTCCAACGACCGCAACTGGCAGCCCGACGTCGCGCGGGTGGCGGAGGTCGATTTCGACGGCGACCGCGTGACGGTCCACAACGTGCGGGCGTTCGCGTACCGGTCGGTGGATGACTTCGACGAGCGCTGGGAGACCAGGACGTACGACCTGAAGCGGCTGTCGGGCCTCGATCTCTACTTCGTCTACTGGGGCCCGACGGACATCGCGCACACGATGTTCACGTTCAGCTTCGACGACGGGCAGAGGCTCACCGTCTCGGTCGAGACGCGCAGGGAGGTCGGCGAGGAGTACGACGCGCTGCGGTCGCTCTTCAAGCAGTTCGAGCTGATCTACATCCTCGGCGACGAGCGAGACCTCGTCGCCCTGCGGTCGAACCACCGCGGGGAGGACGTCTACCTGTTCCCCTTCTCCGCCGAGCCCGACGAGCGGCGGGCGCTGCTCATCGACATCCTCGAGCGCGCGGATGCGCTCGGCCGGAAACCCGAGCACTACCGCACGCTCGCCGCCAACTGCACGACGACGCTGCTCAGCCATCTCGAGCACGTCCGCGGCCACCGGTTGCCGGTCACGATCGAGGTGCTGCTCAACGGACGCATGCCGCGCCTGGCGTACGATCGCGGCCAGCTTCCGCGGGACGCACCGTTCGAGGCGGTGATGCAGCGGTATTCGATCAACGAACGCGCGCGGGAGGGCGGCGACGGGCCCGGATTCCCGGAGCGCATCCGGGTCGGGCTGGGGCCGCCGCTGCGGAAGCCGGAACAGGCCCGCGATCACGCGTCGGCCAATGCGGGCTAGACTTGCCCGCGTCCAGGAGCATCTCCCCATGAGAACGATCATCACCGTGGCCCTCACGCTCCTCGCCGCCGGCGGCCTGCTCGCCCAGGTTGACGCGCCGGCGACCGCGCCGGAAAGCGCGCCGGAAGGCGCGCCGGAAGCCGACGCCGGGTCGACTGGCTACGCGGTCGGTTACCTGATCGGGCAGATGACGCGCACGGGCCTGGGCAACGACGGCATGGGCGTCGACCTCGACCTCGTGGCGAAGGGACTGGGCGACGCGCTGTCGCACCGCGAGCCGATGGTGTCCCGCAACGAGATGGACGCGATCAGCCTCGCCGTCGACCGCGAGATGGAGGGGCGACGCGTGCGGCGGCTGCTCGACGAGAGCCCCGAGTTCAAAGCGCTCTACGACGCGAACCTCGATCGCAGCCGGCGGTTCCTCGAGCTGTTCGCCGCACAGCCCGGCGTCGTCTCGCTTCCGAGCGGGGCGTGCTACCTCGTCCTGAAGCCGGGCATCGGCTCGGCGCCCGGCCCGGACGACACCGTAGTCGCGAAGGTGAAGGCGACGATGCTCGACCGGAGCGTGATCAACGACGGGACCGAACCCGTCGAGATACGCGTCCGCGACTCGATCCCGGGCGGCGTCCAGATCCTCCAGCTCATGCGCCCCGGCGCGCAGTGGCAGGTCGTGCTGCCGCCGGAGCTCGCCTTCGGCGCGGGCGGTCGGCCGCCCGACATCGGCCCCAACGAGGCGATCGTCACGATGGTCGAGCTGCTCGAGGTGAAACGTGCGCCGCGAGGAGGACGACGATGATGCGGCCCCTGCCCCGATGCATCCCGCCGGCGATCCTCGCCGTCGCGCTGATCGCGCTGGCGCCGCCCGCGACGACGGTGCGCGCGCAGGCGCTCGTGAACAGCGGTGCCGCGCTCGACGCCAACCTCAGGATCGGCTCCGGCGGCTACAACGGTGCGTCCCGAGAGCAGGTCATCGGCGGCGGCGGAATCCACGGGGTCATGATGCGCGACGCGAACGGCCAGCTCCGCCGCGGCGTCTACCACGGGTTCAACAGCGCCGCGTACGACGCGTACCGCGGCGGCATCGACCGCCGCAACGCGTTCTACGCCTCCGGCGGGTACGACCCGAACCGGTGGGCGAGCAGCGTGGTCACCGCGACCAACCGCCTCCCGAGCGGCCTCGTCGCGGCCGGCGCGCCGGCGGCAACCGGGAGCGCGCGGCGCACCGCCACGAGCGCGAGCTTCGACGGGGGCTACGAGGCCGAGCTCGCCGACGCGACGTACGACTCGCCGGCCGCGCAGGCGCAGGCCGACGCGCTCAGCTACGGGATCGGCTTCACGCTGGGCGGGAAGCTGCTCGCGCGAATGGAGGCCGACCGGGTCGATCTCGACCTCGCGTCCGTGGAAGACGGCTTCCGCGACGGGCTCCACGACACCGAACCGCGCATGCCGGAGCAGGAGATGGAGGCGGTCCTGCACGAGCTCTACGAGCAGGTGTCGAGCGGTCAGGCGCGGCAGCTCCTGGCGAATCCCGAATTCAAACGGACTTACGATTCGAACGTCGAACGCGCCGCGGCCCTGCGGGACCGCCTGGCCCGGGATCCGGACGTGGTCACGCTGGAGAGCGGGCTTCAGTACAAGGTGATGGTCGAGGGCGACGGGCCGATACCGGCCGACGACGACGCGGTGACCGTGCGCTACGCGCTGATCTCGATCGACGGCGAAGTCGTCACCGAGCCGATACGCGCCGTGATCCGGCTCCGGTACACGGTCGAGGGCGTGCAGCAGACGCTGACCCGGATGAAGGTCGGCAGCGTCTGGCGCGTCGCGATCCCGTCGAGTCTCGGCCACGGCGTCAACGGCCGTCCGCCGCTGCACGGCCCGGGCGTCACGCTGTATTTCGAGGTCGAGTTGCTGGCGATCAACTGAGCCGTCACGTCGGGGGCGGATGATCGCCGAATCGCTCCGACGGGGACCGGTGGCGCACGCGCTCGATGATGACGTTCCTCGGGGCGATGCTCGGCGATCACCGGGACCGGGCGGTTCGTGAGCCGGCGAAGCTACGAGGCGCGGTCCGTCACCGCGCCGTAGAACGCCGTCACGGCGCTTGCGTACTCCGGCGTCATCCGGCGTTCGCGGCGGCCCATGACGGTC
>CAZXBB010000335.1:0-15538 GCA_964638815.1 uncultured Isosphaeraceae bacterium
CACGTCGTCGAGGACGCCGTCGCCGACTACCAGTTCAACACCTACGCCGAAGCGATGTACGACTTCATCTGGCGCGACTTCTGCGACTGGTACCTCGAGGCGATCAAGCCGACGGTCCGGGACGATCCGGGGCAGCAGCAGGTTCTCCGCACGGTGCTCAACGCCGCGTTGCGGCTTCTGCACCCGCTCTGTCCATTCGTGACGGAGGTCCTGTGGCCGGGCGTGCAGGCCGCGGGGACCGCCGGCACGGACGGCATCGTCCTTCCGGAGAGCGACCTGCTCGCCGGCGCGGCCTGGCCCGACATCGCGTGCCGGGTGCACGACGCCGCGGCGGAGCCGGCGTTCGATCGCGTGCAGACGCTGGTCAACGCGGTGCGCGGTCTCCGCGCGCAGCACCTCGTTCCGCCGAAGAAGACGGTCACGCTGACGACGCCGGCGGAGGTCGTCCGACTGCTCGACGATGCCGGCGGCATCGTGGAGGCGCTCGCGCTCCTGCGCGTGGCGGAGGGCTCCGACCCGCCGGCCGGCGGAGCGATTCCCTTCGCGTTCGAGGGGCACGAGCTGCGGCTGGGCGGGCTCGTGGACGCCGTCGACGTCGGCGCGGAGCGCCAGCGTCTGGAGAAGCTCGTCAACGAAAAGGAAAAGGCGGTGCGCGGCTTCGCCGGTAAGCTCGCCAACGAAAGCTACGTGAAGAACGCCCCCCCCGCCGTCGTGGACGAGACGCGCACGCGTCACGCGCAGGCCGAAGCGGATCTCGCCGCCGCCCGGCGCGCGCTCGAGGCCCTGGTGGGTTGAAACCATCTGAATGAGGACGAGATGAGGAACGGAGTCCGCCCCATCATCGCATCGACGGTTCGCCTCGCCGCCCTCGCTGCGGGCGCAGTCAGCGCGCTGCTCGCGGCCGGATGCACGAGCACCGCCTCGAACGAGACGCCGATGGTGTTCCGCGACGCCGCCGAGCCGGCGCTGGCCGCGGTTCCGTCCGCGCCGATCGAGCTGCCGCTGGAGGTGACGGTCCACCGCGAGCCGTGGGAGTTCGCGTCGTACGCGGGCACCGTGCTCACGACCGACCACCACCGGATCTACACGACGATCTCGGCGGAGCCGATCCTCGAGCGGCTGCCGGTCTTTCTCGAGCACGCGATGGTGCGCTACACCACCGCGCTGACCCCGCTGCCGCGCCCGTCGCGTCCGCTCGAAACCTACATCTTCCGCGACCGCCGCCAGTGGAAGGCCAAGACGCGGCAACTGCTGCCCGAGCAGGCGGGCACCTTCGAGAACCTGGGACGCGGGGGCTTCACGACGCGCGGCATCTCGGTCCTCTACTACATCGACTGGGACGGGCGCGACAAAGACACGTTCGCGATCGCGTCGCACGAGGGCTGGCACCAGTACACGCAGAGCACCTTCCGGCAGCCGCTGCCGATCTGGCTCGAGGAGGGGATCGCCACGTACATGGAGGGATACCGGTACCAGCCGATCGACGACTATCCGGAGTTCCGGCCCTGGCAGAACTTCGAGCGCGCGAACGCGCTCGGCGACGCGCTGCGGCGCGAGGAGATGATTCCGCTGCGCGTCCTGTTCGAGGAGACGCCGCAGAGCTTCCTCGCGGACGGCAAGGATCGCCTCCTGACGTACTACGCCCAGGTCTGGGCGCTGACGCGGTTCCTCCTCGAGGGGGAGCACGGGCGCTACCGGGACGCGCTCGGCGACGTGCTGGTGGACGCGCTCCACGGCAAGCTGATCGGCCGGCTGATGCGCTCACCCGCCGTCATCGCGCGACGCGGCCGGCAGGAGGCGATGAACGGCCGCTCGGGACCGTGGGTCATCCTGGCGTACTGCACGAGCGACATGGAGGCCTTCGAGCAGGAGTACCTGGCGTACGCCCGCTCGATTGCGCGCTAGTGGTGTGAGTCAGAAGTTCGTTACCATCTCGCCGGGCAACGTGCGATGCGCAGCCGGCGCGACAAGCCGGCGTGACAAGCCGAGCGCGTGGTCGCTCGGGCGAGGCGCCGACGTGTTGACACCACATCAAGCCTCGAACGTGCGACCACGCGTTCGGATCGTCCGCCGGACGGCTCGCTTCATGCACAATCCGGGCTCGCCGGGATGAAGTCACCGGCGATCCTGATCGGAATCCTCGCGGACTCGCACGGCCGCGCCGGCATCACCGCCCGCGCCGTGCACGCGCTGATCGACGCGGGTGCGACCGTGCTCATCCACCTCGGCGACGTCGAGACCGAGGCGGTCCTCGACGAGCTGGTCGGATACGATGCGCACCTCGTCTTCGGCAACTGCGACTGGAACGCCGAGGCGCTCGCGCGGTACGCCCGGCACGTCGGCATCACGGTCGACGGGTACCTCGGACGACTCGAGGCCGGGCCCCGGCGGATCGCATTCACCCACGGGCATGTTCCCCGGCTGATGGACGAGGTACTCGCCGAGGGCGTGGACTACCTGCTTCACGGGCACACCCACATGCTCCGTGACGAGCGCGTCGGCGCGACTCGGGTGATCAATCCTGGCGCGCTCTTTCGGGCCTCCCGCTATACTGCGGCCCTCCTCGACCCGGCGGCCGACCGTCTCGACGTCCTCGACCTGCGAGCCCATGACGACGCCTGACGACTTCGATATCAAGAACATCACGATCCGCCTGGCCACCGAGGAGGATCACGATGACATCCTTTCCCTGTTCCGCAGCGGGGCGATCGAGGGGCAGCTGCGGGACAACGACACCGGCGCCGACATCGACAGCCTCCACGAGGCATACTTCTCCGACGAAGGCGCCAGCTCGTTCTGGGTCGCCTGCTACGGCGACGTGGTCATCGGGATGATCGGCGTCCAGCGCACGCGGAAGGACACCGCCGAGGTGCGGCGTCTGCGTGTGCGCGAGGACTTCCGCCGGCGGGGCGTCGGCTCGCTCCTGCTCGAGCAGGCGACGAGCTTCTGCCGGACGCGCGGGTACCTGAAGGTGGTGCTCGACGTCCGCATCGAGCGCGGGCCCGCGATCGCCCTCTTCGAGAAGCACGGGTTCCTCCTCGCCAGGACGAGCGACCGGGGCGGGCACTCGCTGCACGACTTCTACATGGACCTCTACAGCGAGCAGGGCGCGCCGCGACGCCCGAAGTAGGAAGAGACACCCCCCGGGGGGTGCCATGCGGTGCCGGGGCGTGTCATGCGGTGCCGGGGCGTGCCGGGGCGTGCAGGTGTGTCGGTCGCGCCGCGTCCGGCGCGGATCAGCGGCTCTTCCTCGCTTCCTTCAGGAGCGCGTCGAGCATCTCCTCGAGCGCGGCGAGACGCCTGTCGAGCGTCGAGAGACGCGTGTCGAGCTCCACCTCGACCTCCTGCGCCTCGCCTTCCTCGCCTTTCAGCTCGAGACGCATGCGGCCCTTGGGCATCTCGAACAGGCGATTCGAGTCGTCGAGGAAGAAACGGTTGAGGTCCTGGACGTTGCCGAAGTCCAGCTCGAAGAGGCTCTGGTCGCCCGGCATCTCGACCTGGCGGCCGAACCCGCTCGGTCCAAGGAGGGCCATGCCGCGGGCGTCCCCGATCATCCTGGCGCCGCGCATCGCGTCGCGGTCATAGGCTTCGACCTTCACGCGAACGGACTTCCGCTCGCCCGCGCTGATCACGCCGAGCCCGATCGTGTCACCCGGCTCGCGCTCGGCGAGCGTGCGGCGCAGCGTCGCGGGATCGGCCGGAGTCCCGCCGTCGATCGTGGTGATGATGTCGTATTCTCCGATGCCCGCTGCGTGCGCGGGAAGCCCCTCGTAGAGAGCCGTGACCATCGTCGTCGTGTCCGGATCGAGCCGCAGGTGCCGCTCGAGCGCCCGGCCCGGCGTGCCGAGCTGCAGGCCGAGCATGACCTTCGGCTCCGGCAGCAGGCTCTGGGGAGCGTCACCGAACCAGACCTGCTTGTCGCCCTCGCCGACGTAAATGCCGATGGTGCGGTCGCCCGTCATGGGTCCGACGTGGATCTTCCGGATCTCGTCGCCGTTCTCGTCCAGCACCACGATGGCGTCGCCCGCGCGCACGACGCGCGCGGCCGGCACTTCTTTGCCGTCGAGGGTCACGGTCGCGTCGCCGTCCACGATGCGGACCTCGATCGAGTGTGCATGGATCGAGTGTGCATCCCCCGTGTCGTCGGCTTGTACGGAGGCGGTGGAGAAGGCGTAGGCGTAGGCGTCCGCGCCCGTCGCGCCGTCGCCGTCGAGCATGAAGACGCGGCCGCGGGCGACGCCTTCATCCGCGGCGGCGACGACGTTCGCCGCGCCGCCCGCGTCCTCGTCGGATGCCACCACCCAGCGCACGGCGTACTCGTCGGCGTTCCCTGTGCCCGCCTCGATCGGCGCGCCGGCCAGCAGGAGCACCATGGCTCCGGTGAATGCGGTCATGGAAGTCGTTCGTGGGAATCTCATGGGTCGTACCTCAAGAAAACGGTGTGGATCATGGTTGCTCGGCGCGCCGGACGCCCGGCTTCGCCGTGGTTTCGTCACATCTCGCGTCGCGCCGGCTGCTCGTACCGGACGAGGCCCGGCCGCCCGCGCTCGTCGAGCCCTTCGAGCTGGTACAGGTCGGGAACGACCGTGCGTTCCATGATCTGCTGGAGATAGATGAGCTCGTAGCCGCGTCCGTCCGGATTCGGACGCGTCTCGAGGATCACGCGGCGCGGCATGACGCCGAGCACCGTGCCTTCGGCCTGCCCGCGCTCCAGGTACTGCCGGAACGCCTGCTGCGTCGAGACCGGCGTCACCGGGACCGGCGCCTTGACCGGACCCGTTTCCCTCGCGCCCGAGACCTTGTGACCGCCGTCCGCGCCGCCGGTGGACGCGACGAGGGGTCGCGCGGACCGTTCGGTCGGCGCCGGGCGCGCGGACCGGCTGCCGCCGACCGTGATCGAGAGGCTCCACGCCGCCACGAGCGCGGCCGCGACCGCCCATCCGGTCCACGCGCGCCATCCTCCCCAGTGCCCGCGCAGGCCGCCGCGCACGATGTCGCGCGATCGGGCGTGTCGTGCTCGAACGGCCGGCGCGCCGGTCGCCGCGTCGGCGGGAACGACGATCCGTTCGGCCACCTCGTCGGCGCGGGCCAGGAGCGCGGCGAGCTGCGCCTGGTCGCGCTGCGACTCGGCGAGGCGACGCCACAGGGTGTCCTCGCCCGGACCGGCGTCGAAGAGGGCGTCCCAGTCGTCCGGGCTCGCTTCTCCCCCGGCGACGCGTGCAATCAGCAGTTCCTCGCGTTGTTCGTTGCTCATGGTCGTCTCACTCGCGGTCGCGGGTCGCCGGCGACCCGGGTCTTGTTCAGATTGCCTCGTCTCCGCGTCGCATCGCCGCGAGCCGAGGCGGGAACGGCAACGTCCCGGCGTCGTTCGCGGCCGGCGGGGTCTCGCGCAGCATGCGGCGCGCCCGCGCGATGCGGGTGTCGATCGTCGCCGGCGGGACGCCCAGGATCTCGGCAATCTGCTTGCTGCGCAGTCCGTGCGAGACGCGGAGCAGCAGCGGTTCGCGGTAGCCCTCGGGCAGACGCTCGAGTCGCTGGAGGAGTTCGGTCAGTCGATCGTCGGCCCGCCGGTCGTCGTCGGCGCCGGCCACGTCGATGATCGCGTCCGGGGCCGCCGGCCGCGGGCGGTACTTCCCCGAGCGGCCTGCGGCGCGGGCCGCGTTGATCGCCACGGTGCGCAGCCACGCCCGGACGTTGGCCTCGTCCCGAAGCGTGCTGACTTTGGCGACGAGCGTCATGGCCACCTCCTGGAGCAGATCGTCCAAATCCTCGAAGACCGGCTTGTGGGCCAGCAGAACGGCGGCGATCCAGCGCCGGTGACGCTGCCAGATCGCGTCGATCGCGGCGGCGTCCCCCCGCATGGCCGCGGCAACGAGGGCCTCCTCGTCCCGCGGGACGTCCGCGGTGACGGCTTCACTGGCCGAAGGGGTCTCCAAATCGGAGTCTCCTGAATGGGCGATGAGATGCGCGGGCCCGCCCGATCTGACCGGCGAACCCTTCGCAAGTTGTACGCCTTGTACCCAGCGGCCGACCCCCAGCGGCCGACCCCCGCCGGCCGACCCCCGCCAGCCGACCCGGCCCCGGCGGCGCGGACCGGCAAATGAAAGACGGACGCCGTCCCGGAGGACGGCGTCCGCGTCACGACAGCGGCGGCACGCTGTCGGAACTCCCCACTCCGGCGAGCGGCGCGCATCGCGGGAGCGTGTGGGCGCCCGGGGGGCGCTGACTGGTGATCGAAATCAGTTGCAGGGGCCCCATGCGGACAGCACCGCCACCACGTCCGGGTACTCGACCACCCCGTTCCCGTCCACGTCGGCCGGACACATCTGCTGCGGCGGGCACGCCCCCCACTCGCGCAGGACCGCGAGCACGTCGTCGAAGCCCACGTCGCCCGTGCCGTTCACGTCCTCGCGGCACTCACCCGGCAGCACGAGGCGGAAGAGCCCGTCGCCGCTCATCGCGCCGGTGTAGCTGGCCGCGAAGACCGCGTCGCCGGCGTCGTTCAGGTACAGGTCGCCGAAGCCGAGATCCGAGAACAGCGTGCCCTCGGGAAGGCCCGGCACCTGGCTGCCGTCCGTGACGAGCATGCAGCCGTTGAGGAAGATCCCCTCGTCCACGTCGGGCGCGCCGACGATGTCCGCGAGATAGAGCACGTCGCCGAGTCCGTTGATGTCGAGCCCGGTGAAATCGCCCAGCTTCGCGCCGGGGATCTCCGGCACGTCGTCGCCCGACTGCGCGAAGAACCCGACCCCGCTGAGAATGACGCCATCGGCGTCCGCGGGGGCAAGCTCCAGGTTGCCGCGCAGCGCCCACGCGCCGTTGTCTGCGAGGGCCAGCCCGAGGACCACGTCGAGGAAGTCCGTGCCGCCGGCCGCCTCGACCGGCTGACCTTCCTGCGCGACGATCTCCTCGACGGGCGTGTCCCCGCGGAGCCGGCGCACGACGACGATGTCCATCGACGTGGGCAGCGACGTGTTCCCCACGACGAGGACGTCCCCGCGCGCGTTCCACGCCACCTGCCCGAAGTTCCCGTCCCACGTCTCCCCCGGGAGGAAAGGCACCTCGCTCCCCTGCCGGTAGACCGGGGTTCCGCCGAAGTACACGACGGAGTCGTCGCTCGTGGACCCGTCGATGTCGGTGAGGAAGCCGACCGCCCCGTCGTCGGCGAGCCCGACGAAGCTGAAGTCGCTGAACAGCCGGCCCGGGATGCCGGGGACCGCGCCGCCCTCGAACGCGATGAGCGTCCCGTCGCGGTACACGGCAAGCGCCGTTTCGCCCCCCGGCAGCGCGACCTGCGCGACGTACGCCGCCTCGTTCCCGGCGTTGATCTGCTGCCCGCCGTCGAAGACCGGGAACGCATTGAACGTGGCGTCCACCAGCCCGGGCGCGGCGTCACCCTCCCGCGCGATCAGCGTCGCATCCACGTACAGCACCTCGTCGGCCGACGCGGGCCCGTCGGTGTCGGCGCCGAAGAAGACGGCGCCCGACACGCCGATGTTCGGCCGGTCGAACGACTGGAACGCAGCCCCGGTGCCCGGCGCAGGGTCGCCCTCGAGGTGCACAATGCCAAAGACCATGTCGGCCGCGCAGTCGCCTCGTCTCTCCGCCCCCGCCGCCGCCGTCGCCCTCGGCGCCGCCGCGCTCGCGGCGACGATGACGGCCAGCGCGCCGAGGCCCGTCCGCGCCGCGCCGGCTCGTCTCCGCCTTCGGGCGCGCGCCGTGACGCGCCGCCCCCCGCCCCGATCGGCCTCGCTGGCCCCGTTCTCGCCTCTCCCCGCGCTCCAATGTGCTCGTGCCCCCAACTCTTTCATGGGTCGTCGTCCTTTCCTGGTTCTGGTTTCCGATTCAGGCTCGTTCCGAGTCATGGCCGGCTCCGACCGGCCCTGTTCCTGGCTCCCGTTCCCGGCGGGCCCCGCGTTCCGCAGGCATTCGGCCGCGGCCGAGGCGCGCGATCGCCCCCGGACGCGTCTGCCGCGCACGGGCCGGGCGACTCGGCACGACCTCGTCCCGCGGCCCCGCGTCTCGTGCGTCCCTGCCCCGACGCGGTTGGCGTGGTCCGTCTGATGCGGAACCCGCCGGAATGCATGAGATACCACGCGATTCGCGAAGCCCGTTGATCGCCGTGGAAATACCCTGCGCTTTCGGCCCGGGACACGCCGGCGCCGCGTCCGGATCTGGATCTGGATCTGGATCTAGAATGACACGCCGCGCCCCGCCGGAGCCCCCCGCCGGAGCCCCCCGCCAGAGCCATGTTCATGCTGCGAACGCCAACGACACTCGTCCTCGTCTCGACCATCGCTTGCGGCTTCGCCGCGCGAGCGGAGGATCACGGCGACGCGCGGCGGCTCGCGCCGATCCCGGCGACGGGCGCCGTGCCGCCGATCGTCGACGGCGCCGACCTGATGACCGAGGCGGAGATCGCCCACCGCGCGCTCGCGCGGGAGTACACCCGGCAGATTCGCGTGATCCGCCGCACCCACTTCGGCTCGCGCCGCGCGCCGGAGGTGCGGGAGGCCGGTCTCGTCGCGCTGCGCGAGTTCGTTGATCCCGCATCGTTCCGGCCGATGATCGAGGAGCTCTCCGGCGAGGCGGACGACGTCCGCCGCGCGATGCTCGACCACTTCGTCGACCAGGGCGACGAAGGGCAGGCGGGGCTCGTGTGGCTCGCCATTCACGCGGACGACGAGACGCTGCGCAACGAGGCGGTCCGACGCCTCGTGACCCCGCCCGCCGATCCGGTCCTGCGTGTTCTCGACACGGCGCTCCGCAGCAACCGCCACGTTACCGCCAACCGCGCCGGCGCGATGGCGGGCACGCTCGGCGCGCTCCGTTCGATTCCGCTGCTCATCTTCTCGATGGCGACGCGCGATCCGCATCCGTCGGACGAGGGCGACCTCGCGTGGATCGCCATCCAGACGCAGGTGGCGTACGTGCAGAACGTCGTCCCGGTCGTCGGCGATTCATCGGGCGCGTTCGCGCCGGTGGTCGGCGTGATCAACGAGGGTGTCGTGATGCGGGCGGTCGACGCCGTCGTCATCGTCTACCGCACGGAGGTGCACGGCGCGCTCGTGCGTCTGACCACCGAGGATTTCGGCGCGTCGACGGCCCACCTCGGCTACGACATGAGGAAGTGGTGGCTCTGGTACAACGAGGAGTACGTGCCGTACAAGAACGAGCAGGCGCGTCTCGCGGGGCTCGGCGCCGACGACGATGCGCCGCCGCTCGTGCCGGGGAAGTAGAACGCCGATAGACTGGGCATGATGCCGCGCCGCGCGCTCTCCCCGATGCCGGCCGTGTTCGCCGTGATCGCCGTGATCGCCGTCACGACGCTCGCGATCGTGCTGATCGCCGGTCGGGCGGGTGACGAAGGAGCGCCGCGGGCGCACGGCGACGCCGCCGCCGTTCCCGCGTTGCCCGACGATCTCGACACGCTGGACCCCGCCGTCGCCGACTTCCTTCGCGACGCGCGGGCCGCCGTCGTCGCGACCCCCGGCGCCGCCGACGCGTGGATGCAGTACGCCCTCGCGCTGCACGCGAACGAGCAATTCCGACGCGCCGCGGCGGCGTACACGGAAGTCGTTCGTCTCGACCCGGAACGAGCGCGGGCGTGGTACATGCTCGCGCGGGTCGCCACGCGGCTCGGCCGCGTCGAGGAGGCCCTCGCGGCGTTCGACGCCGCCGCGACGCACGACGGCCGGTACGCGCCGGCCTTCTGGCGCGCGGGCCTGCTGCTGCTCGATCTCGGCCGGCCGGCCGACGCGCTGTCGCGGTTCGACCGCGCCGTCTCGATCGACGGCCCGCTCTCGACGGGCGCGCTGGGACGCGCGCGGGCGTGGCTGGCGCTGGGCCGGCCCGGCGAGGTGATCGCGTCGCTCGAGGCGTACACCGAGTCCGATGCCCCGAACGCCGGCTACGCCCGCAATCTCCTCGCGGCGGCGTACCGGCAGTCGGGGCGTCTCGACGAGGCC
Organism: uncultured Isosphaeraceae bacterium; assembly: GCA_964638815.1. Taxonomy (GTDB): domain Bacteria; phylum Planctomycetota; class Phycisphaerae; order Phycisphaerales; family SM1A02; genus CAZXBB01. Next base: position 9,969 of record CAZXBB010000335.1, read on the forward strand.
GGGCGCGTCGCGGCCGCGAGCGGCGACGCCGCACCCGTGTGGCCGGATCCCTGGGAGCAGACGCTCGCCGCGCATCGGCCGGGCTACGGCGCGCGGATCGCCGAGGCCCGCGCGCTCATCGCCGCGGGACGCCCCGCCGAGGCAATCGCGAAGCTCGAGGCGCTGCGTCGCGACTTCCCCGACAACGCCACCGTGTTGAGCAATCTCGGCCTCGCGTACCGGCAGGCCGGCCGTTTCGACGAGAGCGTCGCCGCCCTCCGCGAAGCGCTCACGCGGGACGATGCGTTCTTCCTCGCCCACTTTCACCTTGCCGTCGCGTACGCGCAGGGCAGCGGCGCGGCGGCGCCGCCCGCGCCGGCGGCGGAGCTGCGCGAGCGGGCGCGCGCGCACCTCGATCGCGTGCTCGCGCTCAACTCCGCGTACGCGCCCGCCTACTCGCTGCGGGGAGATCTCGCGCGGCTCGACGGCGACGCGGTCGAAGCGCTCCGTGACTACCGCGCCGCGGCGCAGCGGGATCCGCAGGACGCACGGTTCCCCTTTCGCGCCGGCGTAACGCTGGTGGAACTGGAGCGGTGGGAGGAGGCGGCAAGGGCGCTCGAGCGCGCGGCGACGCTCGAGCCGCGCGACGCCGAGACGCGCCGGGCCCTGGCGACGGCGGCGATGGGTCTCGGGCGGCTGGACGACGCCGGGCGCGAGCTGCGCGAGGCGGAGCGTCTGGCTCCGGGCGACGAGCGCGTGCGCGCGACGCGACGCCGGCTCGACGCGATGCGGGCCGCCGCGGGCGAGGAGCGTGAGCCGTGATCGGCGGGCGCTGTGTTCGCGCGCTCGTGGCGTCGGTGGGTGTCGCCGCCGGCTGCGGTCCGGCTGATCCCGGCGTCGCGGGCGATCCGGGCGTCGCGGACGATCCGGGCGTCGCGGACGGCCGCGCGACGCCGGCCGCGACGCAGGGGGAGGACGCCGCCCCGTGGTTCGAGGAACGCGCCCGCGCCGCCGGCCTCGCGTTCCGCCACGACTCCGGCGCGCGGGGCGGGCTCCTCTTCCCCGAGATCGCCAGCGGCGGCGCCGCCCTGTTCGACATGGACGACGACGGCGATCTCGACGTGTACCTCGTTCAGGCGGGGCCGATCGAAGCCGAAGCTTCCGACCGTCCCCCGAACCGCCTCTTCCGCAACCGCGGCGACGGGACGTTCGAGGACGTGACGGCCGGCAGCGGCGCCGACGACCGCGGCTACGGCATGGGCGTCGCGACCGGCGACTGCGACGGCGACGGCGACACCGATCTCTACGTGACCAACGTCGGCGCGAACACGCTCCTGCGCAACGACGGCGACGGCCGGTTCACCGACGTGACGGCCGCGTCCGGCGCCGGCGACGCGGGCTGGGGCACGAGCGCGGCGTTCCTGGACTACGACGCCGACGGCGACCTCGACCTCTTCGTCGTCAACTACATCCACTGGACGCCGCAGGTCGAACGCGACTGCTACGCGACAACGGGAGAACGCGACTACTGCGCGCCGAACACCTACGAGGCGCCGGCCGGCGACGTGCTGCTGCGCAACGACGGCGACGGCACCTTCACCGACGTCTCGGAGGCGGCCGGCATACGCGCCGCGTTCGGGAACGGGCTCGGAGTGGTCTGCGGCGATTTCGACGGCGACGGCCGGATCGACGTCTACGTCGCCAACGACGGCATGCGCAACCAGATGTGGGTGAACCGGGGCGACGGCACCTTCACCGACGCCTCGCTCGCGACGGGCACCGCGCTCGACCAGGACGGGACGGCGAAGGCGGGCATGGGCGTCTGCGCGCAGGACGTGGACGACGACGGCGACCTCGACCTCCTTGTCGTCAACCTCGTGGGCGAGACGGACTCGTTCTACCGCAACGAGGGCCGCTACTTCGCGGACGCGACGGCGGCGGCCGGCCTCGCGACGGTGTCGCGTCTGCACACGCGGTTCGGCATGGCGCTGCTCGACTTCGACAACGACGGGTTCCTCGACCTCTACGAGGCGAACGGACGCGTACGGCGGCAGGAGCCGCGGTACGGGGCCGAGCGGAATGCCGACCTGTTCACCGACCCGTTCGCCGAGCCGAACGTCGTGCTGCGCGGCGGCCCCGACGGGCGCTTCACGGAAGTGCGGCCGCGCGGCGGCACGGCGACGCCGCTCGTGGCGACGAGTCGCGCGGCCGCGTTCGGCGACGTGAACGGCGACGGCGGCATCGACGTGCTGGTGGTCAACCGCGACGGGCCCGCGCATCTCCTGATGAACGTGATCGCCGGCGGCAATCACTGGACGCTGCTCGATGTGCGGGACGCGAACGGCGCGCCCGCGCTCGGAGCGACCGTCGAGGTGAAGCTCGGCGCGCGCACGATCACCCGCGACGTGCGCACGGCGTACAGCTACTGCGCGGCGAACGATCATCGCGTGCACGTCGGGCTGGGCGCAAGGGACGCCATCGACGACGTGACGGTGCGATGGCCGGACGGGACGACGGAGCGCTTCGGCGCGCAGCCGGTGGATCGCGTGGTCAGGCTCGGGCGCCGTTGATCGCCGCGAGCAGCGCCTCCGCCAGCATCTCGTACTGCTCGCGCCGGTTATACACCTGGCAGCTCGCACGGACGATCCAGCGATCGTTCCACGCGAACACCGGCACCTCGATCGCGCAATCGTCGTAGAGATGATCGTGCAGGGCCTCGGCGGAGGGCCATCGCTCGCGGGCGCGTTCCGGCAGCGTCACAGCCGTCATCGAGCCGATCATCGTGCCGTCGGGCGGGGTCGAGGGCGGCACGTCGAGACGTTGCGTGAGATACCCCTGGACCCACGTCGCCAACGCGTGGTTGTGGGCGCGGATCCGCGGCCAGCTCTGCGGCCCGAAGAGCTCGCCCAGCCGGCGGATCGACTCCGCCGCGCTCGCCCAGGAGCTCATGTCGCGGGTGCCCTGCCAGGAGAATTCGGCCGCGAGCCCCTCGCCGTAGAAGTGACTGATGACCGTCGGGTGGATGCCCGCCTGCCGGTCGGGACGCACGTAAAGGAACGCCGCCCCGGGCGGTGCGCACACCCACTTGTGCAGGTTGCCCGTGTAGTACGCGGCGCCGACGGCGGGGACGTCGAGGTCGAGCATCCCCGGCGCGTGCGCGCCGTCCACGAGCACGTCGATGCCGCGATCGTCGCACAGCGCGACGATGCGCTCGATCGGGAAGCGCACGGCGGTCGGCGAGGTCACATGGTCGATCACCAGAAGCCGCGTGCGTGCGCTCAGCCCGGCGGCGACCGCGTCGACGATCGCGTCCGGGCCGGCAATCGGCAGCGGGACGTCGATCATCCGCCAGCCGGCGCCGACCGCTTCCGCGCGGTGCTGCATGCTCAGACGCACCGCGTTGTAGACGTGGTTCGTCGTGACGATCTCGTCGCCCGGTGCGAAGCGCAGCGAGCGGAGCACCGTGTTCACGCCCTCGGTCGCGTTCGTCACGAATCCGAAGTCGTCGGTGCTCATGCCCAGGAACGCGCCCACCGCGGCCTTCGGGTCGGCCAGCAGGTCGTCGCGGCGACGGTCCAGGAGGTGCACGGGGCGACCCTCGAAGCGCTCGCACCAGGCCCGCTGGAAGTCGAACACCGACCGGAGCCGCGCGCCGAAGCAGCCGTGGTTGAGGAACTCGACCCCCGGCTCCAGCATCCAGTGGGCGGCGATGTTGCCGGCGAGCGGCTTCGGGGGCGCCGCCGCGGCGACGGGGGCGGTGGGGGGTTGCGACACGGTGGGCTCCGACATGGTGGGCTCCGACATGGGGGGAAGCGTAGCGGCGGTGCGGGCTTCGGGGGCGAAGGGGCACCGCACGGAGGCCAGCGCCCGGAGGCGGGTCCGGAAATCGGCACAAAAACGACTTGCAATATGGTCTCTGTTCGGGTAACGTTATCCGAACAGATTGGCCGATACCCGGTCGTGGGAAGTGCGGTCGGAGGCCTGGCCCGGGTCGAGAGTCCCGGGTCGAGAGTCCCGGGGTCGAGAATCCCGGGTCGGGAGCCCCGGCTCGACACGCTTTCCCGGTGGAGCGAACGGACGATGACGGACCCTCTGATTCAGCTCGGACCCGGCGGCAGCTACACCCGTTTGTACGTGGCCCGGGGCACGCGGCTCGTGGCGGCCCCCGCCCACGGTCGGGGCACCTCGGCGGACACCCCCGGCTCCGGATCCGGGGCGGGCTTCACGCGCCGGGACGATGGCCGCAACCCTGACGACGGCGCGCGGCACGGTCGATCGGGGATGGCGGTCACCCGTCCCGGGCATCGAGGCCGGCGCGACGATCGCGTCGCGATCGGGGCCGGCGCGTTGCTCGAGCGTCTGCTCGGCGGCATCCGGGGAAGCCTCCCGGGGGTCGTCCCGGCACCCGCGGCGTCCGTCGCGTCCGTCGCGTGCCCCGGTCCGGCGTCACGCTCCGGAGGCGGCTTCCCGGCCGGGCTCGCGGATGCGGCCCTCGCGTGGCTCGAGGGCCAGCGGCGTCTCGTCGTTCGCGGGGCAGCGACGCTGGGCACGCTCCACGGCCGTTTCAACGACGCCGAGCGTCGGTATGCCTTTTCGGAAACCTCCCGGATATCGATCGCGTCCTCCCGTATGAATCGGGCGGAGACGCAGGAGAAACGACATGAACCTGACGCCGAAGCAGCTTCGCATCCTCCAGCTGATCCGCGACCATCGCATTGCCCATGGCTATTCCCCGACGATGCAGGAGCTCGCCGACGAGCTCGACATCAGCAAGGTCACGGTGTTCGAGCACGTCGAGGCGCTGATCAAGAAGGGCGCGCTGAAGCGCGAAGCGAACAAGGCTCGCTCTTTATCGCTGTGTGAGGACGCCGTCATTCCCGACGAGTCGCAGCCGCTGTCGTTCCCGCTCGTCGGGAGGATCGCGGCCGGCCACCCGATCGAGACGTTCGAGCAGTCCGACCAGCTTCGTCTCGAGGATCTCTTCGGGCCGCGGGTCGGCCAGCGCGGCGGGAGCTTCGCGCTGCAGGTCGAGGGCGACTCGATGCAGGACGAGGGGATCCTCGACGGCGACTACGTGATCGTCGAGCGGCGCGACACGGCCCGCAACGGCGACCGCGTTGTGGCGCTGCTGCCGCACGGCGAGACGACACTCAAGACGTTCTACCGCGAGCCGGACGGCCGCATCCGCCTCCAGCCGGCAAACGATGCGTTCGAGCCGCGCATCGTGTCCGACTGCCGGATCCAGGGCGTGGTGACGGGAGTGCTGCGGCGGTATTGAGCTGTCCGGCAGACCGGCAGACCGGCAGACGGGCCGGCGGGCCGGCTCGTGCTTGCGTCGCCGCGGGGCTTGCGCCGACACGTTCGACGCGGCACGTTCGACGCGGACACATTAGACGTGGAGGCGATCGACGCCGACACGTTCGACGTGGACACGTTCGGCGCGACACGTTCGACGCGGACACGTTCGACGCGGACACGGTTCGACGTGGGAGCGATCGACGCCGACACGTTCGGTGGACACGATCGACGCGGACACGTTCGACGACGGACACTTTCGACGCGGACACGATCGACGCGGACACGTTCGACGC
>CAZXBB010000336.1:0-3572 GCA_964638815.1 uncultured Isosphaeraceae bacterium
TGACGCGGGTGCCCCGGGGGCCGGCCCGTGCGGGGGGGCGGGGGGTCCGTTCGGTGTTTTCGGCGCCCGTGGCGCGGGCCGCGCGTTAGGATGGTCGCGCTGCTGCCCCGACCGACCCGACCCGGCCGACCCGGCGACCCGGCCCGACCGACCCGGCGACCCGGCCCGACCGACCCGCAACCGAAAGCTGGAGTGCATGGGATGAACAGGAAATTCGCCGCGATCGCCGCCCCGGCGCTGCTCGCCGTCACCACGGCCTCCCTCGCCGACGGCGGCCCGCGGCCCACGATCCTGCTCACCGGCTACTGGCCGCCGACGAACGAGATGGTGCGTCCCTTCAGCACGAACCCGAAGCTCAACCCGGACGGCTGGATCGGCGAGAACTGGGAGGGGCGCGGCTACGACATCCACTCCTTCTTTCCCGAGTTCGACCCGCCGAACTGCTCCTCGTGCGGACGCGGCATGGGCGACCTCGAGGTGGACTACCAGGACACGTCGGCGGACTTCTGGCCCATCGCCGACGGCGTCGCCCCGTACGCGGTCATCACGTTCAGCCGCGGTTCGAGCGGCATGACGTGGGAGCTGGAGATGAACCAGTTCAACCGCAACTCGTGGGTGAACGACTACGACGCGCCGCTCCAGCCCACGCCGAGCCCGCCCGACGACAGCGTGCCGGTCGGCTATCTTCGTCCCTCCCAGCTTCCCGTCGAGTTCATCGTCGACGCGGTGAACGACTCCGGTCTCGGGCTCGACGCGTTCGTGTGCTACACCGGCGACGGCGGCGGCTTCCTCTCGGAATTCATCGCCTACCACGGCGTGTGGTACCAGGACATCCACGCCGATCCCGGCGACCCCGTCTTCTGCGCGGCCGCCGGCCACGTCCACGTCGGCACCCAGGTCTCGTGGCCGACCGCGCACGAGGCGACGAAGGTCACGCTGCGCACGCTCATCGACTATCTCGAGCAGATCGAGCTGGTCTTCTTCTTCCCGGACGGCCAGCCGATGTTCATCGCGCCGTTCGGCGGGCAGCGCATCCGCGTCGAGGTGACGGGGCGCACGAAGGACCCCGCCGCCGGCACGGGCATGCTGCACTTTTCGACGGACGGCGTGGTCTTCACGGCGATTCCGATGGAGGAGATCGAGCCGAACGTCTACGACGCGGTGTTCCCCGCCTTCGACTGCGGCGCGCGTGTCTACTACTACTTCAGCGCTGAGGGCACCGGCGGCGAGGTCGTCTACAACCCGCCGGGCATCCCCGAGTCCACCTACGGCGCCGACGCGTACAACGCCGAGGTGCGCACGTTCGAGGACGACTTCGAGACCGACACGGGCTGGGATGTCGTGAACACGGGCGGGTTGACCGACGGCGGCTGGGAGCGGGGGACGCCGGCGGGCGGCCCGCTCGCGCCGGCGAGCGACGCGGACGGATCGGGGCAGTGCTACGTCACCGGGCTCGGCGTCGGGCAGGACGTGGACGGCACCGAGACCATTCTGACCTCGCCGATCATGGACGCGAGCGACCCCGAAGCCGTGCTCGCGTTCGATCAGTGGTTCGCCACCGTGACGAACGGCGGGTTGTCGATCATGGACGTCTCCGGTGACGGGGGAGACACGTGGGTGCTCAACACGGAGATCCTCCGGGTCGCCGACGCCGAGGAGGCGTGGAGGCATCGCGAGTTCATCGTCGCCGATCTGCCGGTCGGCAACACGCCGACGCTCCGCGTTCGCTTCAAGGTGCGCGACGTGCAGGGCGAGAACAACACGGTCGAAGCCGGTATCGACGCCGTGCGCGTGCGCACGGGTTTCACCTGCGTCAACCCCTGCGTCGAGGACGTGACTGGCGACGGCGTCGTGGACTTCCAGGACATCCTCCGGATCCTCGGGGCGTGGGGACCGTGCGAGGGCTGCCCGGAGGACATCGACAACAGCGGCGGCGTCGCGTTCGGCGACCTGCTCGCGGTCCTGGGCGCGTGGGGGCCGTGCTGACCCGGGTGTGCCCCGTTCCGGTGTGGCTCGGTCGGGTCTAACCCGTCCGGGTGTGCCCGGTTCGGTGTGCCCGCTTCGGTGTGCCCGCTTCGGTGTGCCGCTTCGGTGTGCCGGTTCGGTGTGCCGCTTCGGTGTGCCCGCTTCGGTGTGCCCAGATCCTGCGCAGCAGGGCCGGGTCGCGTACGTCGTCGTGCGTCCGATCTGAGTCCGAACCCCACGCGGCGCTGCCGAGCCGAGGGACTGACCTGAACGGCCGCGATCGGGCGCGCGACATCCGCGTCCGGTAATCACGCCGCGGCGACCGGGTCCGCGTCCGACTCCCCACTTGCGTTCAAGACGCCGCCGGCGCGCGACGATCGCGCCCAGATTGCGTCCCCTCCCTGGTCGGCCGATCGCGTCGAGCGGCCACGCCCCGGGGTGTGTGCTCAGGAGATCCTCGAATGGCTCACCTCACGAAAGCTCGTAGTCTCGCTTGTCTCGGTGCCCTCACGCTGGCCGGCGCGATGGGCGGCTGCTCGTCGATGCCGGAGTTCCTCGGCGGCACCTCGAAGAACATCAGCTTCAACAACGTCTGCGACTCGCCGCTCAACGTGACCTACTTCGTCCGCGCCACGATGCCACCGGTCGGCTGGAAAGGCACGCCCGAGGAGTGGAACGGGACCGGCACCTTCATGGCCGACCGCACGTTCCAGGTCGACCGCGGCGAGACCGTCACGTACCGCCTGAAGTGGAACAACACGAACGACACCCAGCCCGCGACGCATATCAGGGTCCAGCCCGTCGGTCCGAGCTGGGTCTCGACCTCGGCGGAGTACTGGCTGGAGGTCCTGACCGCGCCGCCCGTCAACATCGTCGCGACCGGCGTCGCCGACGACCTCACGTTCAACTGCGGCAGCGGCGCGATCGCCGTCATCCCCGAGCGCGAGATCGAGGCCGGTCGCTTCGACCACCGCGTCGTGACGGTGACGAACGAGAACAATCCCGAGTGATCCCGCCCCCACGCGGCTCGTCCGCGCCGCCGGGCCCCGCGCCCGGCGGTTTTCATTCCTCCAGGGGGGCCCGCGCGGCCGCGATGCTCACCGGCGGCCGGGGTCACGAACAAGGCGACGGCTGCCGGATCCGGCAGCCGTCGCGAAGTGGTGGGGAGGAGAGAGGGCCTTACCGCGCGCGGGCGTGGTCGAGGAGATCCTCGTAGCGGGAATCGTCGCGCAGGCTGTCGAGATCGGAGTCGCCGGGCATGGCGTCCGCGATGTCGAAGCCGGCGTCGTGCGCGGCACGCAGCGCCCGGAAGGCGCGGTCCTTCTGGCCGAGCAGGGCGTACGCGCATCCGAGGTTGTAGGTCGCGATCCCCTCGAACTCGTCGTACTGCGCCGCCTTCTTGTGGACCTTCACGGCCTCCTCGAGATCGCCGTTGGCGTGCAGGGCGTAGCCGAGACTGAACCAGGCGCCGGCGATGTCCGGCTGCCGGTCGAGGAGAGTCTTCCACGCGGCGATTGCCTCTTTCCACTCGCCGGCCCGCTGGTGACGCTGCGCGGTCTGCGCGAGCGCCTCGAGATCCTGTCCGGGTCGCGCCCCGGGGCGCTCGG
>CAZXBB010000337.1:0-36218 GCA_964638815.1 uncultured Isosphaeraceae bacterium
TCCGGCGGCGCAAACGCTCTCGTTCGCTCTGTGCGGATCGGGCAAGGGGCGGGAACCAGCGCGCGTCTCAGCCGCGACACCGATCACGACGATGATGCCCGGAGCGACGCGAACCCCCTCGACCTCATCGACACCAACGTGGAGGTGAACTCATGCCCGGCACACGGAACCTCTTGCTCGCGGCGACGATTGCGACGACGACGGCACTGCTCGGCGCGTGCGGCACCACGCTCTCGCAGCAGGTGGCCCGCGACATGTCCGCTCAGAGCGACGAATACCAGGCCTGGTGGAACCAGCAGATCGTGTATCACCGGGACACCAACGTCTACTTCTCGCCGCTCGACAGAGAGTACTACTACTTCGAGAACGGGCAGTGGCAGCAGGCCTCGATCCTCCCCGCGCGCATCACGCTCGGCTACGACGACGTGTCGTTCGTCAAGCGGTCGAAGCTGCTGACGATCACCGGCAACTCGACCGGGGTGATGGCGTTCAACCCGTACTACGACCCCTCCTCGCACACGCCGGCGACGCCGGACGAGGATACGATGCCGATGCTGACGGAAGCGGACGCCGATGCGATTCCCGCGACGTCGGACGAGGGCGCGTCACCGATGCTGACGGAAGCGGACGCAGACGCGTCGCCGGCGACCTCGGCGACGTGGGACGAGGACGCGATGCAGACCACCCTGGTCGAAGAGAACGAGTGATGACGAGCTGCCCGAGAGCGGACGCGTGTCGGCCGTGATGCTACTCCGCGACCGGGCAGGCCCCCCATCCTGACAAGACCTCGAGCAGGTCGCTGAAAGTCACCTCGCCGCTGCCGTCGATGTCCGCAGGACACCCCTTGCAGGGCCCCCACGCGGAGAGCACCGCCACGAGGTCGGCGAACGACACCACGCGGTCGCCGTTCACATCACCCGGGCAGGGTACCTGTCCCTCCTGGTTGATCAGGATGGCGAGCGACCCCTGCCCGCCGGCGTTGCCATGGACCGCAGGATCGGCGTTGACCCCGATGATGTCCCGCGCGCCGTCGCCGTTCATGTCCGCAGCGAGTACGAAGATGACATTGCCGCCGGTCGAACGCGGGCTCGCGTCCGTAAACGTGAGCATCCCCGTGCCCGCCAGATCGCTGTGCTTGAGCTGGATGACGCGCTGGCCCATGTCGTTCTCGGCGGCGACGGCGAGATCAGGGGCGCCGTCCGCATCAAAATCGATCGCCTGGATCGAGCTCGGGCTCGGGCCGACCGAAACCTCGATCGGCGGCGCGAGCGTGGGCGTGCCGTCGGCGTTGTTCACAAGGATCGCCACCGTCGCTGACACGTCGTTCACCGCGCACACGTCCGGGTAGCCGTCGTCGTCGACGTCGGCGACGGTCAGCCCGACCGCGCCTCCGTCGTAGAGATGTTGATCGGCCATCTCGAAGAAGCCGCCACCCTCGTTGCGATCGCTGACGCTTACGCTCGAGAAGTCTCCGCCGGTGCGTGATCTGGATCACTTCCGGGTCACCGTCGAGGTCGAGATCGGCGGTTCTCAGCCGCGCGTTGCCGGCCGTCCCCAGACCGAGGGTCTGCTCGAAGGCGAAGGTGCCGCTGCCGTCGTTCAGGAAGAAGCGCTGACGCCACGGGCTGCCGTGCCCGTAGACGATGTCGTCGTGCGCGTTCTCGTAGAGACGAGCGGCCGCGATGCCGTACACGCCGGCCCCTGGATCGATCGGTAACGTCTGCACGACCGTGAAGTTCGCGTTGCCGTCGTTGAAAAGCACGGTGGCGTTCGGACCGAGCCGATTCGCGACGACGAGGTCGGGGTGCGCGTCGTCGTTGAAGAACCCGGTGGCGAGTGCCCACGGATCCCGGTCGACGATTACCTCGTCGAAGCCCGGCTCGAAGCCGAGCCACTTGCCCATCTCGTTGCCGCCGGCGTTGCGGAAGATGAGCACACTGCCGGGATCGTTGTTGTCGGGAGCCGGCACGATCACCGCAGCGTCCTTGTCGCCGTCGCCGTCGAAGTCCTCGAGGATCGCACCGGACGGAGTTCCGAAACCGCCCACGAGGACCGCGTCGTCGAACGAGAAGAAGTCGACCGTGAGCTCCTCGACGGTCAGGACGACGCTCGCGCTGTCGCCGCTCTCCACGTACGAGAGGATCATCACGAGGCCCGAGCCGAGCTCGGGCAGGAACGCCAGATCGAACTCACCGACGATCGAACCCGCGGTGAGGATCGTGAACGTGTCGCCGAGCATGGGCTCGAACCCGCCGCCGAGGCTCACCACGAGGTTGCCGGCGAGCGTGGCCTGCCCGGTCACGGCCAGCACGTCGTACTCGTCGCCGGACACCGGTCCCTCGATGTCGATCTCGAGTCGTCCCTCTACGGACCCGCCCGCCTGCTGGTCGTAGTCGCCGGTAACCGCCAGCGCGGCCGGCGCCGCTTCGCCCGGCGCGACGAGCCCCTGGCTGATGACGTTCCCGGTCACCTGCCCATCTCCACGCAGCGCGCCACCGGCGAAGACACGCAACTCGCCGCCGGCCACGGCGGTCCCGTCGGCCCGCAGGACGAGGGCGCCCGTCCCGCGGGCGCCGATCTCGGCGTCGTTCTGGACGTCAAGTGCGGCGGCGGCGCCGTCCACGACCAACGTGCCGTCGGATGCCGGATGAGCACCGATACGCGCCCGATCGACGACCAGCGAACCGTTCGAGACGACGAGCGCTGCGCTCTTCTCCGGGAGGAGACCGACGACGAGTGCTTCCGTTCCGGCCCCGGTCACGGTGTAGGTGTGCCCACCGAGGGCAAACGTCACGTCACCGGAGGTCACGAGCGCATCGTCCGTGGTCGCCGCACCATTGAAGGTCACCACGTACGTATCGGGAAGATCGAACACTGCGCCGTCAGCGACGTCCGGTGCATCGGGGAACCAGTTCGCGTCCACATCGAACGTGCCACCCACCGCCTCGACCCACACGCGCGGGCCCGTACACCCGGTGCACACGGGCTCGAGCTCGAAGCAGCCGAGATCGAGGTACGGCGGAACGCCCGAGCCGCTGTCTGCGGCCAACGGGTCATCGCTGAAACGCATGCGTTCCGCGAGGTCGAGCGGCGTGGGCTCCCCGACGTCGAGGTCGCCGTCGAGATCGGCCACATCAGGCGGGACGAGCGTGGCGTCGCCCGTGTCGAGGCATGGAGAGTGGAAGAACAAGCTGAGGTCGTCGTCCTCGGTACCGGAGAGGTTGTCCGGCCCGTCCGCGTCACGGAAGCGCGGCTCAAGGCCGAAGTTCCCGACGCCACCGAGACCACCCGACCATCCCTGTACGCAGGAGTAGTCGACGGCGATGACGCCCGATCCCCGGATCTGTGCCGTCTCGGTGACCTCCCCCTCGAGCTCCGAGTTGCCCCAGAGGATGCTGTTCGCAACATCGGCCGTGCTGTCGCTGTCATTCAGAATGCCGCCACCCTCTTCCAGCCGCGCATCGTTGAACGCAACAGTGCAGTTCCGCAGCAACGAATGGCCCTGGAAATTGAACACGGCCCCGCCTGCCCGCTCGGCGTAATTGCCGCTGAACAGGCAGTTCACGAACATGGCGTCGGCGTCGAATCGATTCGTCACCGCGCCGCCGCGCGAATTCGATCGGTTGCCGAGGAACCGGCAGTTGACGAAGACCGATGACGACGCATCGGCGTACATCGCGCCGCCGCGGATACCGCTGACGTTCGCGCGGAACGTGCACCGCACGACCTCCGCCCCCGCCGTGGCGAGATAGAGCGCCCCGCCCTCGATCGACGTGCCGTTGGCCGTGAAGGTGCAGCCGCGGATCTCAAGCTGCGCCCCCGTCTCGGCCCCGACTGCGCCGCCGAGGTCGGCGCTCGAGTTGACCGCGAAGGTGGAATCCACGATCACGGCCGATGCGCCGTCGCGGCACGAGACGGCGCCACCCACCGACCCGGCGACGTTCGACGAGAACAGGCTCTCGGTCATCGTGACCGTCCCCGCGTCGCCGACGAGCACCCCGCCCCCGCCGTTGCTCGCGCGGTTCTGACGGACCTCACACCGCAGGAACGTGAGACTCCCTCCGCCCTCACTCGTGACTCCGGCCCCCTCCGAGGCCTCGTTCGCCGTGATCATGCAGTCGCGGAACGAGACGTCGGTCGACTGCAGCAGCGCGCCGGCGCCACGATCACCGTTGCCGCCACGGATGGTCAGGCTGTCCACCGTCGCGGTCGAAGCGAGACCGTCGGCGCGGACGACGTGGTAGATGTTCTCGCCGTTGTTCGCGAAGCCTGGACCGTCGTCGCCATTGACGTCGCCGCTCAGCTCCGTGGGATGCGCGACGGGGTCGCGCTCCTCGACCGTCATCTCGTCGCCGGCGAACCCGCCGTAGAGCGTCGCGCCGGCGGCCAAATGGAAGCTCGCGGTGCGCGGGTCCTTGGGGTCGTCGGGCGTCGCGGGCACGTAGGTGCCCTCGGCGATCCAGAGTTCGGTGATCGCCCCGTCGGCCAGCCGCGCGGCCGCGAACGCCGTCTCCAGGTTCGAAGCCGCCTCCGCCCAACTCTGCCCCGTGCCGCCCGGAACGGCGTCGATGTCGACGTAGAGACGCGGACCGGGCACGGTGGCACCGACGCGGTATTCGGTGGGCGTCGCGTAGTCGCCGGCCGTAAAGACCCCCGCGGGCGCCGTCTGCATGACGACATCGAACGTGCCGACGACGGCCGTCCCCGCGTGAACCACCGCGCGCTCCATCACCTCGGGCATCGACGGGTCCGCGACGGCGACGTCGAGCATGCCGGCCAGCGTGGCCGTTCCGGTGACGTCGAGCCGATCGGCCTGGGCCGCCGTCGTGTAATCCGTCATGTCGATCGCCAGCATGCCGCCAGGTTCCTGGAGGTAGTCGCCGTCGACCGTGACGATCCCGACCGCCGGACCGACGCCTCCCGCGAGCCCCGGCGACACGAGCCCGGCGTTGGTGAAGACCGTGGTCAGCGTCGCGTTCCCCACGATCTCACCGTTCGCGCACAGCTCCAGCGACGGCGCCGTCACGACGGCGCCGTCACCAAGGTCCAGCGTCGCCAGGCCGGCGCAGCCCAGGGCCACCCCGTCGATGCTCGTCCACATTCCGCCGGACAGCGACATGGTGCCCGTGATCCACTCGAACGCCCCACCCGCCTGCTGCTCGAGCACGCTGACCTCGAGCGTCGCCAGGGCATCCTCGAGCCGGAGGAAGCCGCCCGACTCCACGACGACGGTGCCGGCGGCAAGCGATCCGGTGGTGATCGTGAGACCGCCGCCGCCGAGGATCGTCACGCTCGCCGCGACGGCGCCGGGAGCGTCGATCACGACGGGGACCGGAAGCACGACGTTCGTATCGCTATCCGGCAGCGTGCCGCTCTCCCAGTTGACGGGATCGTTCCAGCTTCCGCCGGCCGGCCCGATCCACACGCCCTCGCCGCCACCGCCGTCCTCCTGCACCTCGTACGCGCCGCGATCGACGATGAAGTTGAAGACGCGGTCGAAGCCGTCGAGATCGAATGGAATCCGCTCGTCGACGTTGCCGTCGTCGTCGAGGTCGAGGACATCGGCCGGGAGCGCCGTGGGGTCGCCCGTGTCCTGGCTCGAGGAGCCTGGCTGAAGACGTGCGTCGTCATCCTCGGTGCCCGGGATGTCGTCGACGCCGTCCGCATCCACGAACATCGGATCCGTGCCGATGTTGGCCTGCCCTCCGAGCGCGCCCGTGAGTCCCTCGATGCAGCAGTAGTTCACGGCGACGGACGCGTTGTCGGTGAAAACCTGCTCGTCTTCAGTGTTGGTTCCGCCGCTGGCGTCGGTGTTCCCCCACAATACGCAGTTCACGAACGAGGGCGAACTGCTCTGCAGGACGAAAGCCCCGCCGCAGAACCGCCCGCAGTCGTTGAGGCTCAGCGTGCAGTTGACGAACGTCGACATGGAGCTGTGCCCGATGGCGATACCCGCCCCATCCAAAGCAGCCGTGTTGCCGGTGAACAGGCAATTCGTGAAGCCGGTGAGGCTCTGGTCCTCGTCGTACGCGCCCCCCCCGACCAGGGTGGCGTGGTTCCCGGCGAAGATCGTGCTGACAACGATCCCGTCGGACTGATCGACCGAGTAGAGACCACCGCCGAAATCCGCCACGTTGTCGCGGAACTGCGTGTGCACGATCACCGTCCCAGTTCGCTCGTTGAAGATGCCACCTCCGAACTCGGCCGAGTTGCCGGTGAACGAGCAGGTGTCGATCAGCACGTCTTCGTCGATGAAGATCGCACCGCCGTTGTCGTTGCACGAGTTGTTCGTGAAGCTACTGCCCACGACCGCCGCCCCCGAGCTGCGCAGCATCATGGCACCGCCGTCGCGAGAGGCGATGTTGGCGGTGAACGAGCAGTCCATGTACGTCCCCATCGCCGCGCCGGCCTCCGACACCGCGCCGCCGTCATTGGAGGCGATGTTGGCGTCGAAATCGCAGTCGATGACGATCGGAGCCGCGCCCTGGCTCAGCATGGCCCCTCCAGTGAAGTCGGCGGTGTTCCCGGAGAACGTACACTGCGTGACCTGCGGGTTGCTCGCCGCCTCGTTGCGCATCCCGCCGCCACTGCCGTCAGTGTCGTTATTGACGAACGAACACCCGTCGAAGGTGCCGTGACTGCCGTCGAAGTTCATGACACCAGCCCCGCCGTTGGCGGCGCGATTGAGCTCGAAGACGCAGTTCGTGACCGTCGGGCTGCTGGCATCGTTCCGGATCGCGCCGCCGCTGCCGTCGGACTCGTTCGAGAGAAAGCGGCAGTCGATGATGAGCGGCGCGCTGCCGTTGCCGTTGAACATCGCGCCGCCACCGGACCGTGCCCAGTTCAGCGTGAACAGGCAGTCTCGCACGGTCGGGCTGCCCGGCGCATTGACGAGGCCGCCGCCCGAGCGCGGCAGCTCATCCCCGCCCCCACCGAAGGTGACGCCCGCGGTGATGACGAGCCCATCGATCTCGGCCGTGCCGTCGACCCCCGTCCCCGTGAGAATGTGCGCAGCGTTGTCCGACCGCGACGGATCGTTGTACGGCGAACCCGGCGCGTCGTTGTCGAGCAGGTCGCCATTCAGCGCGCTGGGGAACATGTCCGGGTCACGGTCGTCGGGATCCCCGGCGCCGACCCCCGCGTATCCGCCGCGCAGCACGAGTCCGTTCATCAGCTGGAACGTGGCGCTCTTTGGCTCCCCGAACTGGGTACGCAGGCTGGGGCGGTACGTGCCCTGCCCGATCCGGATCTCCGCGACCGTACCCCCGGCAACCTGGGCCACCAACAAGGCGTGCCGAAGATCGCGGTAAGCGGTGTTCCAGCCCGAGCCGTCCCCGACGTCGCCGGCGTCGTCGTCGACATAGAGGATCGGGAGCACCGGACCCGCGCCCTGAAACTCGAGCGTCCATTGGGTGAACGAGCCGCTCGTCCCGATCTCCTGATCGTCGATCTCGAGTTGCCAGGTGCCCAGACCGCTGGAGCCCATACCCGCCAACAGGTCGCCGGGCGAGGGGAAGTAGTCGCCGGACGGGATGTCGTCGAGATCGCCGATGTTCTCGGCGGTCTGGTGAAGGCTCGTCGCGAAGTTGTTGTTGAAGCGATAAGTTCCGTTGAAGTTGCTGCTATCGGCGCTGCCGCCCGGCGCCGAGAAGAGCGTGATCGACAGGCCCAAACCCGGATGGACGAGCCTCGCTGTGAGCTGCCCGCACGCGTCGTGCTCCAGCCCCTCGATCTGGACCGTGACGTCAACGATGAAGAAGTCGTCGGGCACGTCGATGGGCGCGGTGATGTTGCCGTTGTCGGGAATCGCGCCGCCGGGCCCGACGTAACTGTACGTCGTGGCCATCGCTCCGGCGGTGCAGAACAGCGTCGCGAACAAGTCCACGGCGGCTCGGAGGTGCGCTTGGCACATCGTCCATTCCTCCTTCGAGGGCGACAATGGATTCGGGAGTCGCTTGCCGCAGCGTACCGCCGATCATAAACGACCCTCCGCCGCGCCCACGGGGATTTCTCAAAAAAGCGGATATGTCCTGATGAAAACCACTGGAGGCAGCCACGCGGCATCTTCTGACGCGAGGAGAGCGGCCCCCTCGGTGTGCCGCGCATGAACAGGCCCCGCCAAAGCAGGGCCTGTGAAGTGGCGATACCTGGACTCGAACCAGGGACCTGAGGTTTATGAATCCTCCGCTCTAGCCAGCTGAGCTATATCGCCCTGTGCTTCAGGAAGTCGGGGAGAGTCTAGACACCGGCCGTTTCGGGTCAAGCGCGTCGCCCTTCCCGATCTCGACCCGCGCGAGCTCCGCCCTCGCGCCGGCGCCGTCGTTCTTAGGGTTTTCGTCCGCCTCCCGCAGCCAGCGTGTCGAGATCCCCGCGGCGTCGGTGTCGGGGTTGGCGTGACGGATGCCCGCGGCGATCAGGCCCATGAAGAGCGGCTGCGGGCGCACCGGCCGGCTCGTCAGCTCCGGGTGATACTGCGCGGCGATGAAGTACGGGTGCGTTTCCGGCGGAAGCTCGAGCACCTGCATGATCGGGTGCTCCGGATGCCGGCCGGAAAACACGAGCCCGCCTTCCTTGAGACGCTCGATGTACCGCGGGTCCACCTCGAACCGGTGCCGAAACCGCTCGCGGATCGCCTTCGCGTCGTCGTACAGGTACGACGCGAGCGAGCCCGGTGCGATCACGACGTCCTGCGCACCGAGACGCATCGTTCCGCCCAGCCCCTCGATCTCCTTCTGCTCCGGCAGTTCCGAGATGACGGGCTCGCCGGTCGTGGTGAACTCCGACGAGTTCGCGTCGGCCATCCCGAGCACGTTGCGCGCGAACTCGATGACCGCGGCCTGGAAGCCGAGACAGATCCCGAGGAACGGGATGCCGTGCGTCCGCGCGTGCTCCACGCACGCGATCTTGCCCTCGACGCCGCGGTCGCCGAAGCCGCCCGGCACGATCATCGCGTCGATGCCGCTCCCGGCGAGCCCGTCCGCGACGCGCTCGCGGGTGAGGTTCGATGTGTCGATCCACTTCACGTCCACCGTCGCCGAGAGATGCGTCGACGCGTGCTCGATCGCCTTGTCGATCGACGCGTAGGCGTCGCGGAGCGCCGCGTATTTGCCCATGATGCCGAGGGTCATGGCGTGCCTGCGCGGGGCGCGGATCCGGTCGGCGTAGTCGTTCCAGACGGCGCGGGCGCGATCCTCGTTGGCGGGGTTGACGCGGTTGTGGAGGCCGAGGAACGAGAGCACCTCGCGATCCAGCCCCTGGGCGCGCATCGCCTCGGGAATCGTGTAGATGGATTCGCGGTCGTGCATGGAGAACACGCGCTCGATCGGGACGTTCGAGAACATCGCGATCTTCTGGAGCACGGACTCGCGCACCGGGTTGTGCGCCCGGCACGCCACGATGTGCGGCTGGATGCCCGCCTCCATGAGGAGCTTCACGCCGAGCTGGGCGGCCTTCGACTTCTGCTCGCCGAGGATCTGCGGCTCGAGCACGTACGTGAGCGCGACGCAGCACGTGGACCCCGGCCCTTCCTCGAAGGCCAGCTCGCGCAGCGCCTCGATGTAGAACCCGTTCTCGTAGTCGCCGACGGTGCCGCCGACCTCGACGAACACGACGTCCGCCGGACCGCCGTCGGGGCCGCCGGTCATCGCGAGCGCCCGCAGTCGCTGCTTCACCTCGCCGGTGACGTGCGGGATCATCTGGACGTCGCGCCCGAGATACCCGCCGCGCCGCTCGCGGTCGAGGATCGTCGTGAAGACCTGCCCCGCCGTCGTGAAGTTCTGGCGCGAGAGATTCTGGTCGAGCACGCGCTCGTAGGTCCCGAGGTCCATGTCGCACTCGGTCCCGTCGTCGAGCACGAACACCTCGCCGTGGCGATACGGGTTGAGCGTCCCCGAGTCGATGTTGAGGTAGCCCTCGAGCTTGACGGGGGCGACGGAGAGCCCCTTGTCCTTGACGAGCTTCGCCAGCGAGGACGAGAAGATCCCCTTTCCGAGGCCGCTCATGACCGTCCCGAAGACCGCCACGTAGCAGTGGCGACCGCGCTGGTACCCCTCCGGGATCGGGGAGAAGAACTCGGTTGACTCCTCGGACCGGCCGAACTGCTGGAGGAACCCCTCGCTCCCGGGCTCGCCCGTGCGGGCGGGCGGGTGCTTCGTGCCGGCATCCTTGGCATCGCTGCTTCGAGGGTGGTGCATAGCTGACTGTACCGCGCCGGGCCCCGCCGGGCGAGGCAGCCTCCCGGGGCGCGACAGGTTTGCCCGAGGCTTCGGCCGGACCTGCCGTTAGGATGGGAGCCTCGCCTCCCGGACGAGGCCCATCAGAGGAAAGCCCATGAAGACCAGCCGCTGCACCGTCATTGCCGCCCTCACCGCCCTGTTGCCTGCCGCGCTCGCCGCCGGCGGTGAGACAGCCGAGACCGCCGGATCGCGGTGGATCGAGGAATGCGGCTCCGGCCAGTGCCTCTCCGGCAAGCTCGAACGCGAGACCGCGTATCTCGGCGCGGCGTTCGACGAGGAGACCGGTCGCAACCTGCGGAACTTCCCGCCGGACCGCATGGTGGACCTCCTGCACATGAAGCTCGAGATGCGGTTCGAGGACCTCGAGCAGCCGCGGTTCACCGCGGTCGAGACCCTCCGCGTGCGCCCGATCGCGAAGCCGACGACCGCGGTCACGCTCGACGCGATCGGCCTCGACGTGAGCAACGTGCGGACGCAGGACGGTCCGGTCGAGTTCTTCCTCGACGACGAGACCATCACGCTCCGCTTCGATCCGCCGCTCGCCGTCGATCGGCACCACGAGATCGTGTTCGATTACGCGTGCGATCGGCCGTACGCCGGCATGTACTTCGCCCCGTCCGCCCCGGACATGCCGAACTACACCGCCGAGGTCCACACCCAGGGCCAGACGATCACGAACCGGCACTGGTTCATCGCGCACGACGCTCCGAACGAGCGCATGACGACCGAGCTGATCGTCGACGTCCCCGCGGCATACTCGGTCTCGTCGAACGGACGTCTGGAGTCACAGCACACGAACGGCGACCGCGCCGTGTGGCACTGGATGCAGGACAAGCCGCACGTGTCATACCTCGTGTCGCTTGTGATCGGGCAGTTCGACATCGTCGAGATCCCGCACGAGCGCGTCCCGATGAAGGTCTGGGTGCCGAAGGGGCTCGGGCACCTCGTGCCCGGGACCTACGGCTGCACGGCAGAGATGATCGATCTCTTCGAGCGTCGCTTCGGCGTGCCGTACCCGTGGGACCGCTACGACCAGCTCGTGGTCAAGAACTTCGGCGCGGGCGGCATGGAGAACACCTCGGCGACGACGATGTACCCGACGGCGATCCTCGACGAGACGGCGCTCGCCGACCGCAACCTCGACGGCCTCATCGCCCACGAGCTCGCCCACCAGTGGTCCGGTGACCTGATCACCTGCAAGGACTGGGCGCACATCTGGCTCAACGAGGGCTTCGCGACGTACGGCGACGCGCTGTGGACCGAGTACCGCGACGGCGAGGATGGCTATCTCGAG
This sequence comes from uncultured Isosphaeraceae bacterium, assembly GCA_964638815.1. Taxonomy (GTDB): domain Bacteria; phylum Planctomycetota; class Phycisphaerae; order Phycisphaerales; family SM1A02; genus CAZXBB01. Next base: position 11,530 of record CAZXBB010000337.1, read on the forward strand.
GACATCCGCGGCAACTTCCGCCGCGTCGCGTGGCGCGACAAGACCACGGCCGACCTGCCGATGGTGTCGTCAACCTACGACCACCCCGGCGAGACATTCCGCCGGCCCGGCAATCCGTACCCCAAGGGTGCTTCGATCCTCCACATGCTGCGCATGATGCTCGGCGAAGACGTGTTCTGGGACGGGATGCACCGGTACATGAAGCGGAACGCCCTCGGCGTCGTGGAGACGCACGACTTCCGCTACGCGATGGAGGAAGTCTCCGGGCGCGGTCTCGAGTGGTTCTTCGACCAGTGGTGCTATCGCCCGGGCGTCCCGCGGCTCGACGTCGAAGTGCAGTACGACGGCCGCGACCGCGCGCTCGTCGTCAAAATCGAGCAGACGCAGGAGATCGACGAGCGGACGCCCGCGTTCCGATTCACCCTTCCCGTCTACGTCCGGACCGCGCGCGGCGCGAAAGAGCTCGCGATCGAGGTCACCGAGAAGGCCACGTCCTTCCGAACCGTCCTGGACGGAGTGCCGGAGATCGTCGCGGTCGACCCGCGTCTTCACGTCCTGTCCGTCGTGAACGTGACGAAGCCGCAGCGGATGTGGGAGCGACAGGTTGACGACGGCCCGACGATCGTCGCCCGCCACCGCGCGATCGAGCAGCTCGGCGAGAGCGACACACCGGACAACCGGGCGAAGCTCGTGGCGATCATCGGGGACGCCTCGATCTCGCGCCACCTCCGCAACGCCGCGGTGAGCGCGCTGACCGGTTTCGGATCCGACGAGGCGCGGGCCGAGGTCCTCGCCGTGCTCGACGGGGGCATCGAGGACGCGCGGGTCCGCGTGAACCTCGTGCGCGCTCTCTCGTCCTACGATCTCGAGGAGGTCGGCGACCGTCTCGCCGACTTCGCCGGCAACGACCCGAGCTACATGACCCGCGCAGCCGCGATCAACGGGCTCGCGAAGCTCGAAGCGAAGGACCACGCGGACCTGCTCATCGACCTGGTCGATTTCGAGAGCCAGCACGACGACGTGCGACGTGCGGCGCTTTCCGCGCTCGCCGACCTCGACGATCCGCGCGGCCTCGATCTCGCCATCAGGTACGCGGCCTACGGCCACATGGACCGTTCCCGGCCGACCGCGATCCGCGCCATCGCGGATCTCGCCGAACACGACCGTGACCGCGCTGTGGACGTGCTGCTCGGCCTGCTCGACGATCCCATGAGCCGGCCCGCCCGCGCCGCGGGCGGGGCGATCGCCGACCTCGGCGACGAGCGGGCGAAAGCGCCGCTCGAGCGCATGAAGGAAACCCACCCCGACCCGGGTCGACGCGAGGCCGCCGGCGGCTGGCTCGAGACGCTGGAGAAGGCGATGAAGGGCGAAGATGCGGGCGACGAAGCACCGCGCGGCCGCCGCGGCCGCGGAGGCCCGGACTGACGCCCCTGCTTTCCGGCCCTGTGACCCTTTCCGGCCCCTGCGGGTGCCTCCCGCCGCAAAACAATGAAGGCCCACGGATTCCCGTGGGCCTTCCTCTCGGAGGAGAAGAAAGTGGTTGGAGGTCTGCTCTCAGATACGCAGATCGGGGCCGATCAGTGCGCGAATTCGACGGGTTTTTGAGGCGAACCGCGCAAGTCCATTCGGCGCAGAGACTTGGGCGGCGCAGTGACTCGGCCCCCCTGTCAGGCCTGCGAGAACGGCGCCAGCTCGTCCGGGATCCGCCGGAGCCCCCGCCGTCGCGCCTTCTCCACCGCGTACCGCAGGGAGTCCGCCATGCGCTTCTCGACAGCGGGCGTCACGTTAAAGCCGCGGTCGCGCATCGTCTCGAGAGCCCACCGCCACGCGTGGTACTCCTCGAGACACCGCGGCCGGTATCGCCGGAAGCCGATCGCGTGGTGGCCGACCTCGTGAAGGAAGATCGCGCAGCTCATCGGTCCGCGCGGATACGGGGCCTCGATGAGACGCGTCATGGTGCCGTCGCGATATTGCACCATCCACGCGACGCCGCTGGAGCTGCTGCGCCACTTGCGAACGCGGACACCGTGGGTGCGCTTCATCTCGACGACGAGCGCGTCGTAGCGATCGCGCATCGACGTCCGGCCGGCGGTCGCCGAACGGGGGGGGGCCGGGGGCGCCGGGCGCGCCGGGCGCGCCGGGGGGGCCGCGAGCGCCGGGGGCGCCGGCTCGCGTCTCGCCGGTGCGACGAGATCCCACAGTGTCCGCGCCACCCAGGTCATGCGGGTCTCAACCTCGTCCCCTTCGCCACGTCGTGTCCGCGCCGGTAGTCATCGAACGTCATCTCCCGTCGCCCCGGCGGCACGACCTCGAGGAGCCGGACCGCGCCGGGGTTGCATCCGACCGTGCCGTCCTCCCGCACCGTGCCCGGCGCGACACCCGCAGTGCCCGGCGCGACACCCGCATCATCGTCATCGACCACTTCGGCCCGGCGCAGCGCCAGGCGGCCGGCGCCGACGGACACGGTGCACCCGGGCCAGGGTGTGAGGCCGTGAATGCGGCACCGGACACTCCGGGCGGGCTGGTCGAAGTCGACGGTGCCCTCGGCCTTGCTCAGCTTCGGGGCCTGCGAGACCTGCGTCTCGTCCTGCGGCCGGGGCGCGAGCGTGCCCGCCTCGTGCCTTGCGAGCACGTCGAGCACCAGGTCGGGCCCGAGCGCGGCGAGGCGATCGTGCAACTCCCCTGCTGTTTCGGCCGGATCGATCGGGGTGGCGAGCCGGCCGAGCACGTCGCCCGCGTCCATCCGGTCGGCGACCTCGATCACGCTGACGCCGGTCTCGGATTCGCCGCACATCATCGCCCGGTTGATGGGAGCGGCCCCGCGGTATTTCGGGAGGAGCGAGGCGTGGAGGTTGATCGCGAACACGCCGGCGAGCAGCCCCGGCCCCATCTTGTGCCCGTAAGCGATGACGACGAACGCGTCGGCCGCGACCGCGCGGATCGTCTCGACGACGTCCGGTTCGTTGACCCGCTCGGGCCTGATCACCGAGAGCGCGTGCGCCGCGGCGAACCCGGCCACCGGCGTCGGCGTGAGTCGCCGGCTGCGTCCGGCGGGACGGTCGGGCTGGGTGACGACAAGCGCGACCTCGTGCGTCGCGACAAGCCGACCGAGCGTCGGCACGCCGAACGCGCCGGAGCCGAAGTAGACGAGACGCATCACCGCCAGTGCGCCCGGGACCCCCGCTCGGACATGGCCGTGTCGGCCTTCATCCCCTTGAGCAGCTTGCGGGTCGCGAGCCGATCCATCGTGCCCATCCGGTCAATGATCATCACGCCGTCGAGGTGATCGTTCTCGTGCTGCCAGATCCGGGCGAGCATGCCCTCCGCCTGCATGGTGAAGGGCCTGCCGGCGAGGTCGGTCGCGGTGACCTCCGCCTCGACCGGGCGCCGGACCTGGACGTTGATCCCCGGGAGGCTGAGGCACCCTTCCTCCTTCGCCTCGATCGCGCCGCGTCCGAGCGTGACCCGGGGGTTGACGAAAACGCGGTCGACGGGGTCGATGTCGGGAGCGTTCGTGACGAACAGCCGCCAGGGGAGGCCGACCTGCGGACCGGCCAGGCCGACGCCCGCGGCCTCGTGCATCAGCTCGATCATGCGCTCGGCGACGGCGCGGACGGTCTCGTCGATCGATTCGATCGGCTCCGCCCTCACCCGCAGGACGGGGTCCGGATAGCTGACGATCCGGAGGCTCGCGGGGTCCACGCGCATAAGGCGTATGCTACGCCGCCGCGCGGTTTGGAGCCACATGTGCAGGGTCGTTGACCCCCGTCTACAATCGCCATACCTTGGCGCGTTGCCGCACGCCCGGCAACGATGCGAGCTCCCGAACTTGGCACTCTTCCGAAAGAAACCCGCCGACGCCCCGGAAAACGGGGAGTCCGAGTCGAAGTTCACGCCGCAGCCGGAGAAGGCGCGGAAGTGGTTCGACCACGCGAAGACGGCAGCCCTGTCCTCCAATTACGAGTACGCGCTCCAGTGCTTCGCGAACGGGATCAAGCTCGACCCGACGGCAATGAGCGCGCACGAGAGCATGTTCGAGGCCGCGGTGCGCTACCGGAACAAGGACGGCAAGCCGGCCGGCAGTCGCGAGCTCAAGGCGATCGACGACGGCACGCCGATCGGCAGGTTCGCGGCGGCCGAGTTCGAATGGATGAAGGACCTCGTCAACCTCAAGGCGGCCCTCAAGCTCCTCGACGCGTCGGTGAAAGCCGATCAGTTCGAGTTCGGGAACTGGATCGCGCCGCGGGTCTCGAGCCTCGTCCGCGGGCAGAAGAAGCCCACGAAGAACGGCCTGCTTCAGGCGATGGATCTCTTCCGCCAGGTCGGCGCGTGGAACGAGTCGATGGCGGTGGGCGAGATGGCGCGGCAGCTCGACCCGACCGACGGCGATCTCGACGCCCAGCTCAAGAACCTCTCCGCGCAGCGAGCGATGGACCAGGGCGGCTACGACGAGGCCGCGAAAGAGGAAGGCGGCTTCCGCAGGTTCATCAGAGACGCGAGCAGGCAGCAGGAGCTCCTCGAGGAGGAATCGCTCGCGGGCGGCGCGTCGATCGAAGAGCGCAACCTGCGGCGGGCCGAGGCCGACTACGAGACGAATCCCACGCAGCCCGACACCGTCAACCGCTTCGCGCAGCTCGTGAAGAAGAGGGGCACCCCCGAGGCCGAGGAGCAGGCCCGCGCGATCTACCAGAAGGGCTTCGAAGACACCGGCGAGTATCGCTTTCGCATGGCCGCCGGCGACATCGCGATCGACCAGCTCGCGCGGCGCGTCCGGGAGCTCGACGAGACGCTCGCGGCGAACGCCGATCTCGCCGACGTCCGGGCCGAGCGCGACGCGATCAACCGCGAGCTGCTCGAGCTGAAGAACACCGAGTACTCGGAGCGCGTCGCGAAGTACCCGACGGACCGCTTCCGCAAGTATGACCTCGGCACCGTGCAGCTCGCGCTCGGCCAGGTCGAGGAGGCTATGGCGCACTTCCAGGCCGCGAAGGACGAGCCGAAGCTCCGCGTTCGCGCCGGCCACCTCCTCGGACGCTGCTTCATCAAGGAGGGCTGGTACGGCGAGGCCATCGAGGAGCTCAAGGATACGCTCCAGGTCATCGAGGTCACCGAGAAGGACTACGAGCTCGTCGTGCGCTACGACCTGATGGTCGCGATGCTCGCGGGCGCCGAGCAGGATCGCTCGATCGAGCTCGCCCGCGAGGCAAAGGCGATCTGCTCCGAGATCGCCCGGAAGGACATCACCTACCGCGACATCCGCGCGAAGCGGAAGCAGGTGGACGAGGTGATCCGGGCGCTCGAGAGCGGGGCTTCGTAGCAGCCAGGATGCGGCATCGCGGTTCCGGTGTGCCGGGGTCCTGTGCTCTGACAGCACCGGGCGGCGCTGGCGGTCCCGGTCATCGGCCCAGATTGCGCAGGTGGTGCGCCGCGCGGGGATCCTCGGGGTTCGCCTCGATCAACGACTCCAGGATCTCGCGCGCATAGGCCCGGTCGCTCTTCCGCCGATCGAGCGCTGCCCGCAGGCACACGACGTACGCGGTCCGGAAGTCGGCGCTCGCGCGCACGCTCTCGAGGTACAGCGCGATCGCCTCCGCGTCGCGTCCGTCCTGCATTCGCATCGCCCCCTCGAGGAACCGGTCGCGCGCGTCGAGATAGCGGTCGAGGCGGGCGCGCAGCGCGGGCGCGGCGTCGGCGCCGAGCACGCCATCCGCCGAGGCGCGGCACTCCACCAGCAGCGTCCGGAGACGGCCGTACGCCGACTCGCGTTTGGTGTAGGCCAGGCGCGGCGCTCGGAACATGACCCGCGGGTGATCGTCCGTGTTGAGCGGACCGGCGCCGGCGAACGCCCGCAGCTGCGCGTCGCCCGCGATGAAGCAGCCGAACAGCGTGAGATCGCCGCTGATCGCGACGGTCTCGAGCTCGGCCGCGAGCGCCGGGTCGGCGCCGACGCGCGTCTCGAACCACCCGTCGGCGTACGCCACCGGCGCCGCGCGCCCGACGAGCCCGAGCATCGGCGTGCCCGTGTTGAAGTGTGCGATGTACCCGGTGACCGAGGGAAAGACGGCGACGAACGTGCGCGTGATCATCCGCAGGGTGTCGAGATCGAGCTGGTAGAGCGGGAGCCACTGGCAGAACAGGCCCCCGGGCGCGACGCGCTCACGAACGGCGGCGAAGTGCTCGCGCGTAAAGAGGGCGCCCGCGCCGTCCCGCGCCGGATGGAAGAGGTCGGCGATCACCACGTCGAAGGTCTCCTCCGACGCGCGCACGTACCGGCGGGCGTCGGCGGCCACGACGCGGCCGGCGCGGAGCGCCCCGATGCGGTTCGCAGCGCCGAAGTAGTCGAGGAGGTCGACGACTTCCGGGACCAGCTCGACCGCGGTGACCGCGACGCCCGCGTGCATCGTCGCGGCCCCGGCCGTGATCCCCGTCCCGACGCCGAGAAAGAGAACGCTCCTCGGCGCGGGGTGCAGCAGCAGCGGGATGTGGGCCTGCCGCCGGTCGGCGAACGATCGCGCCGTGCTTCCCATCGAGAACCGGTTGTTCACTTTGAGCACACGCCCGCCGTCGGGCCCCTCGAGCACGGCGACCGCCGCCATGACGCCGTCGCGGTACGCCACGAGACGCGACCCCGGCTCGCCCTGCACGAGGATGAGGCTCGTGGGCAGCACCGCGACGACGAGGATCGACGCGAGGGACGGAACCAGCCGGTGCGGGCGGACGGCGGACGGCGGCACGAGCGGCAGGTAGCCGGCAGCGATCGCCAGCAGCGTCCAGCGCGCGCCGACGAGCGGCAGGAGCGTGATCCCGAAGATCACGGACGCGAACGACGCGCCGAGCGTGTTGAGCCCGAGGGCGCGGCCGATCCCGTGCGTCTCCCGCCGCGCCGCCTGGACGAGATGGCTGAACGTGGCGCCCATCACGAGCGTCGGCGCGAGAAAGACGAGCAGCGCGAGCGTCATCTCCGCCGCCACGGATCCGAGCGGCCCGCCGCCGAGCGCGAGGCGCGCCCGCTCGTACACTTCCTCGCTGGCCGGCAGCACGACGATGCCGACGAGGCACGTGAGCGTCTGGAGCTGGAGCAGCCACGTGAGCGGGCCCGCGAACGTCCGCTTCGCGGCGAACCGCTGGTAGAGCGCCGCCCCCGCCGCCGTGCCGAACAGGTAAACCGACAACGCCGACGCGAAGCTGAAGACCGTGTTCTCGAGGACCTGGGCCATCACACGCACGCAGAGCACCTCGTAGCCGATGCCGAGCAGGCCGGTCGTGAAGATCGTCGCCGCGAGCCGCGGCCGCGACGGCGGGTCGTCGAACGCGTGCGTGACGCGGGGACGCTCCGCCTCCCCCGCCGCGGGGCCGAACGCGGTGGCGGCCGCGCATAGAAAATTGACCGCAGCGATCGCGGCGATCGCCACGCGGAACCCGAACGCCGGGACGAGCACGAACGTCGCCAGCAACGTCCCCGCGACGGCGCCGGCCGTGTTGACCGCATAGAGGCCGGCGACGCCGGCCCCGCTCCCGCGCAGCCGCGCGACGAGCCGCTCCATCGCGGGCAGCGTCGCTCCCATGGCGACCGTCGCGGGCAGGAGCCCCGCGAACGGAATCGCGAACGACCAGAACGCCTGTCGGAACGGCGAGGGATCGAGCCCGATCGCGCCCGCGGCGAATCGGTTGAGCCACGGAATGGCCGCGATCGTGACCAGGGCCCAGACGCCGATGACCACCTCGAGCAGGACATACCACCGGCCCGGCCGCCGGCTCCGGCTGATCCGCGCGTCCAGCGCGAACGCCCCCACCGCGAGCCCCCCGAAGAACGCGGCCACCACGGCGAGCAGGCTCGGCATCTCGTGCCCGAGACCGATCGCGAACATGCGCGTCCAGACGACCTCGTAACCGAGACCGGCGATGCCGGAGAGGAAGAAGATGATGTATGCGAGGCGCGGCAGGACAGGTCTTATACTCTGCGCGCCCCCGATGCCCAAGGCTTCCTGCATCATCCCCGCCCGCTACGCCTCCTCGCGATTCCCCGGGAAGGTCCTCGCCGATCGCACCGGCAAGCCGATGATCCGGCACGTCTGCGAGCAGGCGGCGCGGGCGTCCTCGGTCGCGGAGGTGATCGTCGCGACGGACGACGACCGCATCCGGCGCGCCGTCGAGGCGTTCGGCGGGGTCGTGGTCATGACACGCGGCGACCATCCGAACGGCACGTCGCGGATCGCGGAGGCCGCCGCGTTCGTTCCGTCGCCGCTGATCGTCAACGTGCAGGCAGACGAGCCGGAGATCGAGCCGGGGCTGATCGACGCGGCGGTCGCCCACCTGGCGGCGCACGGGGACTGCCCGGTCGGGACCGTGGCGTCGCCCTTCGCACCCGGCGACGACCCCACCGACCCGAACGTGGTCAAGGTGGTGCTCGATCGCGACGGCCGCGCGCTCCTCTTCAGCCGCGCGCTGATCCCGCACGCGCGCGACGCGGGCACGCCGGCCGCGGTGCCGCTCCGCCACGTCGGCCTGTACGTCTACCGTCGGGAGTTCCTGGCGACGTACGTCGCCCTGCCGCCGACGCCGCTGGAGCAGACGGAGCAGCTCGAGCAGCTTCGCATCCTCGAGCACGGGCACCGCATCGCGGTGGCGGTGGCGGCGTCGTCCCACGCGGGGATCGACACCGAAGAGCAGTACGACGCCTTCGTCGAGCGCTCGGCCCGGCGAGGCGCGCCGGCCGCCGACTGAACGCGCCGGACGCGACGAGCCTCAGTGCCGGCGGCGACCGGGGCGAGCGAAACCGGCCGGCGCCGGCAGCACCGCGGCGCCCGACGCCCGACGCCGGGACGCCGGGCAGATCGTGGACAAGCTGGCGCCCCCGGATCGGCGCCTGTCGTCTGCTAACCTCACCCGGATGCTCGTCTACGCCGGAATCGACGAGGCCGGTTACGGCCCGATGCTGGGCCCGCTCTGCGTCGGCGCGACGGCGTTCGTGGTGGCGGACGCAGACGCGAAGGCCGGCGCGCCGGACCTTTGGGCGCGGCTCGCGCACGTGATCTGCCGCGACAAGCGCGACGCGCGGCGGCGCATCGCGGTCGACGATTCCAAGAAGCTCAAGGGCGCGAACCTCGCGGTCAGGGTGCACCCGCTGAAGCACCTCGAGCGCGCCGTGCTGGCCTTCGACGCCACGCGCGACGGGCGACGCCGCGCGCTGCCGGCGTGTGACGCGGATCTCTTCGACCGCCTCGCCGCGCAGGTGGCGACGCGGCCGTGGTACGCCTCGACGACGACCCTCCCGGTCGCCCACGGGGCGGACGAGATGGGAATCGCCGTCGGCCGCCTTCACCGCGGCCTGACCGCCGCGGGCATCCGGTGCGAAACCCTTGCCTGCGAGACGGTCCACGCCGAGGACTTCAACCGCGGAGTCGAGCGCACGGGCACGAAGGCGAGCGTCAACTTCGAGGCGGCGAGCCGCCACCTCGGCCGCATCTGGGACCGCTGGCCCGACGCGCACCCGCGGGTCATCGTCGACCGCCAGGGCGGACGCGCCCACTACCGGGAGGAGCTGCGGACCGCCTTCCCCGAAGCTTCCATCCGCATCCTGGCGGAGAGCGACACGATCAGCCGCTATCGCCTCGACCGCGACGGATCGCGGCTCACCGTCAGCTTCGAAACCGAATCTGAACGGAAGCACCTTCCGGCCGCGCTGGCCTCCATGACGGCGAAGTACGTCCGCGAGCTGCTCATGACGCGCATGAACCGGTTCTTTCAGGGCCACCTTCCCGAGCTCAGGCCGACGGCCGGCTACGTGCAGGACGGGCGACGCTACCTCCACGAGATCGAGCCGGTGATCGCCCGGCTCGGGCTGCCGCGGGGCGCGCTGGTCCGGTCGGTGTGAGACCGGTGCCGAAACCCCGGACCTCCCTCAAGCTCAATCCCCGACATCGCCGATTGACTGGCGTGGAAGGGGTGCTAGACTGCCGCAACCCGGGAATCTTTCCGGGGCCTTGTATTTACGGGCGATTTTCCCCGGCTGCGACCCGGCTGCGACCCGGTGCGACCCGGTGCGAGCCGGTGTGAAAGGAGCAGGCCGATGACTGACGACGAGAACGCCCGCCTGCGCTAGACGGTCCCTTCACCGGCTCAGCGCAACGCGGGCCGGAATGAACCGAGGACCGAGACTCCTCAACAACCCAACGTCCTGGTCGTGTCTCCGCCCTTCCCAAGGGACATCGCGACCACTCCGCACCCCGGCAGCCGCCTTCACGATCGGCGGCTCGCCCAGTCCGATAACCAACGTAAGTCCAGACCCATGTCCATCGACCTCACCAAAGTCCGCAACATCGGCATTTGCGCCCACATCGACGCCGGCAAGACCACGGTCACCGAGCGGGTGCTGTTCTACACCGGCCGCAACTACAAGATGGGCGAGGTTCACGAGGGCACGGCCACGATGGACTTCCTCGCCGAGGAGCAGGAGCGCGGCATCACGATCCAGTCCGCCGCGACGACCTGCCCGTGGACCTACAACGGCGTCGACTACAAGGTCAACCTGATCGACACGCCCGGCCACGTGGACTTCACGATCGAGGTGGAGCGATCGATGCGCGTCCTCGACGGCGCGGTCGTCGTATTCGACGGCAAGGAGGGTGTCGAGGCGCAGTCCGAGACCGTCTGGCACCAGGCCGAGCGTTACCGCGTGCCCCGCATCTGCTTCATCAACAAGATGGACAAGATCGGCGCCGACTTCGAGTTCAGCTTCAACTCCATCAGGGACCGGCTCGGCGTCAACCCGATCGCCGTGCAACTTCCCATCGGCGCCTCCGAGACCTTCGAGGGCATCATCGACCTCGTCGAGATGAAGGCGTACTACTTCGACGCCAGCGAGCTCGGCGCGATCGTCGAGGAGCGCGAGATCCCCCAAGGCATGCGCGAGATGGCCGAGCTCTTCCACCACGAGCTGCTCGAAGCCGCGACGAACATCGACGACACGCTGACCGAGCAGTACCTCGAGGACGAGAACGCGATCACGCCCCAGCAGATCCGCGCGGCGCTGCGGCGCGGCACGATCTCGCACAAGTGCTACCCCGTCTTCTGCGGCTCGGCGCTCAGGAACATCGGCGTCCAGCGTCTGCTCAACGGCGTCGTCGACTACCTGCCGAACCCGACCGAGGTCCCGGTCGTCGAGGGCACCCATCCGAAGGACAAGAAGCACCGGCTCACGCGTCCTCACTCGGAGGACGCCCCGTTCTCCGCCCTGGTCTTCAAGGTCGTCTCCGACACCCACGGCGACCTGACCTACGTTCGCGTCTACTCGGGAAGACTCGATAAGGGCTCGCGCGTGCTCAACCCGGTGAACGGCAAGAAGGAGAACATCAGCCGCATCTTCGAGATGCACGCGAAGGATCGCACGCCGCTCGACTCGGTCAGCGCCGGCGGTATTGTCGCGGTGATCGGTCTCAAGCACTCGGCGACGGGCGACACGCTGTGCGCCCCGGACGATCCGATCGTCCTCGAGCGCATGGACTTCCCCGAGCCGGTCATCTCGATGGCGATCGAGCCGAACACGAACGACGACAAGAAGAGGCTCGGCGAGGCACTCACCACGATCCGCCGTGAGGATCCCTCGTTCCGCGCTTCCTACAACGAGGAAACGGGCGAGACGATCATCGCCGGCATGGGCGAGCTGCACCTCGAGATCGTGAAGAACAAGCTCGTTCGCGACATGAAGATCGGCGTCAAGGTCGGCACGCCGCGCGTGAGCTATCGCGAGACGATCACGGGCTCGGCGAAGGACGTGCGCGGCAAGTTCGTCAAGCAGACCGGCGGTCGCGGCCAGTTCGGCGACGCGATCATCAACGTCTGCCCCATCACCCGCGCCGAAGCCGAGGAGCAGGATCTCGACATCATCAACGGCGTGGCGTTCGTGGACAAGGTCACTCAGGGCCGCATCCCGCGGGAGTACATCCCGTCGGTGGCGACCGGCATCCGCAACGCGGCGACGTCCGGCATCCTCGGCGGCTACCCGATGGTGAACATCAAGGTCGAGCTGGTCGACGGCTCCGCGCACGAGGTGGACTCGAGCCAGATCGCGTTCGAGCAGGCGGGCGCGCTCGCGTTCCGTGAGGCGTGCACGAAGGCCGGTCTCGCGCTGCTCGAGCCGATCATGAAGGTGACGATCAGCACGCCCGACGAGTTCTTCGGCTCGGTCTCCGGCGACCTCTCATCCCGTCGCGGCAACATCGTCGACACGGAGATTCGCGGGAAGATCCGCATCATCCACGCGGAGGTGCCGCTGTCGGAGATGTTCGGCTACACGACCGTCCTGCGCGGCATGACCCAGGGCCGGGCCAGCAGCACGATGGAGCCCGCCGAGTACCGGCTGATGCCGGATCGGTTGCGGGAAGAGGTGCTGGCGAAGGCCTGATCCGGTCGGGTCCGTGTCCGGCCCGCGTGCGGCACGGACACGTTGGTCGCATCGGTGATCCCAAGTACGGGGTATCACGACCGACGCGCGAGAACGCGCGGGTGTTGTGGTATCGTTGAGACGCGACGGATTGCCGCCCATGCCGAAACTTCCGCCCCACCTCGCCCCCGGCTCGCCGGCGCCCGGTGCGCCAGACGACCGGCCCGACTTCGTCGGCCGACGGCGGCTCCTCCTCCTGTGCTGGCTGTACGCGGCGCTCCTCGTCGCAGCGGCCGGCGTCTTCATGGCGACCGACTACCGGGACCTGCTCGCGGCGCGGGAGGGCGCCGTCGCCCGGCTCGCCGATCTCGAGGCGCAACCCGAGGTGACGCACCCCGCGCAGCGCGCGCCCGACCCCGCCGCGCATGCGCCGGTCGATCAGGCCCGGTCGGCGGCCGGGCGCGCCGACGCCGCCGTCACGCGTGCACGGATGCACCTCGGCGGCTTTCTCGCCGGCCTCCTCGTCGTGGTCTACTTCATGCTCACCGTCCGCCGCAACACGTTCACCGCGGCCGGGATCCTGAACACGGCCACGGTCATGATCATCGTGCTCGGCCTCGTGGTCCTCGCGTCGCGTCTGGCGATCCAGAAGGCCCTGCCGGGCTCCGCCGGGTGGGGGCTCGCCGAGCTGGCGATCATGCACCTTGCGGCGGGCGCCATCCTGCGCTGGTCGGGCAAGGAGACGACGCTGCCGTTCATTCCGCTCCTCGGCGTCTGGGCCGTGACGTTCCTCGTGCCGGGCGCGACCGGAATGGAGATGCTCGACCGCGTGGTCGTGGTGATCATCAGCCCCGCGGTGCTCATTCCCGGCGCCCTCCTCGCCAACTGGCGCGAGCGGCGCCGCGAGGATGAGGCGGAGCGTATCGAGCTCGCGGGCCGCGTCGAGTCATTCGGCGGCGAGCTCTCGCGCGCGCGGATCGTCCACGACGCGATGTTCCCGCCGTCGTTCACCGGCCACGTGGCGTTCGAGTACGAATACCAGCCGATCCACGAGATCGGCGGCGATTACGTGCACGCCCACGCATCACCCGACACGGGACGCGTCACGCTCACGCTGCTCGACGTCGCCGGCCACGGTCTTGCCGCGGCGCTTACGGTCAACCGGCTCTTCGGCGAGCTCGAGCGGATCATCGCCGAGAACCCGGCGGCGGATCCCGCGGAGCTGATGACGCTCCTGAACCGCTACATCTACCTCACGATGGCGCGGCACAGCATGTACGCGACCGGGACGAGCATGATGCTCGACCCCGTCGACGGCACACTCACCTGGGTGAGCGCGGGGCATCCGCCCGCGCTCGTGCGCCGAGCGGCGGGCACGGTGGAGGAGCTGCCGACGACATCGATCATCCTCGGCGTGATGGAGCCGAACGAGTTCGATCCGGGCACGCAGCAGGTCAGGATCGGGCCGGGCGACACCGTGATCGCGTTCACCGACGGCGCGTTCGAGGCCCGCGATTTCCGCGGCGAGCGGTTCGGTCTCGATCGCCTGCGCGAGACCGCGACCTTCTCCCCGCCCCCGCGGAGCTGGCCGAAGTTCATCGCCGGCGCCGTCGCCCGTCACCACGAGGGCAATGCCGAGGACGACGTGCTCATCGCGGCACTGACGCTCAGGAGTCTGCGCGTGCCGGACGCGAGCGAGATCCGCATGCGGGAGATGAGCCGGATTTGACGACGCCCGCCGACGACGCGCGCTTCATGGCCGCCGCGGCCCGCCTCGCCCTCCGCGGTCACGGCGGCGCCGAGCCGAATCCGCTCGTCGGGTGCGTGCTCGTGGCGACGCCCGGGTCGGGCCCGCCGAGGATCGTGGGCGCCGGGCTGCACCGGGAGTACGGCGGGCCGCACGCCGAGATCGACGCGCTGCGCGCGGCCGGTGATCTCGCCCGCGGCGCGACCGCGTACGTCACGCTCGAGCCGTGCGATCACCACGGACAGACCGGGCCGTGCAGCGAGGCCCTCATCGAAGCCGGCGTCGCCCGCGTGGTCATCGCCCGCGCGGATCCGAATCCCGAGGCCGCCGGCGGCGCCGCGCGACTCGCCGCGGCGGGCGTGCGTGTCGATCACTTCGACGGCTGCGGGGCCGCGATCCGCGTGGGCGATCCGTTCGTCCACCGCGTCCGCACCGGCCGGCCCTGGGTGGTCGCGAAGTGGGCGCAGACCCTCGACGGCCGCATCGCGACCCGCACCGGCGAGAGCCGCTGGATCTCGAGCGCGACGAGCCGGCGCTGCGTCCACCGCGAGCGCGGACGGGTGGACGCGATCATGGTCGGCATCGGGACGGTCAGGTCGGATAATCCTCGGCTGACGGCGCGCGGCGTTCGCGTGCGCCGCGTCGCGCGGCGAGTCGTTGTCGATCCGGCGCTCGAGACGCCGGCGGAGTCGCATCTCGTGACGACCGCCCGCGCCGTCCCGACGCTGATCGCGTGCGACGAGGCGACGGCGGCGAAGGACGACGGTCGCGCCGCGGCGCTGCGCGCCGCCGGCGTCGAGATCCTGGGCCTCCCGGTGGAGAACGGCAACCTCGCGCTGACTCCCCTGCTCGAGACGCTCGCGACGCGTCACGACGCGGCGAACGTCATCGCTGAAGGCGGGTCGCGTCTCGTGGGCTCGCTCTTCCGCGAGCGTCTCGTGTGCGCGGCGTGGGTGTTCGTCGCCCCGCTGGTGCTCGGGGATCCGGACGCGGTCCCGTGCGTGACCGGGCTCGCGCCGGAGGCGCTCACGGACGGCGTACCGATGACCCTCGTCGCACGGCACGACCGCGGCGGCGACCTGATGCTGCACTACCGCGTCGGGTAAGCCGCCGGCGTTGGCGGCGGAATCATCGCGGAATGTGACGATGTACGTCCTGACGCCGCTGACGACTCACGAAGGCGCCGCCTGGACTCCCTGCAGCTCAACGCAGACCATACGTCTCCGGCGCCAGCCGCAGCGCCGTCGCCGCCGGATGGAACCGCAGCACGTTGTCGCCGTTCTCGAGGATCCAGCGCCCCCCGGCGGCGGTCTCCCGCGCCACCCGCACCGTGTCCATCGGACGCCCGTCGTAGCCGAACATCGTGATGCGCGCGACGTGGCGTTCGCGCGGATACTCCTGCAACGCGACCTCCGCCGCCGGCACCTGGGTCAGGATCGCGAGCAGCTCGTCGACGAGCGTCGCGTCCACCGCGCTGCCGTCATGATCCGGGGCGATCCAGCGGTCAAGGTCGCGGGTCAGCCCGACCGCGCCGGCCGCGCCGTCGATGCGGATCGTCTTGACGTCGGCGGGCACGACGCCGGTCGCGGTGATCGCGACGAGCTGCGCCGCGGGCAGGAAGAGCGCGCGCAGCACCGGCTCGCTGACGCGCACGACGGTATCGCGGCCGTCGATCAGCCCGAACCGGTCCTGGGCCCCGACGCCGACGCGGGCGCCGATCGCCAGCCGCTGCGTCTCGAGGGCGCGCTCGACGGAGCCGCTGCGATCCCGCAGACGCGTCGTGGTGACGGTGACCGAGCCGGACGGCGTGTCGAGCCCGAACTGGGCCTTGTCGGAAGGCTGATCGAGCACGAAGCCGGCGACCTGCGCCCGGCCGAGCGCCTGCATCAGGGCGTCGCGGGCGGCGGGGTTCACGCGGGTGCGCATCGGCCGCTCCATCCGCCATCGCTTCCCCTCGCGCACGAGCTCGCTGACGCTGCCGCCCGTCTCGATGACGACCCGATCGGAGTCGACGCCGACGTCGCGGAAGATCGCGCGATCGCGCCACTCGCGCGCATCCATGTCCGTCGCTCGCTCGTGCAGCTCCTGCGTGACCACGTAGACGCCCGCGTCCCCCTCGATCTCGGCGTACGCGAGACCGCCGATGCCGCGCCGTCCGAGCACGAGCGTCGTCGCGCCGCCCGGCGACTCGAAACGCACGCTCGCACGGGGCGGATCGAGGCCGAGCGCCGCGCGGCTGCGCGCATCCGCCTCGCCGGGGTCGAGCACATCCACGACGCGCACCGCCGTGGCCAGCGCCGGGAGCTGTCGCATCGAGAACGCGTCCATCGGGCAGGCGAACGGCTTCGTCTGCATCCAGCCGTCCTCGCCGCGCACGAACTCCATAGCCTCCTCGCCGCGCACGAGCGTGATGCGCGAGACCCCGTCCGCGGGCAGGCTCCCGACGGCGAGCAGCGGCTCGAGGCGGCCCGCGGCGTCCGCACCGCGGCTCGCGTAGCGCTCCGCGAAGATGGCGGCGGCGACGCCGAGCACGGCGAGCACGCAGAGGATGACGGTGGAGCGGATCTTCATGACGCGGGCGAGCGAGAGGATCAGATTCGGCGGAAGAACCACAGGACGAAACCCAGCGCGAGACAGGCGCCGGGCGTCGCCAGCACGGTGAGAAGCCCCCACCGCAGGGCGGCGGCGCCGTCCACGCCGTCGAGCCGCGCGACCTGTCGGCTCACGGGGCCGGGCGCGATGAGATCGTCGAGCTGCGCAAGCCAGGCGACCGAGGCGAGCAGCAGCTCCTGGTTGCCGGGGTTCGTCAACGCGACGCGCTCGCCGCCGATCGCGCGGGCGGCGTCCGCGGCATAGCTGAGCAGCCACGCGCCGGAGCCGACGACGATGATGCGCTGCGTTCCCGCCCCGAGCGGGTTGGGACGCTCCGCCGCCGCGACGATGGGGACCGGCGTCTCGAACGGCGCTCCGGACACGACCGCGGCGTCGGCGGCGAGCTTCACCGCCCAGTCGGCCTCGATCCAGCGCCGCGGATCGGGGTCCACGCTCGCGATGACGTCCACTCGGGTTCCCGCGGGGCGGTCGCCGGTCAGCACGAGCGGGACCGGCATGGGGAAGTACGCCTGCTGTCCGTTGACGGCGTCGCAGATCGGATGCGCGGTGGTGAAGCGACGCACGGCCTGGCCGCGCTCGTAGGCCGGCTGCCCCTCGGCGTTCTGGACGACCTGGTATACCGCGTTCGCCGTGTCGGGCCTGACGCCGAAGTCCTCCGCGAGCCGCTGCCACGGATCCGGCTGGCGGTAGCGAGGGAGGAGACTCGGGTAGACGCTCAGCAGCACCGGCTCGCCGTCCGCGACGAGATCCGAGACGGCGCGCAGGAGCGCACGCTCGGTCGGGTCCGGCTCGAGACCCTGCCGCTGCGCGGGGGGAATCACCACCCACACCGCCCGCTGTGCCTCGGCCGGCACCGGGCGGTCCCCGGCCGCGACGCGCCATTCGCGCACCTCGAAGCGCGAGGCGTGCAGGAGCGCCGCCACGCCGGCGACATCCGCGTTCTGCTCGTTGCGCCGCAGCATCGACCGCTCGCCACCGTGCACGAAGACCACCATCGGCATGCGCGGCACGAGGAGGGAGCGGATGCCCGCGGAGATCACCTGCTCGCCGCGGAAGCGCTGGTCGTAAGCGACGGCGCCGCCGCCGACCTCGCGCACGTTGAGCTTCGGAAAGAGCTGCGCGGAGCCGATCACGGCGGAGCGGTCGGGCCCGATCACGACGGCCGCCTCGCCCTCGGCGAGCGCGCGGCCGATCGCCGCGATCTCCAGCTCCGGAAGTTGCGCGAGGGGATCCGCGGCAACGGCGAGCTGCTGAGCCATCGCGCGGTAGTCGTCGCGGACGGAGCCCGCGAAGCGCACGAGGAGCGGCGCGACGTCCGTGCGGCCGACCCACTCGCTGTAGATTCGCGCCATCTCGTCCAGCTCGTTCGCCCACTGCGAGAGGGCCTGGGCCAGGATGCTCCGCGCCGTCTCGTAATCGGGCATCGGTTGCGTCTCGCCGACGACGCGGGCGTCCCGCACGGCGTCGAGCACCTGGCCGCCTTCGCCGGCGAGCAGGCCGATCAGGCCGAGCCGCTGCTGGATCTGCTCGCGGCGAGGGTCGTCCGCGGCGACCGCGGCGAGCACCTGTTCGAGCTGCCCCGACTGGCGCTGGGCGAAGACCCGGAGCCGTTCGAACGCGTCCACCCCGTCGTCGAGCGCGGTCTCGTACGCGCCGATCGCCGCGGACTCCGTCTCGCGCAGCCGCGCGAGCAGCGCCTCGTAGGCGGGGAGCGAGGCGGGATCGGTCGGATCGACACGCACGACGGAGATCGCCGGTGTAGCGTCGCGGTAGCGCTCCAGCACTTCCTCGACCTGCTGCTGCATCGCGTCGCTCGCCATGCGCTCGACGAGGATCACGCCGATCGTCCACTCCCCCTCGAGCTTCGCGAGAAGCTGCCGGGTCTGCTCGCTCAGCGAGTAGGCGCGCGTCTTGGTCGCGTCGATCCGGTAGCGCAGCTCGTGACGCTGCGCGAAGTAGTTCACGACGATCGCGATCGTCACGAGCGCAAGCAGGAAGATCGCCAGGTTCAGCGCGTACGCGCCGTGCCGCGCGAGATTCCGCGGCGGTTTCGCGCGCGCGACGCTCATGGCCACCTCCGGGAGGCGAGCACCCGGCTCGCGGCGACGAGGAAGACGACGGTGAAGGAGAGGAAGTAGACGATGTTGAACGTGTCCACGAGCCCGATGATGAAGCCGTGCACGCGGGTCAGCGGGTTCGCGAGCGTGAGGATGCTCGCCGCGGCGTCGACGCGGGGAAGGATCGCGTCGAGCAGCGGTCCGTTCCCGGGCCGCGCCGCGAGACCCTCGGCGAGCGGGGCGAGCCGCGGGAGCGCCACCGTCGCCAGGAGCAGGATCAGCCAGAAGAAGATCGTGGTCAGATACGCCATCATCTGCGAGCTCGTCAGCGTGGACGCCAGGATTCCGCTCGCGAGGTACGCCGCGCCGACGAGGAGGAGCCCGAGGTAGCCGCACGCGACCTCGCCGTAGTCCGGCCGGCCGAACTGCTCGAGCGCGAAGACGAAGACGGCCGTCGGCACGAGCATGACGACCAGGAACCCGAAGGCGCCGGCGAACTTGCCGAGTATGACCTGCGTCTCCCCGACCGGCGCCGTCATGAGCATCTCCAGCGTGCCGAGCCGCGTCTCCTCGCTCAGCGTGCGCATGCTGATCGCCGGGCCGACGAAGAAGAAGACCCAGACCCCGATCTCGAAGAAAAGCCCGAGCGAAGCGGGCTGGCCCTCGCTGAAGCCGCCGCCCACGAGCAGCGGCGCTGCCGCGAAGTACACGAGCGCCGTGAAGAAGACGAAGAGCGCGATGAGCAGCGGGCCGACCGGCGAGAACAGGTACGACCGCAGCTCGCGGCGCGCAATGGCGATCGTCGCGCTCACTTCACGCCTCCCCTCGTCACGGCGGGCGCCGCTTCGGCCCGCTTTGCGTGCACGAGCGGAATCGGGGCCGGCTTGTCGGACGTGTCGAGCTTCCCGCCGGCGACGAGCGCGACGAACATCTGCTCGAGGCTCGGGGCTTCGCGCTTGATCTCGCGGAGGCCGGCGCCGAGCTTCCGGAGCGTGCGGCTCATCACCTCGCGGCGGTCCTCGGCGTTCGGCACCGGCGTCACGACCAGGCGGTACCAGCCGTCCCCGAGCAGGCCGGCGTGGACCGACTCGACGCTCGGCAGCGCGAGGATCGCACCCTCGGCCTCGGCGGAATCGGTCTCGATGACGTACCGGCATCCCTGGGCGAGCGTCTGCCGCAGCCGGTCCACGGACCCCTGCGCGAGGATCCGGCCCCCGGCCATCATGACGATGTCGTCGCAGACGAGCTCGGCCTCGGGCAGGATGTGCGTCGACAGCAGGATCGTGTGCTCACCGGCGAGCTCGCGGATGAGCTCTCGCACGTGGCGAATCTGCTCGGGGTCGAGACCGGCGGTCGGCTCGTCGAGGATCAGCACGGCGGGCCCGTGGAGGATCGCCGCCGCAAGTCCCACGCGTTGCCGGTACCCCTTCGAGAGGTGCCCGATGGTGCGGCGGCGGACGTCCCAGATCTGGCACTTCCTGAGCGCGGACTCGACGCGGCCCCGACGCTTGAAAGCGGGCAGGCCAAAGAGGCGGGCGCGGTACTTGAGGTACTCGCCGACCCGCATCTCCGAATAAAGCGGGGTCGACTCGGGCATGTAGCCGATCCGCTTTCTCGCGGCCCGGGGGGCGGTCACGACGTCGAGACCGTCAACGAGGATGGTGCCCCGCGTCGGCGTCAGGTAGCCCGCGATCATCCGGATCGTGGTGGTCTTGCCCGCACCGTTCGGCCCGAGAAAACCCACGACCTTGCCCCGCGGAATCCGAAAATTGATCGAATCGACCGCGACGACTTTGCCGAAGCTCTTGGACAGATTGTGCGCAACGATCATGGTGAGGGGGAGGGTTCCAACCCTAGGAATCGGAATTGCACCCCCCCGGACGTTAGTTATACACTCGGTGATCCCGCACTCGCCGCCCGCGGAGGAAAACGTGGGTAAGACCAGGCCCGTCCCGAACGTGAAACGCACCCGTCTGATCGTGCCCGCAGGCTTCCTGGAGGCCTCGGGGCCGCATCTCGAAGGGCTTCGTGCGGCGTTCGATATCGTGGAGGCCGACAACCTCGATGACGCACGGACGCGGGCCGGCGGGCGGAGGACGGCCGGCGAGGCCGAGACGGACGCAACCCGCGACACGCTCGTCCTCTGGCCGGAGGGGCCGCCCCCGAGTGCCACCGTCGTCGAGGGACTCTCGCCCGAGGGCGTGATCGCGACGCTCCAGCACATCGGCGAGGGCGTCGGGCTCGTCGACGCGCGGGGCGAACTGACGTGGGCCAACGCGCGTCTCCTCGCCTCCACGGAGACGACGAAGCGCTGCTTCCTCGAGACGTGTTTCGGCGCGATGGAGCGTCTGGACCAGGCGGGCGCGAAGGCGGTGGCCCTCAATGCGCGGCCGAGCCGCAAGTTCGCGTTCGCGGCGGACGGCGCCCACTTCGAGGTGCTCGTCTCGATCGCCTCCGTGGACGAGGCGGACGACAGCCGCGTCACGAGCGTCGTCGGCATCCTCTGGGAGGTGACCGAGGCGCGCGAGCTCCAGGCGAAGATCGACGCGATCGACGCGGCCGGTGCCGAGCTCATGCGGATCGACAACGCGGTCATCGAGAAGCTCAACATGGGCGAGCGCCTGGCGCTTCTCGAGGAGAAGATCATCCGCTACGTGCGCGAGCTCCTCGACTTCGATAAGTTCGAGGTGCGGATCATCGATCGCGAGACGAACCAGCTCCAGCTCGTGTTCAACCGCGGGCTCACGCCGCTGCGGATCGGCGAGTCGATCTACGCCGAAGCCGAAGACAACGGCATCTCCGGGTACGTCGCCGCGATGGGCGAGCCGTACATCTGCCGCGACATCGACAAGGACCCGTTCTACTTCCCCGGGCTCGACGGCGCGAAGAGCGCGCTGACCGTTCCGCTGCGTCTCTACGACCGCGTGATCGGCGTCTTCAACGTCGAGTCGACGCTTCCCGATGCGTTCAACGAGAACGACCGGCGTTTCGCGCAGATCTTCGCGCGCTACGTGGCCATGGCGATGCACATCCTGGACCTGCTCGTCGTCGAGCGCTACACGACGAACGAGCAGATCGCGGCAAACGTGCTCGGCGAGCTCACCGAGCCGCTCGAGGAGATCACCGCGGAGGCGGCGGCGCTGCGACGCAGGCTCGGCAAGCGCACCTCCAGCGAGGAGCTCGACCGCATCATCCACGCCGCGGAGGGCATCCGGCGTCGCATCCTCGTGTGCGCGGCGGGGCCGAAGTCGATCCTCGGCGCGGAGCAGGTGATCGACCGCCTCGAGCCCGACCCGCTCATGACCGGCAAGCGGGTGATCCTCGCCGAGAACGAGCAGGGCGTGCGCGACGCGATCAATGGCCTGCTCACGCGCAAGGGATGCGAGGTGACGGTGTGCACGGGCGGGGCGGATACGATCGACGAGCTGCGCGCCGCCCACGCCGAGGGACGTCACTTCGACCTGGTCATCTCCGACGTGAAGATGCCGGATCGGAACGGATACGAGGTGTTCCGGACCGCGAAGGAGTTCTCGCCCGACACGCCGGTCATCCTCATGACTGGCTTCGGGTACGACCCGCACCATTCGATCGTCCGCGCGACCCAGGAGGGGCTCCACTCGTTTCTCTTCAAGCCGTTGAAGGCGGGGCAGTTCCTCGAGGCCGTGGAGAAGGCGCTGAAAGGCGCCGAGTAGTCCCCCTCTTCGCCCTCATGGGCGATGGGCGATTCCGGCCCGTCCCGGGGGGCGTCTTCGCGGGGTCGGGCGGGGTCGGTGCGCGCTCACTGCCCGAATCCGCAGGTCGTGCCCTGCACTTGCGGCGCTGTCCGTCTATCCCCGCCCTATCCCCGACGCGCGACAAGCACTCTCCAGAATCCCTCGTGGTCCCTCTCGACCCGACCACCGGTGAGCTCCGGCGCCGTCTCCACGAGCGCGAGCGCCGCGTCCCGCTGGCAGTCGGCGATCTCGAGCACCAGGTGCCCGCCGGGGACGAGGTGCGCCCCCGCACCGGCGATGACCGGCCGGATGAAGGCGAGCCCGTCCGCCCCGCCCCGCAGCGCGCTCGCGGGAACGTACTCGCGCACCGACGCCTGCACCTGCCCGGCGTCCCACTCCGTGTCCGGGATGTAAGGGAGATTGCCGCACACGACGTCGAAACGGTCCGGCCCGAGCGGGTCGAGCAGCGATCCGAGGCGGAAGTCGATCCGGCTCGCGACGCCGAAGCGATCGGCGTTCCGCCGCGCGAGGTCCAGGGCCGCCGGCACGAGGTCCGTCGCGACGACGCGGGCGCGCGGCATCTGGAGTGCGAGCGAGATCGCGATGCACCCGCCGCCGGTGCCAAGGTCGGCGACGGTCACCGCGGGGTCGGCGCGGCGCGTCACCGTCGCCGGAACGCGCGCCTCGTCCGGGGCGCCGTCATCACCCGCGTCATCGGGCACGAGCTCGACCTCCTCGCGCTCGTCCGCGCCGCAGCAGGCGAGCACGGTCGTCACAAGGTCCTCGGTGCACGGCTGCGGGATCATCGACGACGTGTCCACGAGGAAGTCGCGGCCGAGAAAGGACGTCCGGCCGACGAGGTACTGCACCGGCTCGTGCGCCGAAGCACGTCGCGCGAGATCACGCAGGGCGTCGAGCTCGTCGGCGGTCGCGGGGCGGTCCGCCTCCATGTACAGCCGCATGCGCTGGCAGCCCAGGACGTGGGCGAGGAGCATCTCCGCCACGACCCGCGCGGCGTCAACCTCCTTCTCCTCGAAGCGCCGGGTCATCCAGGCGAGCAGCCGGCGAGTCGTCCACACATCGGCCACGGCGCCGCCCCTCTGTGCGTTGTTCATGGATTCCTGCATCGGCCACGCGGACGGCACGCGGCGCAATCTCGATCGGGCGCGATCCCCGGCTCGACCCCCGGCCTGACCCCACGGCCTGACCCCCGGGCCTGATCCCCGGGCCTGACCCCCGGGCCTGATCCCCGGGCCTGATCCCCGGGCCTGATCCCCGGGCCTGACCCCCGGGCTACCCATCGGCCTGACCCATCGGCCTGACCCATCGGCCTGACCCATCGGCCTGACCCAACTGGCCTGACCCGCCCCGGCCGGCCGAAGGGTTCCGCCCAGGAACGAGAGCAAAAACGAAAAAGGATCTCACCGGGCTTCACCCGATGAGATCCATAGAAGTCGGCAATGACCTACTTTCCCGCGTTGCAGTATCATCGGCGGCAGGGGCTTAACTGCTGAGTTCGGGATGGGATCAGGTGTCTCCCCCTACCTATGGTCACCGACAAATCGGGTCGGGGACTTTCGTCCACGACCCGGTTGGGCCATGAATGCATGTCGGCCCGCGTCGCTCCTGTGGAGACGACGCGGCTTGCAGAGCGAGTCGATCGATTCGCATGCGAACCTGAACCTCGCGATCGGAGTCGTCCGGCCCGGCCGAAGACGAAGCGCCGCATGGCGTTCGTTCCGGAGAGCCCGGCGAAACCCGGTCGGAGTGATCAAGCGGTCGACCGTTAGTACCGCTTCGCTGAAGACATTTCTGCCCTTACACGCGCGGCCTATCAACCCGGTGGTCTTCCGGGGGTCTCTCGCACAAAAGTGCGTGCAACACTCATCTCGAGGCGGGCTTCCCGCTTAGATGCTTTCAGCGGTTATCCCTGCGCCACTTAGCTACCCAGCGATGGAGCGAGCGCTCCAGCTGGCACACCAGGGGTGGCTCCCTCCCAATCCTCTCGTACTAGGGAGAGATCCTCACAATGTTGCAACGCCCACAGCAGATAGGGACCGACCTGGCTCACGCCGGTCTGAACCCAGCTCGCGTACCACTTTAATGGGCGAACAGCCCAACCCTTGGGACCGCCTTCAGCCCCAGGATGTGATGAGCCGACATCGAGGTGCCAAACC